>CAVBZJ010000001.1:0-17652 GCA_963599785.1 Anaerovoracaceae bacterium
TAAGAAACGAAATAGTGGAATGCTTTTACGCTTGTTTAGAAGACGAACGAAATATATTAAAAGAAATAGCCGTTACAATGGACTGATATTATGAATGCAGAAGAAACGATTATTTATCTTATTCAATTATACTCTCAATATTTAGAAGAATTAAACGCTGTTCCTCGCAACGATTTTATTATCGGAGAAATGACCGCGTATGTTGAAACGCTTGAAATACTTCAACGCTGGGAAAAGGCTAATCGCTACGGTTTAGACTTCGTTATTGAAGATAAGTATAAAATTTAAAAAACGCCGCAGGGAGCAGCAAATTGCTGCTCCCCGCGGCTTTCGTTTATCTAATTATAGATAGTTTAACGCCCTTTTCGGTCGTTCGATTTTACTAAAACTACTTTATTAAAACTCGTTTGTTACAACTATTTTATTAAAACGCTTTTCTTAAAACTCTTCGACCTCTTTTCTTGTTGGTACGGACTGCGCCGCCCCGCGACGAGTACACGCGATAGAAGCCGCTTTGCTTCCGAAAGCCGTCGCTTCTTCTATATTCTTACCTTCCGCTAGCCCTACGGCAAGCCCTCCGCACAAAGTATCTCCCGCAGCGGTAGTATCTACCGCGTTCACCTTTAAGCAAGGATAAATTTTAGCTCCGTTTTCATCCGCTATCTCATACCCTTTCGAGCCGAGAGTGGTCACTATTCTCTTTATCCCCGCCTTAAACAGTTCTTCTTTCCCGCCGAATATCGCAAGTTCCGTTTCGTTCGGCGTTATCAGATCGACGTAGCCGAAATACTTCGATATTTCTTTATTCGCGGGCGCGGGATTAAGTATAGTGTAAAGCCCTTTCTCTTTCGCCGCTTTAAGCCCTTCGCCTATTGCTTCTATCGGGTTTTCGAGCTGGGTTAAATATATGTCTCCATCGCTCGCGCCCTTCAAAAACTCCTTTATATCCTCCGCGGTCAGCTTTGCGTTTGCGCCTTTATCGAGTATTATTCTGTTGTTCCCGTCGGTCACTACGATTACAGCTATTCCCGTGGAAACGCCCTCTTCTCTTTTTATATTATCGGTATTCACCCCGACCGCGCGGAGATTTTCCGTAAGCGTTTCTCCGAAGCCGTCTTTTCCGACCGCACCGCACATATAAACCTCGCCGCCGAGCTTTCCCGCCGCGGTCGCCTGATTCGCGCCTTTTCCACCGCCGTTGGTGATAAAGTCGCTTCCCGTTATCGTTTCTCCCGCTTTCGGCATATACGGACTTTTTATCGTCAAGTCCATATTCAGACTTCCCGCTATATATATCTTTTTCATAAATTCACGCTCGCTATTTAAATATATCCTCTGCTTTTCCGATTACGCCGACGTCGGCATAATCGAATATTTTCGCGTTTTTATCGGCGTTTATCGCGATTATCGTTTCCGCCTGTTCCACGCCGACTATATGCTGTATTGCGCCGCCGACGCCTGCCGCGACGTAAACCTTCGGTTTTATCGTTTTCCCCGTCAGTCCCGCCTGCGCTTCGTACGGAAGTATTCCGTTATCTACGACCTTGCGCGTCCCGACTATTCCCGCGTTAAACCTTTCCGCCGCTCTTTTTACGGCTTCCGCACAATCCTTCGCGCCGTAGCCTATGCCGAACACTATATCGTCGCAAGGCTTTTCCTCGTCTCTTATAGTCGCTAAAAAGTATTCGCTTTTGCTTTCTATTTTGGCTATGATTTTACCTTCGGAAGCAGGTCTGTAAACGTAAACCTTTTCGCCGTGCGCCTCCGCTTTTACGCAGTCCGCGCACAGTCCCGCCCCAAGTATCGCCGCAACCCTCGGCGCGAAAACGCGGTTTTTGGGATCGCTTCTGAAAAAAACGTTTTTTACGCCGAGTTCTCTTATTTTTTCTGCGGTTTTTCGCGGCTCGCTTTCATCGGGAATTATCCGAATAGTTCTTTCCGCAATCGCGCTTCCGAATTTCACAAGCCCCTCGCCGACTATCAACGCTTCTTTCAGTTTTTCGGTATTTAAATTATCCGAATCCCCCGTGCGGGATTTCAGCGGCGTTTCTTTTCGCAGGGCGACTTCGATTTCCTTTTGCAGTTCCTCTTTTTCTATAAATCTGCACGTTCGCCTGCCGCGCTCCGATTCAAACGTTTGCACCACCTTCGTGGGAGAACCGCAAAAGCCCGTTTCTTCCGCCTTTAAACCCAGCTCGTTTATGCCGATAATTTTAACTTCCTTTTTTACCGACCGCAAGGAAGCTGCGCGAAGACTTCGGGTTTTCTCCCACGCGATTACGGTTTTACCTTTTATCGCGCTTTCGCCGTAACGGGTTACAACTCTGTCTCCCGACTTTTCCATAGCGTACGGAATAAAATCGTATCCGAGCGTTTCCGCTATTTCTGCGGGAACTTGCGCGGTGTCTCCGTCTACGCTTTGTCTGCCGCAATAAACGAGGTCGGGCGAAAGCCTTTTTATGGCTTCGGAAAGAACCTTCGCCGTTACCAGAGTATCGCTCCCCGAAAGCGCCGAGTCGCTTATCAGAACGACTTCCGCGCCGAGTCTCGTCAGATATTCTGCCTGCGGCGTGACGGATGCGGGCGACATACTTATAACAGTTACCTGCGCCCCTTTTTCCGAAACCGCCCATTCGAGCGCGGATGCGTCGAACGGGCTTATTTCTCCTTTATAAAATTTTACCGCCGCTACTATTTTAAGCATTATACCATTTTTTTCAGAAATATATCGTCGTTTTAAGAATTATATATTTCTTCCAACGCCTTTTGAATTTTTTTGTATCTTACGAAAGCTTTCTCGTACTTTTCGCCGCGCGCCGCGTTCGGAAATACTTCGCCCGTAATCACCGAGCATTTCTTCAATGCGTCCTCTTCGTTTTCAAAAAATCCCGCGGATATGCCCGCAAGCATCGCCGAACCGAACGAGCTGTCGTTATGCTTCGTTTTTATAAGCCTCAATTGCAGACAATCGGACACGATTTCCGTCCATACGTCGCTTTTTGCGCCGCCGCCTATAATAAACGCGCTTTCGGGGTTTACGCCGAGGTTATAGAGGTATTCCTTGCAGTCCTTCATAGACAGCGCGACGCCCTCCATAACCGCCCGCACGAAATGCGCTTTCGTGTGCAGACTGCTTATGCCGACGAAGCTGCCTTTAAGCATAGGATTCGCGTAAGGCGTAAGCTCTCCGCTCAGATACGGGTGAAAGATAAGCCCGTCGCACCCGACGGGAATTTTTTTCGCTTCCTCGCCGAATTCCGCGTAGTCGCCGCCGAAGGTATCGCGAAACCACCTGAGCGAAGCGGCGCACGATTTCGTGGCAGTGCCGGGGTAATATAAGCCTTCTTTTATGTGCGAATAGTTTATTACGTTCTTATCGGGAACGAGTTTATCCGTTACCACGCAGATTCTGCCCGCAGTCGCGAGTTTAAGCGTCGTCTGACCTTTTTTTATTCCGCCCGCCGCAAAAACCTCCGCCGCGGTATCCGTCGTGCCGCAGATTACTTTTATATCGCGAGAAAACCCGAACTCTTCCGCTATCTCTTTTTTAACGCCGCCGACTACGTCGAGCGGTTTTACCGTCTTCGGAAGATAGCTTTCGTCTATGCCGAGAAGTCCTAAAAACTTTTCGTCCCATTTTCTCTCGTCATAGTCGAAAAGCATACTGCCTTCCGCTTCGATATAGTCGGTCACGAAATCGCCCGTAAACTTACCGCGAACGTAATCCTTCGCAAAGGTGACGCGTTTCACCCTTTTCCATTGCTCGGAGCGGTTTTCTTTTATCCACATAAGCTGCGGCAACGTCCAGATAGTGTCGGCGTTATGCTTGAACTTACGGAATATTTCTTCGCCGTAGTTTTCTTCGAGAAATTTTTTCTGTTTTACCGAGCGCGTGTCCGTCCAGTAAACCGAATTGCCTACGGGCTTGCCGTTCTCGTCCGTCAGCACCGCCGTGTGGGTGGCGGCGTCGAAGCATAAAGCGGCTATATCGCCGCCTTTTATGCCCGATTCTTTTATCACCGAGCGGATATTCTTTTTAGTGGCTTCGTACCAGTCCTCGGGGTTCTGTTCCCTGCCGTTTTCGCCGACGGCGTACGTTTTATATTCGCTCGTGGCGGTCGCGACTACCTCTCCCTTTTCGGAAAGAAGAGTCGCTTTACTCGCGCCACCGCCGAAATCCACGCCTAATACGAATCGCATACTATTTGTTCATCCACTTATGCTCTTCTTCGGTCGTGCAGAATATTCCGCGGTTCTTGCCCGCCATAATCCAGAGGCAGTAGTTTTTATAGCCGGGCGCGACCGAAAACGGATGATAGCCTTTCGGAATTTCCACGAAATCGCCCGTTTTCACCTTATACGCTTCGTTTAAGTCGCCTTCTTTGCTATACACCATCTGAACGCCGAAGCCCTGCGGCTTATCGAATTCAAAATAGTATATTTCGTCCAAAAAGCCCTCGTTCGGCATATCCTCTATATCGTGCTTATGCGGCGGAAAGCTTGCCCATTTGCCGTCCTCCACCCAGAACTCGCCTATGTACAAGAGATTCGCTTCCGCGTTTTCCGCAACGTTGAACGCCGCCGTTCTCGTATACGCGCCCTTGCCGAGTTCTTTGATCTTTATATCCTCGGTTCTCATCGCCTGCGCTTTTATTTTCTTCGTCGCGGGGGCTTTCGCAACGCACACCTTCGCGTCGCCGCCGACCGCCGTTACGGTAAATTCCTCGTCCTTTCCGACGTAAACCGCTTCGCCTGCGCCGTCGAACACCGTCTTTCTTTTTCCAACGTTTTCGAACTTAAAATCAGAACCCGTCACCGTTATGCTTCCGTAAAGCACCACGAGCGCGAACTCCTTGCCCTTTTCGTCTATTTTTATGCTCGTTCCCGCGCGGAGTTTAAGCATATCCGCTTCCGCGTAAGCGAGCGGGCTGTTTCTGTCCGTTATAACCCTTTCGTAGCCGTATTTTTCCGTATAACTTTTTTTAAGATTCATTTTTTCAAAGTCTCCTTAAATAAGATTTTCCGCTATTATTCTCTCTATCGTTTTCACGTCGCAGCCTTCGGGCTTCGTGAGCTTCAACATTTCGTATTCCGCGGGATTTTCGGTCACGAGCGTGCGGCAGTCCGAATTTATCGCGTTCACCCAGCGATCCTCCGCCACCCTTTTCTGAACCGAAGGCATATACTCGTTCATAATAAGGCTTCCCGCAAAGTTCGCTTCTTTGCCGCGCAGCATCATTTCTTTGTTTAAGCCGACCTTCGCTATTATTTCTCTGCCCGTTTTTTCGTCGTCCAGCTCGCGGGCATAGGCGTAGTTATCTTGAAGAGTATACTCTTTTCCGCCGTTTTTAACCCTTAATGCGCCCTCTTCGATAAGGCTTAAAAGATATTCGTTAAAGCTCTTTACTTCGGCGGTTACTTCTACGCCCCATTCCTTATATTCGTGCTTAATAAGCTTTAAGTCTACGGGATCGTAAACGATTACGGTTTTATACTTGTTGAATTTTTCGGCGGCGTTCTTTGCCGCGTCAAGCGTTTCCTGCGTTCTGCCCGTCAGAAACCACAACGCGCTGCCCGTATCCTGCGCCGCTTCTTCCGCGGTGAATTTTACTCCCGCTTTTTTGAGCAGCTCCGCCGCGTTTACCGCGCTTTCGAGGCTTTTGTATATCGCGTCGCTTCCCAAAACCAACAGCGTGTCCGTTTTCTCTCCGCAGAAAAGCTTTTTAACCTTTTCGTCTGCGCTCGCGCCGTAAACGTTGCCCGTCCTTTCGTATTTTTCGAGCATTTCGCTTATATACGCGGGTATCACGCCGTTAAGAAGAGCGTCCGTTTTCACTTCCTGAATAAATACCTTCGGATCCCAGCCCGTAAGGCAGTTGTTCGTACACGCGCCGCAAAGCGAGCATTCGTAAACGTTATCTATTATATCTTCTGTTTTTTCCGCGCCGCGGACTACGAGCGACACCGCGAGCGCCCTCGCCCTTGCCGTATTTCTTTCCTGTCCCGTGGCGTTTCCTATCGGGCAAACGTGTCTGCACATCCAGCAGAATCTGCAACTATCCGCAATTTTCCTTGCTTTTTCGGTTACGTTCATCGTTTTTTCTCCTTACAAGCCTAATTTGAACGGGTTCATAATTCCGTTCGGGTCGAGCGATTTTTTAAGACCTTCAAAGACCTGCATTGCAGGACCGTATTGCTCCTTCATAAGTCTGCCGAGCTTTATTCCCACGCCGTGGTGGTCGTTTACCACGCCGCCGTTCGCTATCGCCGTTCTCACGCCGAGCGTCCATATTTTATTGTGTAATTTCATCGCCTCCACGGGATCTTGCGGAACGAATTCTTTATCCACTATAAACCTGTCGTAAACCATACAGCCCCATTCGTACCAGTGCGAGAAGTGAGCTATGAATTTCACGTTCGGGAAGTTCGTTTCTATCGCCTTTTTCATTTCGCGGTAAATCTTTTCTATCTTGTCGTAAGGCGCGATGGTATCCATCGTTCCGAACATCTGCGGAAGGTCCATCATATGTCCGGGGTAGAAGAAGGTGATTTTTTCCTTCCACCATTTTTCGCCGTACTCGCTGCCCAAATCCTCCGCGCCGTATTTGTTAAAGGTATCGAGAAGAATCTTTTCTTCCACGTCCACGAGTTCCTTAACGCCCTCGTACGCCACGTTCATAAACGCGCCGGGCTTTTCCACGCCGACTATCTTTTTTATAAGCGAAGCGGTTTCCGCCTCGTCGTAAAGTCTCATTACGGAAGGCTTGAACTTCTGCAAAATCTCTCTCGAAGCCTTGAACGCGGAAGACATATCCTTAAACAAAAAGCCTCTGAATCTTCTCACCTCCGGCTGATCGTATATTCTTATCTGCGCTTTGGTGATTATTCCCAAAGTTCCCTCGCTGCCGATGAAAATCTGATTAAGGTCGGGACCCGCGGCGTGCTTCGGCGCGGAAGAGGTTTCTATTATATCCCCGTTGGGAAGCACAATTTCCATTTTGAGAACCATATCGTCTATCTTTCCGTACTTCGTGGAAACGACGCCTATCCCCCTGTGCGCGAGAAAGCCGCCCACCGTGGAACAGGTAAGAGACGAAGGATAGTGCATAGTCGCGTAGCCCTTTTCGTTAGCCGCCCATTCGACGTGCTTGTATATCGCGCCCGCGCCGCATTCTATGTACATAGACTCTTCGTTGACTTCGTAAATTTTATTCATTCTCTTGGTATCGAGAAGTATTCCGCCCGCGACGGGTATCGCGCCGCCCTGCGTTCCGCCGCCGCCACCCCACGTCGTTACGGGAATCTTATAATAATTCGCGATTTTAAGAACCTTAGAGGTTTCCTGCGCGTTCTGTGGGCTTACGATAAAATCGGCTTCGGGCATTTTTCTGCCTCTGTCCGCCCACATACGCGACAGCCAGAAGTAATCCACGCTGTGCGTTACCTTGTCTATTTCCTTTATAGAACAGTTTTCTTCGCCGACCGCGTCTTCGAGTTCGGTAAGAATTTGAGTCTGTAAAAATTCGTTCATAATTTCTCCTTAAATATTATCCGTAAGAAACGAACACTTTGCCCGTTCGCAAAATATCCGCACCCTTGCGGGCTTTGTCTCAAAGGTCTGCTTTTATTCGGCAAACTATTGACTTATCCTGTTTTTGCCGCCCGTTTTCACTCTGCCGAGCGGTCCTTCGCTTCTTATATACACCTCGCCGAGATGCTCGTTTCTGAATCCGTTTTTCTTATACTCTGCGTAATCGAAAGCGTTTATTTCGTCAAGCGCGAGCTTATGAAAATCGTAGAAATTTCTGAAATTTTCATAGCCCTTGCCGAGCGAGCCTTCCAGAAACTTATCTGCGATTTCGCAGCCCATACGCGGCGCGACGTAAAACGCGCCCATTGCGAGAACGTTCACCCCGTTCGCGATAACCGCCCGCTCGCCCGCAGGCACGCTCTCCACAACTCCCGCTATAACGCCGGGGCATTTGCTTGCCGCGATATGTATTCCCATACCCGTGCCGCAAAAGAGCAGTCCTTTCTCGAATTCGCCCTCGGAAATTTTGCTTCCCACTCGGAAGCCTACCCGCTGAAACATCATTTCGGGATCTTCGTAATTCGGATCGGTAACGCCGAGGTCGGTTATTTTATAACCCTCTTTTTCCAGATGCTCCGCTACCGCGCGTTTAAGCGGATAGCCCGCGAGATCCGAGCCTAAAACAACGTATTTATCCTTTGCGGTTTTCATTTTGCCGCCTTCTTTGCCAAAAGCTTTCTGCTTTCCTCGCAAATATATTCCGCGGTGAGCTTATATCTTTTTGCAAGGTAGTCCTGCGTGCCGACCTCGCCGAATTCTTCTCCGACGCCCATTCTCTTCATGGGAACGGGGCAGTTTTCCGCAACGACCTCGCTTACCGCCGAGCCTAACCCGCCGATTACGTTATGGTTTTCGACGGTCAGAATCGCGCCCGTTTTTTCTGCGGAGCGGATAATTTCTTCTTTGTCTATCGGCTTTATCGTGAACATATCCACGACTCTTGCGCTTATTCCTTCTTTTCCGAGCGCTTCCGCCGCGGAAAGAGCTTCCGACACGGTTATGCCGCTTGCAATTATCGTGAGGTCGGTGCCGTCTTTAAGGAGCTTCGCCTTGCCTATCTCGAAGCTTTCATCGTCGTCGTAAACGGGAACGGTCATTCTTCTCGGGTATCTCATATAGAATACGCCGTAGGTTTCCGCGATAATCGGCAAAAGCTTTGCGAGCATCGCGTTATCCGTGGGTTCTACTATCGTGATTTCGGGGATAGACCTTAAAACGCCTATATCCTCGAACGCCATATGCGTGCCGCCGTTCATAGTCGCGCAGATTCCAGAATCGCCGCCGATTATCTTCACGTTCCTGCCCGCGTAGCTGCAAGACAAAAATATCTGATCGCATATTCTTCTCGAAGCGAACACCGCGAGCGTATGCACGAACGGAACGAAGCCTTCCGTGGAAAGCCCCGCCGCCACGCAGCAGGCGTTTGCTTCCTGTATGCCTAAATTGAACGCTCTTTCGGGGAACTTTCCGTAAAATTCCTTCGTTCCCATAGACAAGCTCAAATCGCAGTCGATAACCGTTATTTTCTCGTTCTTTTCGGCTAATTCAATCAAGGTATCGCCGTATACCTTACGCATTTCAAGCCCTTTGTATTTTTCGTTTACCATACCAGATCTCCCTTGGGATAAGTGCCGTTTGCAAGTCTTCTCTCTATCTCGTCGATAGCGTTCTTCGCCGTTTCTTCGCTTACCGGCAGGAAGTGATTATATCCTACCTTTTCCGCAAAGTTAATACCCATACCCTTCCATGTATCGAGGACTATCGCGTGAGCCTTGCCCTTCACCTTTTTCGCGCGCTCTATGCACTCGTATATATCCTTGACGTCGTAGCCCTTGCAGGTCGCGGCGTCTAATCCGAACGCTCTGAATTTTTCTTCGGGGTTTATCGGATCGCAGATTTTTTCCACTCTGTCGTCCAGCTGCTTTTTGTTCCAGTCGAGAAGTATCACAAGGTTGTCGAGTTTTAGCTGATTAGCGGACATAACCGCTTCCCAGACCTGTCCCTCCTGCATTTCGCCGTCGCCGATTATGCAATAAACGAAGCCGTCCTTTTTCTGCATTTTAAGTCCCAGCGCGATACCCTCCGCGCAGGATATTCCCTGTCCGAGAGAACCCGTACTCATATCTATCCCCGGCGTTTTTCTCATATCCGAGTGACTCGGTAGCTTCGTGCCGCCCTTGTTGAGAGTTTTAAGCCACTCCATAGGGAAAAAGCCTTTGAGCGCGAGCGTCGCGTAAAGCGCGGGACCGCAATGCCCTTTTGAAAGCACCATCCTGTCGCGGTCGGGATTTTGCGGATTTTCGGGATCGACGTTCATTTCCGCGCCGTAAAGCACCGCGAGTACGTCCGCGATGGACGCGCTTCCGCCGACGTGCCCCGAGCCTAAATACGATAATTCTTTCAGCAGCGTTATCCTTATATCCGCGCTGAATCTTTCTAACTTTTTGTAATCAGCTTCCATATTTTCTCCTTATAATTCGTACTCGTATCTGTATATCCGCCAAGTGTAATACAACGAATTGTCCTCTACGGGACTCGTGGCGGAAGAGGAAAAGCCCCATTCCAGCTTATCGGGATAAGCCATATACCCGTATTCGTCGCGGAAAAATCCGAGGTTGCTGTTTCTCAAACAGCCCGTGTTTTCTTTGCTTATCTGAATTATGTCCGTCCAGAGCATATCCCCGTCCGTAAGATTAAGCGTGTCGCCGACGACGCCTTCGTTTTCGAGCGTCAAATCCGCGTAAGCTATTCTTCCGATGTTCGGCATATTGTCGGGATATGCGTCTCCGTCTTTATAAGCAAGCCCGAACGGATGAACGTCCGTCGCGACGTACAGCACCTGTCTTTCGGGATCGTACATAAAGTCGGCGTTGGTAAAGGTATCCTCCGCGCCCGTTCTTCTCTTCAAGCCTCTCGCGCGCATTTTCACCGAAAATTCCTGCACGGGGTTATCGAGGTCGGAAAAATCCCATCTTTCGGCAACTACCGTCCAGCTCGTATCCGTTCCGAGGTCCACGTCCGTATGATAGGTGTAAAAAAGCAGTATTCTGCCCTTTTTATCCGCGCTTATCATAGAAGGCTGCCCCGCGCCCCACAAATAGCTTTGCTCGGGATCGAGATTGCCTGCGTTCGGATAAAGGTCGGTAAACGATATCAAAGGACTTACCGTATGCACCCTTTTCCACGGTCCGTAAATGCTTTCCGCCACGGCGAACCCGAACGTACAACCGTAGTTGCCCGCGCCGTCGCCGCCGAGATACGCCATCAGGTATTCGTATTTTTTGTTTTCGTAATTAAATTCGCCCTTTATGACGTTCGGATCGCATTGCCCCGCGCAATCCCACGCGGTTTCCTCCGCGGGATCGAGCGCGTAAACGGGTTCTGACCAGTGCCATACGCCGTTCTTTTTCTTGCCCTGACGGAACGCTATTCTGTCGCCCTGCACCGCCGAGCCTCTGTTACGGCAATACCACAGATAAGCGTCGTCGCCCTTTACTATGGTGGAATTGCAATAGTTATAATAGCTCGTGCCGATTTTCTCGTCGAACATCAGCCCCGTTTCGTACTCGGGCGTCATATCCGAAACGTCCGAGCCGCACGCGGGAAACAATATCGCGGTTAAAAGCATTATCGCGGTCAATATAATCGTCGCTGATTTCTTACGCATCGGTTTTTCTCCTCCAAAAGATTATCGCCGCAACCGCTGCGAGAGCCGAAGAGACCGCCGCCGCGGCGATACCGCCTTCCGCTCTTCCCGAACACCCGCCGCCCGCTTTAAGCTTTAAGTTAAACTTCGCTTCGCTGAGGTTTCTGTACGCGGTTTCTACGTCGCTGACCGTTGCAAGCTCGTTTTCGGTCATAAGCTCCGCCACGGTTATCTTGTCTTTAAGCGTTTTCAGGCTTTCTTCGGTATACTTACTTTCGTCGATTTTTTTGCAAGCCGCGATGAGATTTTTAAGCTCCTCGAAATCTCTGTATTCGGGCAAAAGTCTCGGGTTAAACTTACCCCAGTTCCAGTTGATAAGCCTCTGACCTTCGCCGAGAGCCTTTATAACCGTGCCGCTCGTTATATCGTTCACGTTCAGCTCCTCTTCGGAAAGCTTTGCCGTGTTTATTATTTCGGTCACTTCGTTTTTCTCTACGTCCGCGTTTCCGAACGAGCCTATCGCGATATATTTGCCGTTGCTGTGCAAATATCTCATTCCGATATAAATGGCGGTTACCTTGTCAAGCCCTTCCGCACGCACGGGCGTTTCGCCCATAAATTCGGAAGCCTTCGTTACGGGCGTCATATCCGAATAAGGTATATAAATCGTTCCCGATTTGCCCCTTAAAACGTAAATATTTCCGAGCCTTCCGCCGACGGTGGAGACCTCTCCGTTCACGGTTATGAACGTGAATTTTCCCGTGGTCGTGGTTTCGCTCAAATTCGGCTTATACTTCGCGCCGTTTTCCGTTTCGAGATACAGCTTGAACGATACGCTCGAAGAATACCCGTAAACCTTTATCGCAAGCCCGTCCTTCGGCACGAAGGCTTTATCTTTCAGGTCTATTTTCAGCCAGCTGTATAAATCCTGACCTTCAAGCTCTTTGCCGCACGCGCTCGTTTTGTTTATTCCGACTTTAAGCGCGTTCCCGATTTCTTCGTTTATCATCGCGCCGTCGCAGGCGTATTCGACGACCGTTCCCTTCTCTATTTTACATTCGAGATTGTCCGTCGCAGAAAAGCGATAGTCGTTCACCGTTTCGTTGTCGTTGGAAAGAAGCTCCGAAAAGCTGAACGCGTTCTCGGGCGTTTCGCCTATCTTTTCGCACGCGAAAACCTTGCTCCACACAGTCTGCGACTGTCTGTCCGTAAAGGAAGAATCCACGGCGACGTTTATTTCCGTAACGCGGCTCACGCGCTCGCCGTCCGTTCCCACAAGCTCCGCGGGAATATAAATCGTACCGTCGAAGCCCTTGGGGAAGTTGAAAAAATACCCGAACTTCTGGTTTACGTTTATAGTCGCGCCGTTGCTTATCGCTTTATAGCTGTTGCCCGCGCTTCCGCCCGTACCCGCGTCGCCCATGTCGAACGACTTGCCGTTTACGCCTAATTTGCACACGAAATAGTCGTAGTTCACCTTTGCGAGCTTTAATTCTATCGCCAAAAACCCGCCGTCGGGTACGATTATTTCGCCCGTTTTCACCGAAAAATTCGTCGCCGAGCCTTGTTTCCACCCGCTCGAAGTTTTCACGGTCAGACCGTTCGTTTCGGTAACCGTTTCTTTTCTGTTCACGATGCTTCCGAACGTTTCGGCGCGAACGGTCGATACTCCGAAGCTCGCTTTTCCGAACGTCGGCGCAACCGCCGCGATAACGGCGAAAATCGCTATCGCGAACGGCTTCAAAATACTTTTTTTCACCCTTTTTCCGTCCTTATTCTTTTTTGCCCGTCAGTTCCATTATGCCGAAGAAGTGTTCCAGAAATCCCGCGTTATCCACAGAGAGAGAAGCAGGAAACACCTTTTTCCCTTCTACGGGCGGCGTTACTTCTATTTTGCCGCGTTTGCCCTCGGATAGCTGCACCTCGACCGACAGCGGCGAAAACTTAACGAAATCGTGCGCCGCCACGGACAAGGTAAGCGCGTCGTGCATTATCGGCGGGCGCATATTATACGAAATCCATTTCATCATCATTTCGTTGAGGAAATCGAACGCTTCGCCTTTCATCGCCAGCTCTCTTTTCAAATGGCGTTGGAAGAAATTGCATTTGAGCGTTACGTTCCCACCGACGAGAGTAACGGGTATTTCGCTGTCGTAAACGATTTTAGCCGCTTCGGGATCTACCATAAGGTTATATTCCAGAATCATATCCCGATTGCCGCTCATAAGTATTATTTCTTTGAGCTTTTTCATATCCTCGGGCGATTTTTCTATCGCTTTCGCGATATTCGTCATAGGTCCTATGCCGAAAAGCGTAACCTCGCCGGGGTATTTTCTCGCCGTTTCGATTATGAAATCCACGGCGTGCTTTTCTTCTACGGGATATTTTTCAAGACTTTCGTCCCAAGAAAGCAGATTCGCTTTGCCGTCTTTGCCGATGCTTTCGTACCAGAACGGCTTTATATCCTCAACTATCGGCTTATCGTAGCCCATATACACGCCGACGTTTTTCACGCCGTTCTTTTCGAGCAGCGCGCGCGCCATTTTCGCCCTCTGGTAACAGTTTTTATACATTACCGTCACCCCTAAAATTTCAAAATCGGGGTGGTTTATCGCATATTGCAGGGCGAACGCGTCGTCTATGTCGTCGCCGATGTCCATATCTATTATCGCTTTTATCTTTTCCATAATTATTTTCTTACTATGTCGTCGGGTATCGTTTTGTTGTAAGCGAGGTTTCCGAAAAGGGAAGTAACCTGCAAATCCTTATAACCGGAGTTCGGATCGTTCGGCGGGAAGCCCCAAGTTATTCCGAGCGATTCCTTAAACTTCTTAAACGTGGCGTTATCGAATTCGTAAAGTCTCTTCGCGCCGAGGTTATCCGCCTGCTTTATCATCGCGTCGTAAATGTTTTTCGCTTCCTGTTCGGTTTTCGCGCTGATGATTTTGGGTATCTGCATCGCGTACACGTTGGATATGTTGGAATTTATATCCGTCATTTCCTGATAATCGGGATCGTTAGCGTCTCTGACGTACGCAAACGCGTCCGCAACGTAAACATAATCGGTAAGCGCGGCTTTCAGGTTATACAAAACGTAGTTCGAGTATGTGTTGAGTATTTCCCCGTTAGGTCCGGCAAGACGCGGATACATAGGATTGACGAGCGGATTGAAATAGAAAAATCCGTAAGAAGCCGTCTGCGAATTCTGTATGTCCTTCCAAGTCTTTTCCGTCCATTTTATCTTGCCGTACTTATACGTTTTACCGTCCTTTACCTCGCCCGGTCTCACCTCGTATTCGTACTCCTCGTTTTCTATTCCGAAGAACAGAGACTGACCTTCGTCGCTCATTAAAAAGTCGAAAAGCTTTATCACTCTGTCGGGGCGTTTGCAGTTGTTGGTTATCATAGAAAATCTCCAACCGCCTTTACCCGCGAGAGAGGTGAGCTGCGGAACGTCTCCGTCCGAATTCGTAAGCACTATCGGAACGTATTCCACGCCCTTCGTCGCCGCGGACTTGAACTGCGCCTCGTAATCCTGCGGCGAACCGAGGAACGCAAAAGGCGTACCGTTTGAAATAAGTCCGCCCGTAGCCGAAGAGGTTACGCTGAAATTACCAGAATATATGATTTTCTCTCTGTATAAATTGTTCAGGAACCACAACGCTTCCTGATATTTTTCGTCGGTGTTTTCTCTCACGAGATTACCGTTTGCGTCCTCTCTCGGCACGCAGAAATACTGCATAATCCAGCGCATCGCGGTGGAAGAAGCCGTTCCCCTGAACGGGCTTAATAAAAGGGTGGGCGCGTCGTTGTTTATCCCTTTTTCGTCCTTTACCCATTTGCACATTTCGGTAAAGCCCTCGGGAGTGGTCGCTTGTTTATCCGTCCACGAAGAATCCTGTGATTTTTTGTACGAGATATACTCTTCCAGCCAATCCTTTCTCGCAACGAGCGCGCCGTTGGAAATTATGGTCGAACCTTCCTGCTGTTTATAGGCGTTCATATCGTCCGTCGTGTAGAACTGATTAGGAAGTCCGTAAATTTTTCCGTCTTTCTGCACGAAACAGGAGCGAATGTCCTTATCTATTCTGTTAAGAAGGGTGGGCGCGTATTTTTCCGCAAGGTCGTCTATCGGATAAACGTAGCCTTGAAGCGGAAGATTGAATCTTTCTTCGCTACCCGCTCCTACGCTTATAACGTCGGGGAGGTTGTTGCCCGCAATCATAGTGGAAAGCATAGAACCCGTTTCGTCGAGCGGTTTCATCCACTCGATTTTTATGCCCGTCTTTTTATAAACGTAGTTGCCGACCTTCGTTTCGAGAGACGCGGGGTTAGAATAGCTCGAACTATCGACGTACCAATATACGGTTACGTCTCCGTCGCCCTCTTCTATCTGTTCCCAGCTGTCCTTATCGGCAGTCGCATAGCCTCTGTCGGGGTAATTAAGCCCCGAATCCTTCTTTCCGCACGCGGTCATACCCGCGACGCTCGCCAAACAAAGCAGTAACGCTATCGTCTTTTTGAATTTCATCTTTTTCTCCTTTTTTATCCTTTAAGCGAACCTACGGTCACGCCTTTTTTGATTATTTTTTGTATTAACGGGAACATACACAGCACGGGAATGGTCGCTATCACTATCGCCGCGTAAGATATGGTCTGCGTATTTATTCTCGAAGCCATTTCGGGCGGTATCTCCGCTTCCGTGCTGGAAGACTCTTTTATAACCTGCAACAGATAATATTGAAGGGTATGGAGAGATTCCGTTCTCGAACAATATATCATCGTATCAAAGTATGAGTTCCAGTGCGCGAGTCCCAACCACAGCCCCACCGTCGCGAACGCGGGCAGCGACATCGGAAAATATATCTTGAACATTATCAGATATTCGCTTGCGCCGTCCACCAGAGCCGCTTCGTGCATTTCCTCGGGAATCGAGCGGAAAAAGCTTGAAAACACTATCATATTGTAGACGGAATAAAGTCCCGGAAAGATATACGCGAGAAAGTTTTCGTAAAGCCCTATCGTTATCATCCACAGATAAAACGGAATAAGTCCGCCGCCGAAGAACATAGCGACTATATTCACCCAGTAGAAAAACCTCTTGAATCTGAGATTTTTTCTCGTCATTCCGTAAGCCGTCATAGAAGTATATAAAAGCGCGGAAGAAACGCCGAACACCACTCTTAATATTGTCGTTCTGAATCCGTTCCACAGTCTTGCGTCTTTAAGAACGAATCCGTAGCTCGAAGCGTCGAATACTCTCGGCCACAGCCACACTCCGCCCGACAAATAATCCTCGCCCTGATTGAACGAGCCTACGAGAACGAACCAGAACGGATACAACGCCACGAGCGCGGCAAGCCCCATAAGAACGTATATGATATAGTCGCCCGCGGTCATTTTCTTTCTTCTGCCCGACACCGCAATCGTTTTTGCCATCAGAACAACCCCCTTCCCGTGATTTTCTTACTGGTAAAGTTACCTACCGTCAGCAGTATTACCGAAACTATCGACTGCAAAAGCCCGAGAGCCGTGGTAAACGAATATTTCCTTGCGGAAATGCCGAGCTTCCACGAATAGGTCGCAAGCACCTCGCCGCGTTCCAGATTTATGGCGTTCTGGAAAACGTAAACGTGTTCAAAGGAGTTGTTTAAAAGTCCGCTTATGTTTAAGAGCAGAAACACGGTTATCGTAGGCGCGATGGAGGGAAGAGTGATATATCTTATCGCCTGCCATCTGTTCACACCTTCTATATCCGCCGCTTCGTACATTTCCATACTGATGCCCGCTATCGCCGCCGTGTAAATTATCGAACCCCAGCCCGTACCCTTTATCATAGAGGTTATAACCATCGTCGCCCAGAAGTATTGCGGCTCGCCGAGGTTTACGGGGTTATCGGGAGAGGATAGTCCGAGAACCTCCAAAACGGGATTTATGATACCCGAGGTCATATCCATCATACCGAGACAGATTCCGCCGAAAACCATCCACGAAAGAAAGTTCGGCAGAATACATATCGTTTGCACCGCGCCTTTATATTTCGCGTGGAATATTTCGTTGAGCATCAGCGCGAACAATATCGGCATAGGGAACAGCACCACGAGGCAGATAAGGTTAAGTCCTATCGTATTTACAAGCACGTTGACGAAATTGTAATCGTCGAATATTTTTCTGAAATTTTCGAATCCGACGAACCCGTCGTGGAATATTACCCCTAAAATATCGTACTTTTTGTCGCCGTCCTTGAACGCGAGGACCAAGCCCGACATAGGGATATAAACGAACATTATAACGAATATCAGCCCCAGACACGCAAGCGAAAGCACCTGCCAGTCGTTCGCGGTCATTTTGCGTTTGTTCAATTTCTTCGTCATTTGTTTACCTTCTTTTTAATCGCTCGTATCGCCGCCGCGAC
>CAVBZJ010000001.1:17700-66175 GCA_963599785.1 Anaerovoracaceae bacterium
GCCGCAAGCGTTATAATGAAAACCGTCGTCGTTTCCGCGGAATAAAGATTGCCCGCGCAACCGCTTTTTTCGGGTTTCTCGTCTTCCGCCGCCTCGTATTTCTTTCCGAATTCCCCCGTTACCGTCACGTCCTTATCGAAGTCGGTATAAAAGGTTTCGGTCGGATAACCGATTGATTTTCCGTTGACGACGACCTTTTTAAGCTCGTATCCCTCTTCCGCGGTAAAGATAAAGCGTATTCTTCCGTTTTTGATTTCGTACTCCGCCTTGCCGTTGCCGACGGAATCCGCGATAACGCGAAGCTTTCTTACGAACACCTTGAAATGCAGATCCGCGGTCGGGTTTTTCACCTCGTAAGAATTATCCTCCGTAGCGACCGCTTCGCCGTTTAATTCCGCGCGTTCTACCGTATAGCCCTCGTTCGTCAATATCTTAAACGTTACTCTGCCGTTTCTCTTAACGTAATAAATCGTCGCGCCGTTTTCTTCGTTTACTTCGGTTTCTATTCCCGAAAGCTTATAGCTTATCTCGAAAACGAAGTTCTCTTTCAACTCCGCCCTGAATTCGTTGCCTTCGAGTTTTTTCTCATCGCCGTTCACGGTGAAGGTTTTTACCGAATACCCCGAGCTTGGCTTTGCTGTAAATATTACCGTTCCGTTTTCCACTCTGTACTCCGCCGTTCCGCCGCCGCCCGCAACGTTTACGGTCACGTCGTAAAGGTCGGAATAATCGTAAAATCTGTGGCTTTCGCTCCCTGCATAGCTTACGGAAATTCTGTCGCTGCCTTCCGAAAAGGAATAAACGGTGTTCTTGTTTTCGACCGCCGCGGAAAATTCGGTTACGTTTCCTATTTCCGCTTCTTCGCCGTAGGTGTTCACGGAAATCGTTATTTCGGATATTAAAGACGGTCCTTCGCCGAATACCGAATAAGGGAGACACAGCGTTCCGTTTTTGCCTTTTTCAATCGCTATCCCCTCGCCGTCGGCTATTACCTTGCCGTATTCGTCGTTACCCGTCGCGAAGGAATATTCCCTGCCCTTTGAATAATCGGGAACGTAGGTTACGCCGCCGTGCTTTAAGGCTATTTTCACCTTTATCCCCTTTTCGCCGAGCGCGTTGAAATTAAAAAGCATCGCCGAACGCGCGTTTATCGGAGATGAGGACGAAAGGGTTATATCCGCAAAGCCTTCCGTTTTTATCACGAGCGATTTAAGCCGCCCGTTTTCCGCGTAACCGTCCGTTACGTCGTACACCGTTTCGAGATTTTCGGTAAGAGTACATTTTTTCGCAGAAAACGCCGCGTTCGTCAGATTGCCTTCTTCGTCGAACCCGAGATTATCGAAGTCGGTCACGCTTCTGCCGCTTGTCGCGTTCAAAGCGTCCGCAAAGAACACGTTCCGCAATAAATAATGGTTTTTATGCGAGGTGTCGCCGACGAGCGTTATCTCCTTTAAGGTCACGTTCTCGTCGAGTACCTTTTTAAGCTCTATATAAATCTTGCCGTTAAAGCCCGTTTTCACGAGATACCAGCTCGTGTCCTCGAAGGGCTTGTTCGGCACGGTGAACCCCGCCGTGGTTACGTTCTCTATCCTTTCGCGGCTGTCGAGGTTATGCGCGTTCCCCGCCGAATCGGTAATAATAATCTGATAAAACGCGTATATATCGCCCGAAGCGTGTTCTACCGAATCCACCCGCATATCCAGCACGAGATATTCGTCCGTCGTTATCGGCATTTCGCCGTCCGCCGTTATTTTTACCTCCGCTTTTACGCCCGTAGCGTCGATTTTTATGCCCTCCGCGCGGACGTATCTTTCGGAAAGCTTGGCAGAATCCGCAAAAGCCGTAGTTTTTATGCTCGCCGCGCCCGCCGCAAGAAGCAGAATAAGAGAAAAAATCAACGTATACAGGATTTTAGTTTTCGCTTTCATCTTTTCTCCTCCTTAAAAGCAATATTGCCGCGCCGATAATCGCTGCCGCCGTCACAGGCAGTCCCGCCGTCAGCGCGGAGTTGCAGCCGCCCTTTTCGTTGTCGTTCGTTTCGGGCTTCTTTTCGACCTTCGTGAATTTCACGTTAAGATACGCGCCCGAAAGCAGCTTGCATTTGTATTTACCGTTTTTCGGTGTTATCGTTTCGCCGTTTAAGCTTATTTCCGCGATTTCGTACCCGTCGTCTGCAACTATCGTAAATTCCACGCTTTCGTCCGCTTCGTCGAGCGTATAGTCCGCGTAACCGTTGCCTTCCGCCGTAACGCTTGCAAGGCTCTCGAAGATAACCGCCAGATAATTGTCTTTATCGTTTGCCGCAGTCACCTTTCCGTCTGTCGCCGAAATTTTTTCGCCGTTCAGATACGCTTCCGAAACCGTATATCCGAATTCGGTTTTTATCGAATATTCCACGGTCTTGCCGTCCTCGGATTTCTTCGGCGTTATTTCGCCGCCGTAATTCGCCGTGAACGAGCTTTTATATTCTCTGAATTCCGCCGAAACCTCGTAATCCTTATCGAAAAGCGCGCGGTATTCGCCGTTTTCGTCCGCGTTGACGGGCTTGCCGTTCACCGTGAGCGAATAAAGATAACAGCCCGCGTTCGGAGTGGCTTTGATAACGAGTATTTCGCCCTCTTCCCGATAAACAAGGCTTCCGTTTTCGGTCTCCGCAAGCTCCACTCTTCTCCCGCCGAAGGTCGCGATTATCGTTATATCCTCGCGGTATTCGGTTATCGTGTATTCCCCGTTTTCAAATTCTTCCGTTATATCTTTTCCGTTCAGAGTAACGCTTTTAAGGCTGTATCGCGCGTCCGTCGGGCGAACCTTTATCGTAACGCTTCCGTCGGCGTTCACCGTCTTTTCCGCGCTGCCCATATTCTCCGAGCCGGCGGCGACTTCGCATTTTATCTCCGCCTTTTCAAACACCGCGCTGATCTCGATATTGCCGTTTATTACTATCTCCGTGCCTTCGATTTCCCGCCCGTTCGCGGTTATTTTCACCAGCTTATACCCGTTGTCGGGAACGGCTTTGACGTAAGCAATAGTTTTGTCGCCGTTTTTATAATAGGAAAGCGTGCCGTTTTTCACCGTTTTGTCCACGCTCACCGCGTATTCGAGACATTTTGCGGAAAACTCCGTAAGCGTTGCTAAATTCGTTCTGTACACGCCGTTCACAAGCTGATTTTTTACGTCGCTTCCGTTGCTTTTCACCGAATAGAAATACCAGCCCGATTCCGCTTTGACCTCTATTTCCGCCGTTTCGCCCTTTTCGGCGTATTTAACAGAAGTTCCCACCGTTTGCGAAACGATTCTTTTACCGTTTCTCGTAAGCGCGTTGTTTATTATTTCCGTGCTTTCGGGAGTAAACGCGCGTTTGTTTTCGTTATTTTTTCCTTCGCAGTAGAAAATCTCCCTGACGTCGTACGTCGCGTAGTGCGTCATATCGGAAGTAAAGGATATTCCGTCCACCGCAACGCTTTCGGTTAAAAAGTCTCCGAGGTAAATATAGAACGTTCCGTCAAAGCCCTTTTTTATAACGTAATAGCTCTGCGGCTCGGCTGTCGTTCCAGAAGTTTTTTTGTTCGCTACCGAATAGGCTTTGCCGTCCGTCGTGTAGCACTTTATTCTGTCGGCGGTAACTCTTCCGCTCCCGCCCGTCGCGGCAAAATCCTCTGCGGAAAAGCCCTCGGGCATAGTTTTTATAAGGTTATAATCCGAGGGAAGCGCGAGCGGATATTCTGTTTCCCCGTTATAAAGGGATATTCGCATATACGCGAACGCGTCCGCAGTGTTTTTTATGTCTTTCACGTTGAAAGAAACGGCGATAAAGCCGTCCTTATTCACGGTCGTCTCGGCAAAATCGTATCTTAATTCCGCCAGCACGCCCTGCGCGACTATTTCGTCCGCGGCGGAAGTCTCCGCTTTCGCGGCGGTCGGAACGCTTATTGCGAAAGCCGCCAAAGCTCCGCATATTATAGTTACGGCAAGGGCTGAAATTTTTCTTAAACGCATCGGTTTCCCCATCTTTTTATCCTTTTGATTTTTTACGTTTTTATTATAAATGGTTATAATGCCATTATCAATATGAAAAGTAATTATATTGCTTTTAAAAAATAACTTTTTCCCGAAAGCGAAGACGGCGCGGTTTGTCGCGTTTTCCCGTTGTTTTCAGGCTTTTTTCGCGATTTTGCCCTTAAATTATTTTTTTGACCGCGATATAAAGTTGTTTTTTTTAATTATTTTTTTCAAAATTTCGTTGATTTTTCTTCGCCCGTATATTATACTTTCGGTATGAAGTTCAAGTACCTTATAAAAAACAGCCTGCCGAAGAACGTTAAAGTTCCGCCGCACGCTCACAACTGCTACGAGTTTATTTTTTACGTTTCCGCCGAGGGGGAAATTCAATATAACTCCGACCACAGAAGCTCGTCCAAAGAAAATCTCACCTACACGCCCTTTTCGGGCAAAACGATTAAAAGCGTGCCGTTTGCGGACAAATCTTTCATCATTATCCCGCCCGACATAGTCCACAACGAGATTAACCGCAAAAAATCCTCGGTCGTCGCCATAGGCTTCGACGCGGAAGGCGAAGAAAAAAAGCTTATAGAAGGCTTGATGCTCAAATCGTTCGACGATACCTTTAACATTCAGAGCGCGGTGGACGAAATTCTGAAAGAGTTCTTTGAAGCTCCCACCCATTCGGGACTGATGATAGAAACGCTCATCACGCAGATTCTTATCAGAATATCGCGCCTGACGCTTAAATCCAACGAACAGGTGGACTTTAATTTTATAAGGCAGTATCTCGACGAATACTATATGACCGACGTGGACGTAGACGCGCTTTCGGGACAGATAGGCTACTCCAAATCTCATTTCCGCACGCTGTTCCGCAAAAAATTCAACGTCAGCTTTAAGCAGTACATTCTCAATAAGCGGCTCGAATACGCCGAATCCGCGCTGAAAAACTCTTTTCTTCCTCTCAACAAAATCGCAACGAACAGCGGCTTCGAGGACTATTACCAGTTCAGCGTGTTCTTTAAGAAAAAAACGGGGCTTTCACCCAAGGTTTACCGCTCCAAATACGGCAAATCGATAGACGAAAACGGAAACGATTTCAAATAAAATAAACGCGGAAGAAAAAGCTTCCGCGTTTGTTTTTACATTCCGCCGTCCCAAAGATCGTCGTATTTTACGAAATTGTCGCAAGAGACGCAAAGCACGTCCGATACGCTCGTTATTATTTTCGCTTCGGGTTTAAGATATTTCGTTTTCATATGCTTCTACTCCACTCCCGCAAATTTTTTCAGTAACGCAACCTGCTCTTCTTCGAGCGTTTCGCCGAGATTAGAAAGGGCGATTTCCGCAACCGATTTCACGCTTCTTGCCGCAAGCTCGTAGTAAACCGTCGTGGTTTTGCCGTTTACCGTTACGGTCACGAAAGCCCTTGCGGTAAATTCTCTTTCATATCTGCTTTCGGGAATATCCGTCAGCACCGCGTTGAATTTCTTCTCCGTCTCGGTATCCGAAAAGCTTATTTCGCCCGTTCTCGCCGCGTTTTCCGTGTCCAAAGTCAATTCTTCGCCGTCGCCGATAAGGTCGGTCGGGAGTAATACAACCCCTATTTCAACCGTCGCGAGCGAGCTTAATTTATCGAAGCCCTGTTTATCCGCCGAATATTCAAACCGAAGCCCCGCAGGCTCGGTAAGTCTTATCGACGCGCCAAGAAATTCTATATCGAGCTTAACGATCACAGCCGTCGTGTCGGAGTTTACGACGATTTCGTCCTTCGCGAAGTAAAGCTTTCCGTCTATTTCGTAACCGATAAAGCCCGTTTCGCCGTTTTCGGGCAAAACGAAGGTTTCTCCCTCGGTTATCTCGGTTTCCGCTCCGTCAACCGTGATTTTCACCTTGACCTTCGCGGTAAAATTCACCGCGATTTCCAAATCGCCGTCCGTTTCCGCCGTATAAACGCCGCCCGAAAGCTGAACAAGGCTTCCGTTTACGGTCAGCTCGCCCTTATACCCCGTGGGCGCGACGGGCGTTATTTTCGCGTTGCCTTCTGTCAAATCCACGGTAACGCCGCAATTCGCTATCGTTTCCGCGTAAGAAACGGCAAGCTTAACGCCGTTGGTTTCTATATTAGCTTTGTCGGTAAAAATTTTGCCTTCGGTGTAATCTATCCTCGTTTTGTTTTCGTCCTTTACCGAAGAACAGAAATACATTTGTCTTATGGTATAATCCTGAATATATCCTTTGTTCGGGTGATAAATTTTTATGCCGTCGAACGCCGTTTCGGAGGTAAAGAAGTCTCCGAGCCAAATATAGAACGTTCCGTCGAACGCCTTTTTGATAACGTAGCTGCTTGCGGAGGCGTTACCCTTATTCGGTACGGAATACGCCGCGCCCTCGCTCGTATAGCAGTTTATTCTGTCGCTCTTCACCCTTGCGCCATTCTGAAATTGAGAAGCGGTCATACCCTCGGGCAAAGCGGTTATGCTCGCGAAGTTTTGCGGCAACGAAAGATTATAATAGGTTTCGCCCGATTTAAGATATATTTTATAGTATAAATAGGTGTCGGTAGTTCCCGAAAGGGAATCTATCTTCATATCTATCGCGAGGAAGCTTTGATTCGAGACGGTAATCGGCGAATTGAATCCGTATTCGACGGTTTCCTGTCCGGAAACGGAATTTACCTTCGTTTCGCCCGTTTCAAACCATAAAACGTCGCCGCTCGCAACGTAATATTCGTCGCCTTCGGTATTTTTCACGATATTTTCCGCAAAGAATATATCGCCTATGGTGAACGTAGGCTTGTGAGTGCCGTCCGTATTCACTTTGAGGTCGGACATTTCAAACGTTCCGTCGAAATAGTCGGGAAGATAAATGAACACCTTTCCGTTAAAGCCCTTTTTCACCGTGAACCATACGGTGCTGTCGGTCACGCTGCCGTTGACCTTATTCGGCATCGCGTAGCCCTTTTCGGTAGTGAGATAGTTTATTCTGCTGCTCGAAATTCTCACTCCGCCTGCTCCGCCGTAATAGTCGGCTTTGGTAAAGCCTTCGGGGTATTCGGTTGCGGAAGTCATATAATCCGCCGCCATAACGAGCAGTTTTTCCGCCCCGCCGCCGCATATCGTAAAATGGAAGGGCGTAAAGGTATCGGTAACGCCCGAGCTTATCGTGTTAAGTTCTATCGCGAGGTACTTATACTTTGCCGTGTCTACGGAAAGCGTTTCCACGCCCGATATGGTTTTCGCCGCGCTTGACGATAGCGTAAACTCGCGTTCGATGTTCTTTGCTTCGGCGGTTTTTATGGCGCACACGCCCGAAACAACGACTATCGAAAATAACGCGACGAGTATCGCCAGCATCGCTTTTTTCATTGTTTTCGTCATTATTTTTCTCCTTACTGAATATTTTTATTTATCTAATCGTTCAAATAAATAATCCATAAAATCCTGTTCTCTTACCGAAACGGACATTTTCACCGCGCCGAGGTTTTTGTCGCAAAGAGACAGGGTATGCCCCCTTAAAACGTTTTCTTTCAGCGGAACGAATATATGCCGCGTTTCGTATTCGCAGAAATGCTCGGTAAGCTCCGCGATAATCAGCGCGTCGTGCATCTGGGAGGTTCTGGTGTTATGAGCCTTCCAGCTCGCGTACATCTTGCGCAAAAACTCGCCCTCTTCGCCTTTGAGATTTTTAAGCGCGGCTTCGTCCTTTTCGCGCATATAGCATTTATTAGTGCAGTCGTTGCCGATAAGGGTTATGTCCGCGCCGCACGTCAGAACTATATCCGCCGCCTCGGGATCGCACATAATGTTCCATTCCCGCCAGTTTTTAGAGCAGCCGCCCATAATAATTATTCTCTTGAACTTCGCAAACCGTACGGGATCTTTTTTCATCGCGGTGGCAATATTCGTCAAAGGACCTATCGCAACGAGAGTAACCTCGCCCGCGTTTTCGTCCGCGATTTCGAGAAGCTTTTCCGCGGCGTCGTTCCCGTCGGCTTCGTAATCCTTCATACTGTCGTCGTACGCGGTCATTATCGGCTTTCCGTCCGCGCCGATTTTCTCGTACGGAAAGGTCGAGAACGTGCCTTTTAAGTTGACGTCCGCCCCGACGTAAACGGGAATTTCTTCTTTTTTGAAAGCCTTTAATTCCTGTTTTAATATTTTAGCCCTTAGCGCGGCGTTTTTGAAAACGGTGGTTATGCCGAGAACCTCTATTTCTTCCGTTTTTAACGCCAAGGCTACCGCAAAAGCGTCGTCAACGTCGTCGCCTATGTCCGTATCGATAACGATTTTGCATTTATTTTCCTTTAATGTATCAATGCCCACAACGCCCTCCGATGTAAAACCTCGTTTAACTTTTTTTGTTTTCGTCCATACTATTTTAATAAATTTATTTCCGCGTTTCAATGGAAAAAATAACTGTAAAAGATTATAAAAATAACGATTCGGCGCGATTTCGTGTTAAAAACACCGTTTAACCCGATTTTCGGCGAATTATTTAAGGGCAAAAGAAAGCGATATAAAAAAACGCGCGATACAGAGGTTCCCCCCATATCGCACGTTATCGGCATTCTTATTGTTACAGCGACCGTTTTTAATAAAAAATCACTGCGTTTACTTTTATTTTGCGGCGTTTATCGCGCGGATAATTTTATCGTATTCCGCTCTGACCTTTATAAATGCCGCGTCCGCGCCGTCAAAGCTTCCCGCGCGTAAAATTTCCGTAAGCTCCGAGGAAACGGAAGCAAGCGCGGTAAACCCGAGGTTCGCCGCAACCCCCTTTAAGGTATGCGCCGCGCGAAACGCTTCCGATACGTCTTTCTCGTTCATCGCGGAGCATAGTTCAAAAAACGTTTTATCCTCCGCAAACCTTAAAACAAAACGCTCGGTCATCCCTTCGCTCAATAATCTGTTCTTTACCGACTCGAAATTTTCGCCGATATTTTCGTAAAAATCACGCGTTTTCATCTTTGGCTACCAAGTACCCCCCCCCGTCGTTTTCTATTGCAAATACTATCGTTTTTACGAGTTTCTTGGCGTCTAACGGCTTCGTTACGCAACCGCTCATACCCGCACCCTTCATTCGCTCTTCGTCGTCGTAGAAGGCGTTTGCAGTCATTGCGATTATAGGAACGGTCGCCGCGTCCTCTCTGTCCATCGCGCGGATTTCTTCCGTCGCGGCAACTCCGTCCTTTACGGGCATCATAACGTCCATAAGCACCGCGTCGAAAAAGTGCGTCGGGCTGACCGAAAAAAGCACTATCGCTTCTTCGCCGTTTTTTGCGGAATACACCGCCGCCCCCGCGGTTTTAAGCATAAACTCCGCTATTTCAAGGTTAATCTCATTATCCTCCACGACGAGAACGTTATACCCCGCAAGCGGCTCTTCGGTATCTTCTACTTTCGCGGCGGCGGGCGCGCTCGTCGCAAGCTTGAACGGTAGCGTTACGGTGAACGTCGTGCCGACGTCCTTTTCCGATTTTACGTTTATTTCGCCGTTCATTTTCTCGACCGCTCTTTTTACTATCGCAAGCCCCAAGCCCGTTCCGCCGTTTCTGTTGTCCGCGCTCAGAGCTTCCTGCTCGAACGGCTCGAACATCTTCTTCTGAAAGCTTTCGCTCATTCCCACGCCCGTATCCGCGCAGGTTATTACCAAAGTAACGTTATCTTCTTCCCCGCATACTTCGCGCACGGTGAAATCTACTCTGCCGTTCGGCTTGTTATATCTTATCGCGTTCACTATAAGGTTAGTGCAGACTCGTTTTAACAAAGTCGCCGCGCCGTACAGCTCGTCGTGAACGACGTCCGTCGCCGAAGTAGTAAGGGTTACGCCGCGCTCGCCCGCCTGAAAGTTCATAACCGCGTTCAAATCGTTCACAAGCTCGCCGACCGAGAAGTTTTCGTTTTTGACGGGCAAATCCTTCGCGTCGAGCTTCGTCATATCCAGAACGTCGTTCACGAGGTCTAAAAGATACCCCGAAGCCTTCCAGATTTTATCCCGACATTCCTTTTGTCTTTCGGGGTCGTCCGCGTAATACTCGCCTATTTTTATCATTCCGCGAATACCGTTTATAGGCGTTCTGACGTCGTGGCTCATTCGGCGCAGAAAGTCGGTTTTAACCTCGTTCGCGCGGATAGCTTCGTTTGCGAGCCTGTCAAGTTCTTTTCTGTACTCCGCGTCCTTTTTGTTTTGTTCCGCAGTCCGCGTGCGCATAAATCTGTGTTGAAGCCCCGTCATCGCGGTAAGCGCGGCGAAATAGAACAACACTATATAAGCCGAAACGAGCGACCTGTTTGCAAAAACCGCTTCGTCGGACATATAAACGTATATAAAATAACCCTTGCATTTTTCTCTTATCGCGTAAACCTTTTCGCCGTCCGCCCGTTCGAGAACTCTGTACTTTGCCGTCCTGCGAAGCTTCTGCACCACGGGGCAATCCTCCGCGGCGATTCCTATAAGGTTTTCGTCGTTTGCGGCTATGACGTACGTTCCGTCCGTCACCACGACTTTACCTTCTTTCTGGAAATTATAGCCTTCCAAAAGTGTTCTTACCGATAGCTGCGAGCTTTCTATGCTGCTTATTTCTCTGCGCACGAACCCGAGGATAACGCCGCGAACGTCCGACCTTCCGACGACCGCGTAATCGTAACAGAAGCCCTGCTCGAATATTCGCTCGGTATACGTTTTATCAAGATTATCCGCCGCCGAAGCAAAGACCTTTATTTCGGTAGCCCACTCTTCAAAATGCTCGCCCTCGGGAACGTAGCCGCCGTATTCCTTGTCTTCCGCATTCCACAAAACCACGCCCGTAAGCCGTTTTCTTTCCGCAATAGCGCGGAACAGATTTTCGTCGCCCATACACAGCATAAGCTCGTCGCGAAGCTCGCCCGTTTTGTCCGCAACGGCGATAAGGTCCTTCGCGCAGGTTTCGGCGACTAATTCGTCGTATCTTATGCACTGCTCTTTAACGTAGTCCGCGACGTCGGTCATAAGGGTAGCCGCCGAACGCTTATCCTCGCCCGTTGCCAGCACGAATATGAACACGCAGAGCATCGCCCCTACTATCGCTATTATAAAGCACAGCTTGGCGAGCGAAATTTTTTTACTTTTCTTTGTCATAAGCCCACCGCCGCGGTTTCGTAATCTATCCCGTATTTTTTGAGAATTTTTGCGGTAAACCCGTCGTTTTGCATCACTTTAAGCGCGTCGTTTATAAGCCTTGCAAGGTTTTCGCCCTCATCCTTTTTAAAAGCCGCGCCGAGATTTACCGCGATAAGGGTTTCGTCTAAAATCCTGTATTCGCCCGTATTGTTTTTCATTCTTTCGCGAAGAGCCGTTTCGTGTCCCGCGACCGCGTCCGCATACCCGTTTTTGAGCGCGGCGAAAATATGCTCGAAATCGGTGAAACAATATATATGCCCGAGCGGAGGAATCCGTTCGTCCTTACCCGAAGAGAACAGCTCGTCCGCCTTGGAGGTCGCCTGCACCGCCACCGATTTTCCCGCAAGATCGGAAAAAGTATATATTCCGCTGTTTTCTCTCACCGCAAGCACCTGACGGCTTTTCATATACGGTCCTGCCCACGCGTACAGATCTTCTCTGCCCGTCATAGAAAAACAGCCCCAAAGGCAATCGACGTCGCCTCTTTCAAGCATTTCGTCTTTTTTGCTCCATTCTATCTTGGTAAAAACAGCCTTTTTGCCTATCCTTTTACACGCTTCTTCGGCAAGCTCCACGTCTATTCCCGCAAACTCGCCGTCCTCGTCTCGATAAAAATACGGAGCGTATTCGTCGCTGCCGACGGAGACGGTTTCAAGCTCTTCGTCCTGCCTGTCGTCGCCGCCGTTTCCGCACGCCGAAAAAAAGGGAACGGCAAACGCCGCGGCTAACACCGCCGCAACGGCTTTAAGAAATTTTCTTTTCTTCATCTTCGGTTTTGCACGCTCCTTTATAAATTTTTCAGCTCGTCCGAAGCTTCGTTAAGACATTCGATAAGTATCGGATTGAACGCGCCGCACTCGCCGCCGACTATCATTTCTATCGCCTTTTCGTGCGGGAACGCCTTTTTATACACCCGTTCGGAAACGAGCGCGTCGTACACGTCGCCTATCCCCACCACCTGCGCGGCTATGGGAATTTCGTCGCCTTTAAGCCCGTCGGGATAACCTTTTCCGTCGTACCTTTCGTGATGCCAGCGGCAAATTTCGTAAGCGTAACGCATCAGCGGTTTTTTACGGTAATCGCCGCGGGAATTCCCCACGCTTTCTATGATTTTCGCGCCGTAAACGGTGTGCTTTTTCATCTCTTCGTACTCTTCTTCGGTGAGCTTTGCGGGCTTGTTCACAATCTCTTCCTTCACCGCAAACTTACCCACGTCGTGGAGCGCGGAAGCGGTGCTTATAAGAAATATATCCCTGCCGTGCAGTCCGTAAGACTGCGTTTTGGTAACGAGCTTTTCTAAAAGCAACTCGGTGATTTTGCCTATGTTTTTGACGTGGTTGCCGCCGAAGCCGTTACGGAACTCGACGAGCTCGCCGAAAATATCTATAAGAGTGTTCGCCGCCTTTTCCTTTTCGGTCATTTCCCGCGTGACGGCGGAAATAAGCCGTTTATGCTCTTCGTAAACGGTAACGGTATTTTTAACCCTTCTGTAAACGACCTTCGCGTCGAACGGGCGGTTGATATAATCGGAAACGCCCGCTTCGTAAGCCCTTCGCACGGTATCTTCCGTCTCGTCGCCCGAAATGGCGATGACGGGTATTTCTTCGAGGAGGTGATTGAAGGTCATAAATTCCAACACGTCGAAGCCGCTTATTTTCGGCATAATTATATCGAGAAGGACGGCGGAAATTTCCGCGCCGTATTTTTTCAGCGCTTCTATACACTCCTCGCCCGAAGCGGCTTCCCGTATTTCGTATTCGCCTTTCAGCATTTCGGAAAGAATCTCTCTGTTGAACGCAGAGTCGTCCACGATGAGAAGAAGCGGTTTTTTGGTCGCCTCTTCCGGAAGCTCTTTCACGCTGTCGCCGACGAGCAGGTCTTTTTTACGCTTTGCCCTGTACATAAATTCGTCCGCGCGCTTAACAAGCTCTTCCGCGCGTTCGCCGTTGCCCCACGCCGCGCCCGCGCTGACCGATATGTTAATCGTCTCGAAGTCCTTAACGTCTATTTCGCGCATTTCGCGAACTATTTCCTGCATTTCCGCGTTGAAAGCTTCTTGGGAAGCGCGGCGAAGAATTATAAGGAACTCGTCTCCGCCGTACCTTATTATATAATCGTTCGCTTTGACGTGTTTTTTAAGCGCGCTTGCGGCGGCGGAAAGAACCGCGTCTCCCGCAGAATGCCCGAACAGGTCGTTATATATCTTAAAATCGTCGAGGTCTATCATCGCAACGCCCGCGTCCAGAGGGTAACGGCGGAGCTTTTCCTCGTAATAACGACGGTTAAACGCGCCCGTAAGCACGTCGATGTACGTTTTCTCGTAATAATCGCCGAGTCCCTTGACCGCGTTGCCGCCGCCGAAATCTACGAGAAGATTCCCGTCGAATTTCTTGACTTTTTCCATAACGCAAGGCTTGCCGTCTATCTCCATAAAGGTCGCCACGGCAAGGTACGCGTCTTTGCCCGAAAATTCAAGCTTCGCCCTTTGCGTTTTCTCCGCGAAAGCCATTATGGAAACGCAGTTCGCGCACACGAACCCGTCGTTCGTAAAAAACGAACAACCGAGCTTTTCCAGACCGAACCGCTCCGTTCTCGCATGCCTTACGTCCGAAATATCCTTTTCGGAAAGCACTCTCGAAACGTACCCGTGTTCGCTGCAAAACCGTATTTCCTCTTCCGCTTCCTTCGCGGTCATTCTTTTATATTCTTTCTCGCTCACAAAAGCCTCTCCTTTTCAGCGAACCGCCTTATTCGTTATTCTTTTTCAGTATAACATTCGCAAGCGATTTTTGCAAATTTTATTCGCTTTTCAGATAAAAAAACGGCGAAAGTCCTTAAACCTTTGCCGTTTTTCGGTTTTTTATTCTATTACGAACGAATAGAGAGTGTGTCCGTGCGCGGGCTGCTGCGCGTTTTTCACCTCTACGAGAGAAACGGTATACCCCGAAAGATCGTAGGTATAAGCGTTTTCGCCCGCCTGCGCAAAGAAATACGCCGCCGTGGTGGTCCGCACCGTCTCGGTAATTCCGAACGAGGAAAAGTCCGCTTCTCCTATCGCCCCGCCCGCGGTCGGCTCTATCTTCCATATATAAACGTCTCCGCCCCGTCTTCTGTCAACGAGACCGTCTTTCAGCCCCGAGTGAGAAACGGCGAGCGTTCCCGTGCCGTTTTTCTTCACCGTATAAATATCCGCTTTATAAAGAGTGAAATCCTTTTGCGGCGCGGCGTAGCTTTCGAGCGGCTTATCCGCCGCGTCGGTTTTTTCCGCCGCCGAGCCGTAGTTCTTTTTATCGAACGCGAATTTATAAGCGTTCACAGAAACGCTCGCTTTAAGACCGCTTTCCGTTATCCCGAACCCGTCCGTGTTTATCGGAAGAGTTACGACGAGAATAAATTCCTCCGCCGTCGCGCCCGCACGCACCTCGTCCGTGATCGCGCTTCCGTCTTTTAACGAGGCAAAGGCGGAAATCGGAATTTCCGAAGTCTTTTCCGAAAGAACGTACCCGCCCGACCAGACCGTGACCGAATTTTTACGGTAAAAAAGTCTTAAAGAGGTGTTTTCGGGGAGCTTTATTTCTCCGAAATCGAAGGTAATCGCGCCCGTTTCGTCGTTTTCGCCGTAGTTCACGTTGTAAACCGCGGTAAACTCTCCGTCCGAATACAGCTCGGTTTCCTCGTGCCGCACCGCGTCGCCCGTGTAAAATTCCAAGGAATCCGCGTATACGACGAGGTATATATACCCCGAATCGTACGCGCCGAGTGATTCCGCGGAAATTTCGTAAGAATATTTTTCCGCGCCGTCCGTAAATTCCGCGGTTATATCCGCGTACGTTCCGTCCGAAAGTCTTACGAACGCGTTAAACCTCGGCTCGCCTTTCCAACTATCCGAAACGCTTATAGAAAATCCGAACCCGTTCTTATCGTCCGCGGGAACTATATAGCCGTCTTGAAGAGAGGTCGCGGGGAAAGAGGATTTAACCTCCGCTCCCTCCGGAGCTTCCACCGAAACGTTATACGTCCAGCGCGCGTAGAAACGAAGCGAGCCGTTGACTATCGCCGAAGAATCTTCTTTCAGCTCCTCGAAAGACTTGCCGTAAGCCGCCAGCTCGGTCGCGCTTAAAACCTGATAAAAGCCCACGAAATCGAAGCCGTACCGAGAAGCCGCAACCGATTTTATCCACTCGTTCAGCCCTTCTATATCGAGAGAAGCGTAAGTCGCGTCCGCGGGAACTATCGTTTTGAAAAAGTCGTACGAGCCGAAGTTCGTCAAAAACACGAGCGAATAGGTTTTCGCGTAGGTAACGCATATGGTAACGCCGTCGCCGTTTATTTCGGTAACGAGCTTTTCGGGCAGAACGAAGTCGTAAGAATAGCTCAAATACGCGTTCGCTTTTGCGGAAATAACGTATTTAACCCCTTTATAAACCGCTTCCACGGTATCGTCCTTCCACGTTCCGTTCACCGTCGTTTCGCCTATTTTAAGGCTCAGCGCGGGTTTTAGCCCGTACCCCGGTTGTGCGGAGGAAGTAAACCCGAAAGAGCTGTCCTCTATCATTTTTCTGTCCGAAGAAACGTCCGCGCCCGAAAGCTCGAAGTCGAAACGCGTTTCGTCCTTAACTTCAAGCACTACGGTATCCGAAACGTTTTTGCCGAGGACGGTGCAGGTAACGACGTAATCGTTATAACTCGAAAGCACTACCGTACCGTTCGTCGCAACGTTCGTGCCGCTGTAACTCGTTTCTACTATATAAGAACGCTTCGTCTGATATTTGTACTCTATTTTTTCGGAAAATCTGACCGTATCGCCCTTGACGTAAACGTAATGCCGATAGCCGTCCTCCGCAATGTAAGAATATATCGGCGGCGTTCCCTCGTCGGGGGTTATCGTAAGACTCGTTATTTCGTTCGGAACGAATTCCGCTATAACGCCGTGGGTTATTCCGCCGTATATGAATTCCATAACGATTATTGTCGGCTCTTTAAGGGTTGCGGTGCTTTGTATGCGGCAAACGTTCTGAACCCCGTCCGTTCCCTCTGCCGTTATCGTCGCCCTGCCGTTAAAGGTGGAAATCTGCGCTACCGAAGAAGGCTTTGCCGCGATAATCGCAAGCGCGCGTTCCGAATCGCTCATCGAGGAATCCGCCGCGAGCGAAACGTCGTACAACACGGCTTTCACGGGGAAATAGTTCATTCCCTGAGGAAGCACTCTTATAAAATCGACGGTTTTTTCGTTGCCCGCTTCGTGACGGAAATAAACGTAATTCGCGCTCGTTCCCTTATGAACGACGGCGTAACCGTCGGTGTTCTCCGAGGTAAGCTCCTTGCCGTCCTCGCCCGTCACTTTAAGAGAGAAATTTTGCGCGGCGGGATTTTCCACCGTCACGGGATAAGAGCAAAGCCTGTATTCCTTTCCGCCGACTGTCGCATATACGCTTATATAAGCCACTCCCGCGGAAACGCCCGTCACCTTAACGCCGTTTGCGTCCGTCGTCACCGAAGCGATTTTTTCGTCGCTGCTTTTTACCGAAATAATCGAGTCCGCGCTCGTGATTTCGGGATACGCGGTAAAGCTTTCGCCCTTCGATATGCTTTTCGCGTTCTCGCCGTAAGAAACGAGATGTAAAGCCGCGCCGCTCGTAAGTCCCGAATAGTTAGAAGCGTTTCTGTAAACGAGATCCGTTCCCGCATTCTCCGAAACGTCGTAATTTTCGGTCATAGAAATATTGCCGTTCGGCTTACCAGATGGCGGGTGACCTATACCGCCCGTCCACGAGCCTTTTCCGCCCGAAGCGTGAACGGTTGCGTCCGAAACGTTCTTCCTGACCGTCCATCCTTCCTTCGCCCAAGCGAACACGCCAGCCGCGCTCGCCTCTTCGTTGACGGATACCGAGCGCACGTCCGTACTTATCGCGGCGCAGCCCTCCACCGTCGCGCGCTGAACGAGTCCCGCAACTCCGCCCGCATACGTTTTTCCCGAAACGCTGCTTGCCGTCACGCTCGAATTCGTGACCGTGCTGTTTTGCAGATACCCCGTAGAAGCCCACCAGATACCCGCGACTATTCCCGCCGCATAGGTAGCCATTTTGTCCTCGCCGATCGATTCAACAATACAATCCTTAACGGAGATATTTTTAATATACGCCGAGCCGTTTTTACCGGAGACGCTCGGATTTGCGAAAACGCCCGTCGCCCCGCCGACGTATATGTCGTATCTTATATCGCCCGTCTGCGCGTTGCTGTAAGCCTTTCCCGCAACGTGCATATCCGAAACGCTTCCGCCGCCGAGAAGGGTTTTCGTCTGCGTTCTCCATCTCCAAATCGCGCCGATAAGCCCGCCCACGCTCGCCGTATCGGGATTATTTGCGGACTCGAAATAAACTACGCTTTTCGTTTCGGAATTTCCCGAAACGTTCAAAGACGTACATTGCACGTCTATGGTAAGTCCTATCGCGCCGCCGACGTAGCCCTCACATTTGAGGTCGTTGTTGTCTCCCGAAGGAAATCCGCCGTTCTGCACGCCGTATACGAAAAATTCGGAATCGCCCGAAAGATTGTTCTTTTTATTCCATTCGACGGTAAGCCCGCTTATTTCGTTAAGTCCCGCCGCAAAGCCTATCGCGCCGCCCGCGCAAACATTGTTTCCGCCTATGCCCCGCCCTCTGTCGTCTATCGAATCGAAGGAGTAGCACGCCGCTTCTACGAGCGACTGCGAGGAATAGGTTACTTTAAGGTCTTTTATCTTCCCCGCGAAGGTCTCGTTAAAGCTGCGCACGTTCTGCAAGAGTCCCGTATAGCTTATCGCCATACCCGCGTACCCGCCCGCGCAGATTTCGCCGATAGCCGTAGAACCGACCTCTCTGTACGCGCGGATTTCGCCATTTTTAACCGAAAATTCCACGTTGTTCACTTCGTAACCGCAAGGCAGGACGGAAGTATACCCGCCCGCGCAAACGGAATACGGCACGCCGACCGCAGTAGTTCCCGAACTCTTTTTCGCCGCCGAGGAAGAAGCCGACTGCACCGCCGTGACCGAAAAATCGTATTCGTGAGCGGTTATGTGGAATTTCACCGTTTCCTTGCCGTCCGTCGTAAGCATAAAGCAGTTATATCCGAACACGCCGCCCGCGTACGCAGGACCTACGCCGTTCTGCACTGCGGAAATATCCGCGGAACACTCGAAAATATATCTTCCGCGCTCGTCCGAAAGGTTTTCTTCGTTAAAGCCGTGAGTTATATATTTAATGCCGTCGGTATAAACGTAGCCTATCGCGCCGCCCGCGAACACCGAACCCGAGCTTAACCCGTCCTGCGACTGCGCGCGTATGCGTATTCCGCCCGACTCCTCGTCTCTGTCCGCGCTTTTCGCAAAGCGTATGCCGGCGACGGAAATTCCGACAGAGCTGTCGGAAAGATTGCTTTGGCGGTAAATCGTGCCGCAGAACCCGCCCGAAACCGCGGAAGCCGAATAAACGTCGAGCTTTTCGGGGTCTATATCCGCTTTTTCTTCGGAAGCGTCGTTCGCTATAACCGACTGAACGTTATATTCGCCCTGAACCACTATATCCACGTCGCGGATAAAAATCGACCTTACCTCCGAAAACTCGGGAAGAGGCGATTCTCTCACGACCACTACCCCCGCGAATCCGCCCGAAACCGCAGAACCCGCAATATCTCCGAGAGAGTTCGCAAGCACCATGGCCGCTTCGCCCTCGATGACTACTCCGTCCGCATAAGCGTTCTGCAAAACCCCGCAGAAGCACCCCGCGTATACCGAAGCCTTTTCTCCGTAAGTAACGCCCGAAACGTTGTTATGCTCGCCGTCGTAAACGGCGTCGCACCACTTTTCCACGTCCGAGGAGCATACGCCGAAAACGCCGCCTATATAAAGCGACGCGTTCTGCACTCTCGCGGAAACCGAAACCTGCGACTCTATGCCGTCGAATACTATGTTTTTGCCCGCAGTACCCGCAAGCCCGCCCGCGTTTATACGCGTTTTATCGGTTACTGCTGTATCCGTCGCCATAGTGTTTACGGCTATATACCCCTGCACCATAGCGTTTCTTACGAGGCACGGCTTGTCGTCCGCGCCGTAAATCATAGAGAAAAAGCCGTAGTCCGCGATATAAATATCTTCTTCGCCGACGAAGTTAAACTCTTCGTAAGCGTGAGCGGTTCTCGTTATACCGATAGTCGCCGCATACCCCGCGAAGTCGAAACAGCCCTGAAAAGGCACTCCGCCCGAAGAGCGCGTACCCAGCCCGTAAAACTCCGAATTATTGATAAAAACGTTGGTCGTAAGCCTGAAATATCCGTAACGGAGCGATTCTATATCGCCGTTTTCCGCGCCGAATCTGCCGAAATCGGAAGCCGTACCCACGCCGCGCAGAATCCTTGCAAGCGCAAGCACGTCCGCTTCCTTGGAAATAAGGTACGGATTGCCGAAATAACTGCCTTTATCCTCCGCGTAAGGCTCGGTCGTCTCCACTTCTATGCTTATCTCGCCCGAAGCGGGAACGGTAAAATTTCTTATCACGGGAACTTCCGAAGTCGTTGCGTTCGTACCGCCTTCGCCGCTTATCGTCATCGACTTGAAAAGCTTTTTTTCGTTCACAACGGTGACGGTGATTTTTCCGTTCGCGGGAACGACGTAGCTTCCGTCCTCGTTTTTCTTAACGCCGTCGCCGCCGACGTACACTTCCGTCTCCGCGCCCGTCGGAACTATTACGGAAACAGTCGCGGAATAGCTCGTGCGGGTGGAAAATAATATGGCAAAAAACGCGCACGCCACGCACGCGCAGACGAGTATTTTCAGAATTCTCGATTTTAATTTAGATTCTTCCATTTTTTATCCCCGCGTTAAGCTTTTGAAAACAGCAGTCCGCCGTTGCCCGTTCCCGACACCTTTTCTTCGGCAAAGCCTTCTTCGCCGTCTATCTCGGCGTAAATCGTCGCGCTCGCCGCGCCCGTAACGTAAAACCGAAGAAACACGTCCGCGCCCGCCTCCGCTTCAAAAACGAAGGTATTACCGCTTTTAACGTCTGCGCGAATTCCGAACTCCGTTTCGAGCCGATATACGTCGAGTATCGCGTCGCCTTCCGTTTTTATGGTTATGCGCGCCTTATAAGTAGCCTTTTCGAGAGCGTTCGAGCCGTTATCAGCGCTTTCTGCCGTCGTAAAGTCCACCGACGTTTTAAGGTTCACCGTTTTCTGCTCGTAGCCCTGATACGTTTCGGTATTCACGCCGACGGAAATTCTGGTTTTTGCGGCGTTTATCGTAAAAACCTGCAAATCGCGGTAAGGCTCGCTCGTTTCGAGAATTACGGACAAGCTTTCCGAATCGCTTTCGGGCATCGCCCCCGCGGCGGCTTTTCGCGTAACCTTCATAAGCACGGTACATTGCGAACGGGTTTTCGCCTTTAAATACGCAATCGCGCGAAGTTCTTCTTCCGAATATTCTTCGCCCGTTTCCTTTACTATCGTTATTTCGTAATTTTTACTGTCCGTAACGAGGGGAAAGCTTTGTCCCCACGCGTCGGTGACTTTTCCCGCCGTCAGCTCCGAAGAAGTCGGCTCGCGCAAAGAAAACCGCACGTCGCGCTTGGATATTTTATCGTCGGTGAAATTGTTCACCGTTACCGCAACGTAGCCTATGCTCGTGCCGTCCGCCGCCGTTCTTATAATAGCCGTCTGCCCCTCGCCGTCGTGAGATAAAACGAATTCAGTATAATAACCGACCAGCTCTTTTCGGTCGTCGAATACGAATCTTGAAACGGACACGCCCGCAAATACGAGAAGAAGCGCAAGCGCGACCGTAATAAGCAAAATAATTAAGTTTTTCTTATTTACCCGCCGCAACCGTGTTTATCTCCTCGTTTTTATTCTCTCCCTTTTCCCCTTTATTATTTACGGAAATGTTCCCGCCCGCCTTTTTCTTCGCCGCCTTTTAGGCGAAACGTTTTTCAAAGAACCGCCGTTTTTCCGAACCGCCCCGTTATCTTCCCGCGCTCTGCTCGAACAGCGCGTTTATATCCATATAAAGTCTCGCTCCCGCGTAGCTTTCGGTTTCCGCGTTCTGCTTCGGAAGGGTGAAGCGGAAATGATAAACGTATTCGCTCGCATAGCCGCTCGGTTCGAGATAGATTCCGAATTTATTTGAAATCGCGCCGCTTTCCTCGTCGGTTTCCACAAACAGCGTGCCGCCCGAATAATCGACCTTGCCCGTCGAGCTTTTAGAAGCCCTTATCTCGTTTTCTTTCGCTCCGAAAACGCCGTAAACCTCCAACAAGCCGCCGTTTTTCACCCCGTCGTCCTCGCCGTACTCCTTCCAGCCCGCAAAGTATTCGGTTATATGCACGCCTGTTTCGGAAGGAATCATTTCGAGCCGCACGCCGACGGTGACGGTCGCTTTAAGCAGCACTTCGTTTTTCTGATTGCCTTCCGCGTCGGTTATATAATAAAAAACGTCTAACACGTCGTTCGGTTCTACGTCTCTTATCGTAAGGGAGCTATCGTCGCCGTCGAACGCCACGCTTTCGCGCTTCCCCGCGGCGTCCGTTCTGTAAACGTTTTTGAACCCGCCTTTCGCAACGGGAACCGCTACCGAAGAGGGCGCGCCGTTACTTTCGCCTTCGCCGTACATTTTAGCGAAAGAAACGCCGCTCGCCGCCGCGAGAAAGGTCAAAAGAATTATAACGAGCGCGAGTGCGAGTCTCGCGACGTTTTTCTTTTTCAATTCTTCGCTTTTTCGCATATTTCTCTCCGTTCTGCGCCCGTCGGTTGCTTTTTCGTCCGTTCCGCTCGTCGGTCGCTTGCCCCGTCTTGTTCAGTCCGCCTTGTTCAGCCCGAAAGCCGAAGCTTAAACCTCTTTCAGGATTGTCTTTCCGCTTCCGCAGAGCTTTCGTCCGTCCGCCATTTGTCTTCTATAACTATTATCAAAAGTATTAAAACAACGAATATCGCCGCAAAAATTATACCCGTCGGCGATTTCAGCCACTCTATAAAATATCCCGCCTTATCTATCTTTTTAGTAACCTTGCCCGCTATCTGACCTATGAACACGGGATCGGGATCTTCGCTCGGGTTCGCGTCGCCCTTCGTATAAAACTTGTCGCCGTCCGTCCGCACTATTCTGTGCGTCACCGAAAAGCTTTCGCCTGCGGGAAAATACGTTATCACGTCTCCCACCTCGTACGCGGCGGCTCTTTTTATGATTATCGCGTCGCCCGTTTCTATCGCGCCCGACATAGAAGGCGTTGCTATCACTAAAACCGAATACCCGAACACCGAGGGTATTTTCGATTTGTTCACGAATTTATCGTACGCGAGCGCGCCCGCCGTTATCGTTAAAACCGTTACGAGAAGTATGAGTATTCCCCGCCATATCGCGGAAAAAACCTTTCCCGCGCCGCTCTTTTCGCGCGCGCCGCCTTCCGTTCCGATCGTTTTTGCCGTTTTTGTTTCCGTCATCGTTATTCCCCTTAAATTTGTTCCGCAATTATATAAATTTCGCAGACGTATTTTTCGCCTTTAACGCCCGCTTCCGTGTCCTCTTCGTCGTTGCCGTCGAACTCCCATTCCCACGCGAGCATAAACGAATTATGCTCTTTTGCTTCTATTTTAACGTTCTTTACCGCATACCCGTTTTCGGTGCGGATAAGCTCGACCTTCTTGCCGTTTACCGTGAGCGCATACAATATTATCGGAAGATTTTCCTTTTTACCGCCGTATGTAAATCCTATTTCAAGCTCCGCTTCCATATCGAAGCCGTTCGGATTGTACACGGTGAAAAGATATTCGCCCTTCGCGCTCGGTTTTAAAAGTTCCTTTCCGAATATGTCGAGATTCGCTTCCGCTTCCCACCTGCCGTCTTTGTCGGTAATGACAACTTCTTTAACCGCGTCTCTGTCGGAAACGCAGGTCGCTATCGTCATCGCCAAAATCGCGATTGCGGTAAGCCCGATAAGAAACAGCAGAATCGCTATAAAGTGATCGCGTTTTTCTATGAGTCCCGTTTCTTCGCCGTAAAAATAAACCTTTTTCCCGTCCTCGCAATAACCGCGCGTTTGCGGGATTTCGTCTTTTGCCGAACCTTTTATTCTCGCGCAGGGAGCGATTTCCTCCGCGTTAAGGTCGTAAAGCTTTCCCCTTTTTAAAAAGCACAATAAGCTCCCGTTAAAGTTAAAAACCCGTTTAGAGCCTTTCACCGTTTTCGGATTATCCCTGTCGGGATTTTTTGTAAGCTTAAAGTCGTAAGTCATTTCTTATGTTTTGTTTTTTAAGATTTCCCCCGTCCGCGCGCCGCCGCGTTGCCGCGCCGCGCGGACGGAGATAACCTTTGTTCGCGTTCTATTTCTTTTCGGAAATTATTCCGCAACCTGCTCTACTCTTACGTTAAGAGTGAACTTGATAGAGGTAACGACGTCGCCGAAATCATATCCTTCCACAGTCGTTCCGTTTGCTTTCTGACCGAGAAGGGTATCGAGTTCGTCGCAAGTGAAGCCGTCGAAAGTTTCCGTTCCTTCAAACGCCCACGCCCAGGAAAGGGTGTAAGTGGTTTCAGTTATGGTTACGCCCGCTTCGTAAGTAGTGTTCATCGTATCGGTTGCAAGAGCTTGTTTAACGTCTGCAAGCGTCTTTCCGTCAACAACGGTAGCGTCGCCCTTTTTAAGAGTCCATTTTACGGGGTTATATTTTGCGGTTTTTGTTTCGGTCTGCTCTCCGTTTTTAACTTCCTTCGATACGTTAAGAACTACGTCGTTTGTGTAATCAAAGTCAATTACGACTTTCGCTTTAACTTCCGCCGTGCCGCCGACCGTAAAGGTCATAGAACCGGTCGTTCCGGGAGCTACGAGGTTTCTGTTCGCGCTGTCCGCTTTAACGGTAAGTCCGTTGTCTGCGGTGGTTATCTTGCTGTAATCTGCCTTAGCGGAGTTTTCATACTTCTCGCCGAAGATTTCGGAAGAATTTACGCTTACGGTGTAACCCCATTTAGCTACCTGCGCTTCGCCCGCGCCGTTGCCGCTCGTAACGTACTTGGAGAAGGTGTACCCTCCGAAGCACAAAAGTGCGATTAACGCAAGCAATAATGCTACGATAACCACGGTTTTCTTGTTGCTGTTCCTTTCGGATTTTTGTTGTGTCATTTCTGACGACCTCCATTAAAAAATTTTTCTTATTTACAAACGGCGTTTCGCCGATTTGTCCCGTTTTTCCTTTCTTTTTCCGTCGGCTCTCCGCCGAAGTATCTGCCCGCTTTTTTCGTGGTTTAAGTTTTCCGCGTTTCTTTCCCAGCTTTTTTAAGCTTTTCACAGGCTTTCGCTGTTTTTTTGCGGTGTTTTAAGCAATAAAAAAAGGTTGCAACTTAGTATCCCGAAAAGAATACTATATTGCAACCGGGCGCACTTTTTATCGAACGAATTTCAAGCTTTTTCGGAGTTTTTAGTGTTTCCGCTTACGAATCTCGAAAATATCGTTTATAATAAAGTTCCTTGGCTTTGCGTCACCGCCTCTCGACGGTTTTGCCGACAAGTATTAAATTTTTTGAAAGGATTTCGCGTGGCAAATAACCTTGCAACTCTCCTTTGTTAATGGCATTATACAATCAGCAAACCGCTCTTGTCAAGCTTTTTCACCGCGTTTTTTCATAAATTTTCAGAGTATCATATACAAAAATAACGTGCAATACAGGTTTTTTCCCATATCGCACGTCGTTCTTTTTTATGTTTTTGTAAATTTTACTTTCTCTTTATCTTCGCAACGCGAACGCAGTAGTGCATACCGTACGGGAAATCGGTTATGCGAACGCGAAGTTTATCCCCTTCCCGTGCAAAGTTCAGCTCCTCTTCATTATCTATCCACGCGATATTTTCAATTTCCTCGGGATAATCGACGAGAACGGTCTTTTTCGCGTTTTTCACTATATTAAGGTGTTCATCCGCAATCATTTCCAGCCCCTTGACGACCAGATAATCGTACTTTTCACCCCTTAAAACGAAGCTATCTTCTTGCACGACGAGAGGTTTAACGTCGTAAACGCTTTCGCCGTATACTTCTATCCACTTTCCTATCTCCGACAAAATGCCCTTTTCTATACCCTTTATCGTTCCATCCGCCATAGGTCCTACGTTAAGAAGATAGTTACAACCGAACTTCCTGCAATCCACGAGGTCGCCGATAAGTTCCGATACGCTTTTATAGTTCACGTCGAACGCCGAATAGCCCCAGTTGTTGTTCATAATCTGGCACATTTCACCCGCGCGCGGACGATCGGAATTATCGACTACCGCGGGCTTGCCGCGTTCGAAGGTTACGCTGTCTATCTCGGGCGAGCTGACCTTCCCCTGAAATCCGAGTCCCGTGTTGTTTATAATCATCGCTTCCGGACGATATTTTCTTATAAGGGCGTAAAGTTCCTTTATCTCCCATTCTTCCTGCGTTTTATCCCAGCCGCCGTCGAACCAGAACCCGCCGATATTTCCGTATTCGGTGCATAAAAGCTTTACGCTTTCTCTTAAATACACGAGATATTCCTTGAAATTCTTCTCGAAACGCTCGTCGCGCCAATCCATAAGCGTGTGGTAAAACATAGGTGTGATGCCGTTTTTATAGCACTCGTCCACGAACTCCTTAACGAGGTCGCGCTTCGTGGGGGTGTGCATAACGTCGTAATCGGAAAGCCCTTTCGTATCGTACAAAGAAAAGCCGTCGTGGTGACGAGTCGTGAGCGAAATATACTTGCAGCCCGCGGACTTTGCCGCCGCCACGAGTTCTTTCGCGAAGTCTTTTTTAACGTTGAACTTCGGTAAAAGCGCGTCGTACTCTTCCCGAGACATCTTGTTGAAATAATACGCCCATTCGCCCCTGCCGCATACGCTGTACAAGCCGTAATGCACGAACATTCCGAAGCCCATTTTGCCGAACCTTTCGACGTAACCGTAATCTTTCGTCATAATTTTCCTCTTTATATTATTTCTCCCGAACGCCTGCATATTTCGCGCTCGGGAGAATTTTAACAGTTTTTTCGGCAATCCGTCAAGCGATTTACCGCATCTTTAAGTTTCCGCTTACTTAACCGCCTCGAAAACGATATTGAACACGGAAACGTTATCGCTTTTTGCAACGTGAACAGAGAACGCGTTTCCGCCGGTTATATCGAACTCTCTCGAAACGGTCTTCCCCTCCGTCCATACGGGAGCGGTATTCCACGCTTCGCCGTCGGGATAAAGCGACATATTGTCGCCCGCCGTGGAATAAGTAACTTTTATTTTCGTATATCCGTTCTTAATAAGCCAAGCTATTGCCTCCTGCTTAAAGGAGATAACGTGGCTTCCGCTCGTTGCGAAATCAAAGCTGTTTTCGCCGACCGCGGTAACGGTCACGCCGTCGTCGTACGGATTGAACCACGTCGCGGGGGAACTGTAATCGGGAGCTTTAACGAGTTCTAACGTAATAGCAAAGCCCGGAGTCGTTCCGTCGTCTATTCCGTACGCAACCGTAATGCCGAAATCTTCTATCGCAAGAGAAGCAATTTCAAAATCTCTCGCAAGGGGCTTACCCTTTCCCGTCCAGCCCCACGAGCTGTCGTAACCTTTGCAAAGATAGCCTATCGACCTGCCGTTATCGCTGTTTATGGAAGCGGTTATTCTTAACGTATCGAATTCGGTCTGTTCTTTTATTTTTGCGATGTATTCCGCTCGTATCGCAAGCGCGCCGTTGGTTTCGTTCTTAACGTTCGGGAAAACGTATTTGCCTTTTTCGTAAGTAAAGCTTTCGCCCGAAGATATATAAGTCCTCGGATCGCCGTCTTTATAAGCTATGCCCGCAACGACCGCAAGAGAGAAGCCGTCCGCGGCAACCCATTCGCCCGCTTCGGGGTTATTCGGATCGCAAGGCAAGCCTATCCAGCCGCCTATCGTCTGCACGGATACGCCGAACGCAGTCGCGTCCTTATCCGCTTCGAGATTTAAGGTAACGCTTATTTGATAGTTATTTGCTTCTTCTCCGTACATAAACTGCGTAGCCATATTTGCGTTCTTTCTGCCGAAGGTAAGGGTGAGCTGATTATAACCCGCCTTTAAATACTCGTTCACGCCGTCTTTGTTGACGGTAAAATCAAACGTTTTCGCGTTAGAAAGCACGTCGTAGTTCGCGGTGAACTTATAAACTCCGTCCGTGAATTCTTCGCCGTAAGCGGATTCCGAAACGCTGAAAATATTAGCTTTTGTATAATGCTTGTTGCACGCGCCGCAAACGCCGTTCGCTCCGAAAGAATGAGAAAGTCTGTCGTTTTTGCGCTCGGCTTCCTCCGTTTCGCAACGCTCGCATTTTCTACCCGTCATAGAACCGTGTTCGCAGGTAGCCGCTTCGGAAAATTCTTTCCATTCGTGACCGAGCGCGGGTTCGCCCGCCTCGTCGTAAACCGCGTAGCACACGCCGCAATGATAAGAAATATATCCGTCGTCAACGCAGGTCGGCTCGAATTCTTCTACGATATAATCGGGCTGATGACCTTTCGGGGGAATAGCTTCCGAATATTCTTCGGTACAACCCTCCGTCGTGCAATGATAAAACTCCACTCCCTCCTCGGTACAAGTGGCTTCCACGCGTTTTTCCGTCTCTTCCGCATAGTTATGCGCAGGTCTGTCGGTTATCGCGCGTTCCTCTTTTTTACCGCAACGCGAGCAAACCTTTTCTTCTTTGCCGTCTTTTATGCAGGTCGCTTCTTCAACGACCTTCCATTCGCCGTCGTGACCGAGCGCTTCGCCCGAAGTCCTTTCTTCGGTCTTGCCGCAGCGCGAACATTTACGTTCTTCCTCCGCCGCCGCTTCGCAGGTCGCGTGGGTTTTAACCGTCCATTCGCCGAACGAATGTCCGAGCGCGTTTACGGTTTCGGTCTTTTCTTCGCCGCATTCGGAGCATTTATAAGTAGTGCTTCCGCCCGCCTCGCAGGTTGCTTCAACGGTAGAGATTACCTTATAATCGTGCGTGCAAACGTCGTCCGTTTTGCCGCCGTCCTCTTTTTGGCACGCGGCAAACCCCGCCGCGCAAACCGCGCACATAACGCTTAAAAGACAAATCAGGGTTTTAGTAAATTTTTTCATAAAATTCCTCCTATCTTTCAACTCAATTTTAACACGGCAAAAAGGTCAAGTCAATACGCTATCTCGTCTATTTCTTACTCTCGGTTATCCTGTTTATTCCCGCATTGTTCTGTTTTGCCAAATTTTTCCTCTCCGTTATCCTTTTTACTATTTATTTTTGCAAACGCATTGACAAACGCTTTTAAAGCGGTATAATAGAAACCGAGAAAACCCGAAAAAGGAGCAGAAAAGGCTGTGAAAATAGTGAAATCGAGTCCCACTCCGTACGACGCGGTGCAAATGGAAACGGCGCGGACGGGGGCAAACGGAAGCATAGACCATATAGTGAACGACATTCAGGTGCGTATAAAACAACAGAACGAAACGGGGTATTTGTGCTTATACGTCGTTTCGGGGAATATGTCGCTTACGGGTTGCGCCGAAGAGGAAATTGCCACGGGAAGCGGATTTTTGATTTCGGGCGAAGCGCAAATGCCTAAAATCGTGGCGCAAAACTGCACTTTCCGCATACTCTGCATATGGAACGAGCTTTTTATAAAAAGCTGCGACTACCTTTCCGAGGGTTTATACGAAGAAATGGCAAAAAGCGATTCGCCGATATTTTTTTCTATGCCGATAGAAAACGTGTTCTGCTTCGAGAATCTGTTCGATAAGTTTCTCAATTCCGAAGCCGGCGACCAGATAATACTTTCCCGCGGAATCGTCGCTATGCTCGTCAGCCTCGTCACCCACCCGAAGGGAACGAATTACGAGCAGTACCCCTCGATTATAAAGAAAATTTTATCTATACTGAACAGCGTGCCGAAGATAATGGACGGTATTCCGCAGGAAATTTACGATTTAGGGTATTCTAAAAATTATATTTGCAGAATTTTCCGAAAGTATATGGGAATGACTATCACTAATTACATCACGGACAGAAAGCTTAAACATTCGATAACGCTTTTCAACTCTACCCACGCGAGCGTGTCGGAGGTATGCGAAGCCCTGAATATCGAAAGCGTGCCGTATTTTACCAAAATTTTCAAGCAGAAATTCGGCATTACCCCCGCTAAATACAGAAACAACATTTCGCATTCGGAAAAGCCTTCCGAAAAATAGTAATATTATCTACGCAAAGAAAAAACCTTTCTCCCGTCGGAATTTCCGCGAAGAAAGGTTTTTATTGTTTTATCGTTTTAGTTTTATGCGCCCGCAATCACTCTCGGGGAGCTTTCAGCATACGCTCCGCTATCCTATTGGGAGTTACGAACACGCCTTTGCCCGCACCGATATTGAGAGTAATTTTGCCGTCCGTAAGCTCGGCGGTCTTTTTAACTCCGTTTTCTATATAGCTCACCTGTTTATACCCCGCGCCGAAGGTTAATGTTACGGCGTTGGTTCTTTCAAGTCTCGGATCGTCCGAATTGACTACCATAAACCCGAATCTGCCGTTTTCGTCTTTCAAACACCCCGCGATAGCGTCGTAAGAAGAGGTCATCGCGGTAAGAACGCCGCCCGCATAAGAGGTCGTGCCGTTAAACACGTTCGCCGTAGCGGTCGTGCCTTGGGAATAAGTCGTTCCCAGCCATTTATAGCCCGCCATACGCGTTGCCGCTTCGGTTATTTCCGCGTTGGCGTTTTTAACTCCGTCGTAAACCTCGGTCGCGACCGACTTATACGTTCCGTCGGACTGCAATTCCCACATATAGGGCGCGTCCGTAAACCATTCCGCGGTCGTCTGCGTCATCGGCTGCATAAAGGTGAAGTAAGCCATTCTTTCATACCCGTACGCAAGCGCGGTATAAAACTGATAGGTCAGCTGCTGCTCCGAAACCTTGCCGTAATAGGTATAAGAAGAAGTCGCCCCTTTTCCGTTTATCTCGTCGTACTTGGTTTTGTTATAAAATCCCGTAGATTGAACGCACAAGCCCTTTTTGAACCCGTTTTCTTTTGCAAGTCTGGCGAATATTTCAAGGTTCTGGAAATATTGACTTCTTATCGCATAAGAGGTTTCGTAGCTGTATTTGTAATTAAGCACCGTTCCGCTTCTCGTTCTCGTAATCGTTTCGGTAAACGGATAGTAGTCGAAGGAAAGATACTCTTCGCCCGTACCCGTAAGCCCCGCGATATACTTTTCGACGTAAGTCGTGAACTGTGCTTCGGTAAGCCCTTCATCAGTGCTGTAATTTGTATCGTCGTCGGAGCTACCCGCAACGTGAACCTCCGCCGCGCCCATACCGAGCAGCGAGCCGTGAAGCATATACCCGTCGCGATAAACGCCGAGTTCGTTCACGAGCCATTGATACCAAAGGTTATAGGTATCCGCCATATACCCTCTCGGTTCGTCGCGGAGAATAAACCCGCCGAAGCATTTGAAAGTTTTAAGATGATTGTAAAATTTCGTTATATTGATTTTCGTCTGAGCCTCGGAGTGAATGGCATTGCCGCTCATAGCCCCTTCGAGATAGCCGAGCTTTACGAGAACCCTTGCTTCCTCGTAAGCCACGTCGTACGCGTCGCAATAAGCCTCTACGAGATTTAATAATTTAATCGCGTCGGAATTAGCGTAATTGCCGTCTGCGTCTGTTTCCGAATAGCCGCTGTCTGCCTCGTAACCTGCCGATCTGTATGCAATGTAGTCGGCGTCGTCACCGCTGATGAAGGTAAAACCCGCATCGAAATACGCTTTTACGTCCTCTACGGTGGCGATATGGTATTCGGCTCCGCCCGTAACGTTACTTACGAGCGTGCCGTTTTCCATATACGCGCCTACCGCAGGTCCGTAATAGGCAGACAGCTCTATGCTTTTTTTGAGAGGTAATTCTCCCTTATAAACGCTTTCTGATCTTCCGTTATGCCGCTTAATTCGGCGTTATCCAAGGCGGAATAGCCTACGTCTTGCGGGGCTCTCGCGTTATTCTCGAAGTCTACGTCCGAATAATAGGTAACGGTAGTTCCGTCCGCATATTTTACGGTAACGTAAGTTCTCGCGATATACTGCATGGTAAGGTGAGCTTCGGAAATATTAGTAAGAACGAGGTTGAACACGGTGTTTCCACCCTCTTCGTAGCTGTTAAAGCCCGAAGCCGTGCTTACAAGCTCGATATATTTAAGGCTTGCCGCGGACAGACTTTCTTTATCGAAATTATCTATTCCCACCGCTTTCGCGTTTTCGGAGTTAGTATCTATGTTGGAGCGCACCGTTAAAATCATACCGAACGCGGAGAAATACTCGGATTTTCCGACTATGCTCGTAAAGCGCAAGCCCGCCGTGCCGGAAGCGCGAATCTCCGCGCCGTCCTGCGTTTCGAGACGAAGCGCGATAACGTTTACGGTAACCGTGCTTTCGGGCGTGCCGATTGCGGCGAACACCGAAGAAACGTCTTTATAAAGCTTGCCGTCGTATTCGTAACCGAAGGTTTTAACGTCGGTTTCTGTAACGGTCGGCATATTTGCCGAGAAATTCTCTTCGTCCCATGTTATGGTCTGGGAATTATCGAGCGTTCCGTTCACGTTATAATTAACGGTTACTTCTTTAATATCGGTATCGACAAGCTCGAATGTTATACTAAAAGTGGTAGCTCCGTTTGTGGAAAGCCCGAAAGCCCCTTTCGTCAAATCGAATTCTCTCGATGCGTTTTTTCCTTCCGTCCAAACTGAATCTCTCCAAGTTTCTGTTTCAGTCACGAATATACCCATATTAGCGGCGGTCGTCTTATAGGTTATGCGAATAACGTCGTAACCCTTACCTGCAAGATATGTGAACGCGGTGTCTTGAAAGGTAAGAAAGGATAGAGCACTTGTGTTTGCCACGGTAAAGTCAAAACTACTCTCGCCTGTCTGTTCGCAGGTTACGCCGTCAATCAAAGAGAACCAGTTTTCGGCTAAATCGTAATCGACAGCCTCTATTTTGAGATTAAACGAAGTTACCTTATCGTTTTTAGAGTGATAAACGTAAAACTTTTTCTTATCCGTAATGTCGCGCTCTCTTGATTTTACCGTCCCGTTCGTATAAACGTATCCGTTATCGCCGTCCATCATTATTCCGACGGTCGTAGAACTCGAAGCGTTGTTTTCAAGATAGGTTACACGGATAGCTTCGTACCCTTTATCCACGAGGTAAGCAAGAGCTTCCGCCTTGAAGGACATAAACGCACCGTTGCCGCTCTTTTCAAAATCGAAGCTGTTTCCGCTTATCTGCGTACAGGTTACGCCGCTTTGCAAAGAGAACCAGTTTATAACCTCGTCGTACTCGTTGTAATTGTCGTTAACCGCTTTAAGCTTAATATTAAATTCGGTAATACTCGGGGTTTTCGCAATATACAGAGAAAAAGCATTCCCGCTCGTTATATCGAATTCTTTCGTTTGTGATAGGTCTTTCGTTGCCCATTTCGCCTCGACATTCCACGCTCCGCCGTCGGGATAAATGTTCATGTTCGGCGCGGATTCTTCCGTTTTCGGGATATAGGTAACGCGAATTTTTGTGTAGCCTTTTTTAACGAGCCAAGCAAGAGCTTCGCCCTTAAAGGAAAGCACGCCGCCGTTCTCGCTTCTCGTAAAGTTATAGCTGTTATACCCTGCCTTCGTATGCGTTACGTCGCTGCTGTAATCAGCAAACCACGTTTCGGAATCGCTGTAATCGGGAGCTTCTATAAGCTCTAACGCAACGGCAAAGCCCGAACCCGAGCCGCTCGAACCATAGCATACGGTAACGTCGAATTTGCCGTCGGCAAAATCCGCTATTTCAAAATCTCTCGAAAGAGGCTGTCCGTCTCCCGTCCAGCCCCAAGACGAATCGTAACCCTTGCAACGATAACCTATCGTCGTACCGTCCGTGCCTAACAGAGAAGCGGTTATTCTTAACGTATCGTATTGCGTAAGCGTTTTAAAATAAGCTATCGTTTCCTGCTTTATCGAAAGCGTAGCGGACGTTTCCTTAACGACGCTTGCAAAAACGTACTTTCCGTCCTCGTAAGTAAACGTTTCGCTTTCCCCCGAGCTGATATAAGTGGAAGGATCGCTTTCGTCAAAATCCGCCGCGGAAACCTTTGCAAGCGACAGACCGAACGCCGCCGCGCTTATCGCGAACAAAAATCCGAAAACTATCAATAAAATTTTTCTCAAATTCAAAGTTTTTTTCATCTTTCCGCCCTCCTTAACCCCAGTCCTCGAAATCGGAGAAATCGTTGTCGCCCAAAGCAGGCGACATCGAAATGACGTCCGCGCTGTTTATCAAAAGCAGCGCAACGCGTGGTTGTTCATAGTGTTTCATTATTATTTTCCTCCTATAATAATTTTTCTTTCTTATTTTCTCGGCTTTTCAGCCGTTTTTTCCGTAGGTTTGTTTATAAAAGTTTCAGGCTCTTTATATACGCGACGCTGCCCTTCGGCAAAACGAGCGACAATTCCGTTATGCTCCCGAACGAGCTTAAATCTTCCGTAAAGGTCTTCCATTTGTCGAACACGATCTTTCGCTCCTCTTTATCGGAAGAAGAATTGAAATCTATATATCCGTTATAAGAAGCGGCTTTTACTCTCATCGCCAGCTCGCCCAGCCCGCGAAGCTTTTGGTCGGACGTGTTCGGCAAAAACAAATCGAAAGAAAAACTCGTTTTTCCGCCGAGAATCGCGGTGTTTACGGAAAGCTTTCCCTGTTCCGTAGCCGTAATTTCGTAAGCCTTAACCCCGCCTATCTCAACCTCTTTCAGATTAAACGTGCCGTCTACGGTAAAGTCCGAGCCGAATTTCAAGCCGTCAACCGAAAACGACGTTTTTCCTTCCCAGTTCACCTTGCCGCCCGCCTTTTCGCAAAGGTATATATACGGCGTTTTAAGTCCGCCGTCGGTACCGAGCGGTATTACCGTGCCGCCGATGAGCGGAGTAATGTTTTTAGCGGCTTTGGGCGGGTAATTTCCGTCAAATACGAGAGTTTCCTCGTTTACGCCGACGTATCTGTCGTATTCGCTGCTCTTTTGCCCGTATTGAAGCCTCACGCCCTCGTAAACCACGCTCGAACTGTTGTTATGCTCGTGTCCGACGAATATCGAATCCGCGCCGAGTTCTTTCATTCCGTTAAAAATGGTGAAATACGGATCCCAACCGCCTTTAAGCCCTCTGCCGACGTACCCGAATTCGCCTTCTTCGCGATTTTCCGCCTTGTAAATGTTTATAGGCACGCTGCTCGGAAAGCCGTATTTGGCAAGACCTTTGGCAAACACCGAAGGCTGAATATGGAACGCAAAACTGAATTTAACGTTTGACAAGCATTCCTTAATCTGCTTTGCCGAAGCGGTATACCATTCTACCTGATCGGCGGCAAGCCCGACGGCGGAAGTCGTGTGTCCGTTCGCGAGCGAGTTTGCGTGCAGATCGCCGCAACCGTTGGTATCGAGCATATAGAACACGCGGGTAAGGCTTTCGCCCTGCATAATTCCCACGCTGTAATTGCCGTTACCCGTAAGCTCGCGTTGAACGAACAAACAATTTTTCGCGTTCACGAGCTGTTCGCATTGCCAATCTACGCCCATCGCGCTCGTGCCTTCGTGATTGCCGAACACGGGCGCCCACGGCACGCCGAATTTATCCATAAACTCCACGAATTCCTTAAACACCGAGCCGTTATCGTCGAATTCGCCGTAAACGAGGTCGCCCGTCAGTATAATGAGATCGGGCTTGATTTTGTTTATCGTTTCCGTTATATAATCGTAGCAATGCTCGTTTATATACTTCTTGGAATAGAATTCCGCCTCGCCCGCGCCGAGCCTTTTCGTTCTGTCCTGCGAGGGATCTATTATCTGCGGATCGGTAAGCTGTAAAACGACGGGTTCTCTTCCCGCGGGAACTCTGACGACGAAATCCACAAGCGCGTCCGCCCCTTTTCCGCAACGCGTACACGTTCCGTTTTTCATATCGTGTCCCAATGCCTTTATTTCCTTCTTTTCGGTATATTTACAACCGACGTTCGTGCAATATCTGTAAGCCGCATATCCCGCTTCGTCGCAGGTAGGCTCTTTTGCGGGAACTTCTTTAAATTCGTGACCTTTCGCTTTTATAATTTCCGCAGTAGTATATCCGCAACCGTTCACGCACTCCTCATGCGCGTTCCAACCGTCCTCGGTACAGGTCGCAGCCCTTGCGGCAACCTTAACGATTTTATGTTCGAGTGCGACGTAAGTTTTATGCTCCGTTTCGTAATCGCAACCTTCGCGCGCGCAATATTCATAGGCGTCGTACCCTTCTTCCCCGCAGGAAGCGGCTTTTGCCTCAACCCTCTGAATATCGTGTCCCAAAGCCTTTATCAGGTTTTTCGTCGTATATCCGCAACCCTCGTCCGCGCAATAAACGTACGCGTTCCAACCGTCATCCGTACAGGTAACCGCTTTTGCAGGTACTTCGACCAGATTATGCTTCGTTTCCGTTTTTCCGCCGCAAGCGCAGAATAAGCTTACAAGCATCAATACCGACAAAATCGCTATAACAAATTTTTTCATCTTTTTCTCCTTTTCCGATATATCGCAAAGCCGCCGTCAGTTGAAATACCGTTCGCCGTCGCGCAGCTTTTCGCCGAGCTTTACTACCCTTTCGGAAGAACTCGGCTCGTCCTCGTATTGTTTTATCGTCCACCGCTCTGCAATAAGGTCTATTTCGGCAAAGCGCGCCGTATCGAAAAACTCTTTCTTTGCTTTAAGCTCCTCTTCCTTGCTCCCTTCGGGGTGATAAAAATAGAAATTATCGTATAAAAGCATCAGCGGAGTGGCTTTCACGCCCGCAAGCCGCTTTAAAAGCTTTTGCTTCCTGCCGTCGCTTTCGCCCGCATTTTTAACCGCTTCTTCACCTCGTTCTATCGCGGCGACCGCGGAATACAGCATTTTTTCGGGATTTATCTCCGCCCGCTCGTGAGTGCCGAAATTTCCGCAGGTAACGACTTTTCCCGCCGCTTCCGCCTCTTTATACGCGGTGTGGAAAATGTTCATAAGCTCTTTTACGCTTTCCGCACCCGCGCCGTAATACAGGTCGATAAACTCCTCCGTAAGCTCCGCCGCCGAACGCTCGTCGCCGTAAAAAAACTTTCTGTAAGCGTAGGCGCGTATTTCATTCTGCCAGATTTTACGCGTATCGTGCGGTCCTTGCATACAAAAATAGGTTATCCCCTCTTTTTTCATTCCGCGTACGTTGGCTTCGATATTATCGAACGAATCGTAATAAGCGAGATAGCGACGGAAGCTCGCGTCGTAGCCCCAGAACCAGAAATCGTGCGCGACCGCCCGCCATTCTTTAAGCGTTTTTTTGATGAACGGATACTGCTTATCCGAAAAATAATCGTAAAACCCGTTGCAGAACAGCGCGAATTGTATTATAAGGTTTTCGTCCGCGACGACCGTTTCGTCTATCGGCACGATTTTGCCGCCGACCTCTTTTACGGGCGCTTCTTTTGCGTAGTCGTACGCGAAGGTCATAAGCTTGACGGGACGTTTACCCGCCGCCGCGCGCTCCTTGTTCACCCTGCGTATCACCGCGTTGCAGAACCTGATAAGAATTCCGCTTCGTTTATAAACCGCCGCGAGTTTTTCGTTGTTTTCGTCGTCGAAATAGTACGGTCCGTCTTCCTGCGTAAGGCACACGACCTCTAATTCGGGATATTTTTCCAAGTCCTTTTTAATCTCTTCCGCAACGATTTTTACAACGCTTACTTCTTTTTTCTCGTCTACTTCGCCGTTCTCCGTAAGCCCGTTCGTAATATCCACCGTCGGCAGGGTTTCGCCGTTGACGTGGATAAAACGGTAAAATTCGGGGTGGTCGTTGCCGTAAATCTCGAACGGAACGTAATTATGAAAGTTGTGATTGCAATTTCTGCCGTAAACCGTCAGCCTGCCGCCGTGCGCTTCGTCCGATTTCGTGAACAAATCGACCGTGCGGGTTTTGGCGATAAAATCCGCGTCCGAATGTTCCTGAAACACATCGCCCGTAAGATAGGTGCGCATATTAAAGAGCGGCTTTCTCGCAAAGGGTTCGGTCGGGAATACTATTTTCTTTCCGCTCGGCACGAATTCCTCTTCCGCGGTTAAAAACCGCACGCCGATAAACCTTTCGAGATATTCGTAAACCCCGTACAAAACTCCGCGCTCCGTACCGCCCGAAATAAGAATTTCTTTTCCGCAGTCCTCGTTCTCGCCCGTTCTTTTACCCGAGGTTTCGCCGCCCGAGGTTTTGCCGTCACAGCTCGTATTTTTGCCGCCATAATCTGCGGTTTCTATAATAAAACCGTCTTTTTCCGCGTGAGAAGAAACGCAAAGCCTGAACGCGGCTTCGTTTTTGCGGTTTGCGGTCGCCAAAGGTTCGTCGCGCCTGATTTTGCCGTCCGAAAACTCCTTATTCGGTTCGGTTATAATTTCAAACGCTTCGCCCGTGGCGCGTTCGAGATATTTTTTAAGTTCTTTCGCCGCGAAGGCCATGCATTTACCCGCACAGCCGTTCGGGACGTTCGCTATAATCTTCATTCAGGTTAAAGTTAAATAAAATCAAGTAAAAAATTCAATGTAAATATTGTGCAAAACCGACTTTCTGCTATCTTAAAACGATGAGCGCGCCCTCGCCGTAATCGAGCGTAAGCGGGATTCTGCCGCCCACGACGTCGCAGGACTTTCCGCGTTGAATCACGGTGTATCTGTAATCGTCGCCATCGAAGGATAGAGATACGTTCGCCTTTTCTTTTCTGTTATAATTCACGACGTACAAAGCCGTGCCGCCTTTATAGTTAAAGCACCCTACGATACAATCGTCGCCCGTAACCTTTTTAAGCTGCTTATATTCGCCCGAAGAAATAATCTCTTCGCCCGATTCGCCGTCCGTGATAATCGCTTTGGTCGCCGCGTCGCCGTGTACTATGATTCCGTCGTTTTCCGACTTCATCAGGTATTCGTCTACCGCTTTCACCTGCTCGTTGGCACGTTTTGCGTAATAATACCAGCGGGTAAGGTTGCCGTCCGCGCCGATAAGCCCGTTACGGTTCTCGAAATCGTAAGTTCCGCCCTCTTCGTAGGCAAAATACAGCGGCTGAATAAGCGGGAAATACTGAATCGCTTTCGCGCCGTACGCAAGCGCAAGGTTTACGTCGTAAAGAAGCTCGCCTTCCGAGGGATACGGATCTACCGAAGGTATCCATTCGGCAAGGTCGTTCCATTGTCCGCCCGCCTGCAACATTCTCCAAAACGGCACGCCGTATTGTTTGGAATATTTTCTGTAAATCGAAAGCTGATTGTACATAAGCGCGGTAACGGTGGATTCGGGAGTATTTGCGGAGGTATACGGATATTGCGTTACGGAAAGCATTCTCGGCTTCGCTTCCTCGAATATCTTTTGTATATACGCGTCGTAAGCGATGGGATCGGAATAACCCCAGAAGTTATCCTCTCCTGCCCAGTAACCGTTGGCGTTCATATACATATCGAGACCTTTGCTTTCTTCGAGCAAGTAAAACGCGTCGGAGAAAACTCCGATATTGTCGAGCTGCGCCGTGAACGGTTCGTCGAACGAATGAAGCCCTATAAAGCTTTTATACCGCGACAAATCGGTAAGAATTTCCGCAAGAATTTTCTTTCCGCTTTCTTTGCTTAACGCCATATCTTCGATGGCTACGTCTGAGGTATGCGTGCCGAGCTGCCCCATAACCCAGTAGGAATCCACGAAATAGCCGATTCCGTACTTTTCGCAGAGGCTGAGCGCAGTGGTTATGTTGGGATTAGAGCTGCCGTACGAGTGGCGGTCTACCGAATACACGAACATATTGATGCCCGCTTCCGCTAAAACCTCGAAATAATAATCGGTTAAAAAATTCGGCATATCGTTGCCGTCGAGGCTTCCGCCCGAAGCGTACGGGACGTAGAAGCCGCCTATCGGCATAACCTCGTCGCCGCCCATAATATCGTAATAAAGCGCGTCTACCTTGCCCGCTTCGCCCTTAACCGTTTCGGTATAAGCCATACCGTCCTCGTAAAGAGTTACGAGTTTTCCCGCCGCGCCGCCGTCTTTACAAGCGGCAAAGCCCGCGGAAAACACCGAAACCGCCGCAAGCGACAACGCCAGAAATCTCTTTTTCATTATTTATCCCTCCTCTTTTTGAAGGTAATCGCAACTCCCGCCGCCGCAAGAGCCGAAAGCGCGGAAATCGCGCCGCCGAACACGCCGCTTCCGCAACCGCTTTTATCTTCCGTAAGCTTTCCGTTCGCGAGCTTGTCGCCGATAAGGTCGCCGTCGTCCGTTTTGGTCGTATAATCGTAGTCGGAAGCCTTGTCTATGTGGTTAGACTTATAATCGGGTGCGGGAATAACTTTTCTCACGCCCTCGTAATCGGTATTTCTGACCGAGAAATTGTCTATTTTGAACTGCGCGGCGGAGTTGTATTTGATACCGTTTTTGCTTATCGCGGTTTCGCCGTTAGCGATTATGGCGACGTACCCCGTTTTAAGCGAACCCATATCGAACGCGAAATACGGCTCGCCCCATTCCTTTTCGCCCTCGAAACGGTAATAAACTTCTATAAGTCCGTCGGTCATAGTGAATTTGACGCTTACCGTTCTTTCCGAGATAAAGTCTTTATCCCAAAGGCTGAAAGAAGTGCCGTTATAGCCGTTGTGCATAGGAACTACCGCTTTGGACGACCAGCTTCGTCCGTCAAACGCCTTGTCGTAAACGACGTATCTCGCGCCGTCGTAATAGGTCGAGTGATCGACGTCCATGGGAATCCCCTCGAAATTCAGCCACGTTCCGTTTTTGATAACGTGGTCGAGATTCACGTCGGAGGAATCGAGTCCGAACGCTATTCCGAACCAGCCGCTTATAAGTCCCGTAAGGGTTTCGCCCTCGTACGTCGCTTCCGCGCGGAGGTCGGAAATATCGAAAGTCAGCTCGAAATTGCTGTATTTGTACCTCGTGCTGAAAAACGCGCCCGCGGTGTTGTTGAACCAGAGCTTGCCGTCCGCAACCGAAAGATTAGTCGGAGAAAGAGGCGAAGCGTCGCTGTGAGAATAGAACATATTCGCGTTATAGCCGTTATCGAACGTTTCGACGTAATCGACCGTTTCGGGCGCTTCGTAGCGATAACCGTAAATCTCCGTATCGCTTAAATAAATTTCGTTCGCGCCCGAAGACAGGAACGCCGCAAAGCCCGCAGCGTCTACCCCGAGCTTATATTCCTTATAAGTTCTGCCGTTTATTTTGAACGTAAGCTCGTTATTCGTCGTAACCTCCGCGCCCACGGTAAATTCCGAACCGAGCTTTATCGAGGGAAATTCGCGGGAGGCGTAAATATCGGTCGCCGCGCCCTCTTTGCGGTATTCCGCCGCGCCTATTTTAATACAACCCTTCCCTTCCGATACGGTTATGGCAAAGGTGTTTGCCGCACCCTTTGCCGCGGTAAAACTGCCGAGTCCGAATATCGCGGAAAACTCTCCGCCTTCCGCAAAGCTTTTCGCATTAAGGGTAATCGTCGCCGAAAACAGCACGGGAACGCCGTAATCTTTAAGGTTCGCGATATAGGCTTTCGCAACGAGCGAGCTTTCCGTTTTATCGGGAGAAAAAACCGCTTTTCCGTTCTTCGCCGTGACGCCGTTTATAAAGAAATCGCCCGAACTTATTTTGTTTTCGCCTATCGAAGAAGCGGATACGACGAGCGAGCGGGAAGCCCCCGCGCTCGCCGTTTTCGCGCCCGTGCCGAGCGTCCCCGCCGCCGCGAGAAGCGCGAACGCGAACGCCATAACCGCCACGAATATTCTTATATAAATTTTCTTTTTCATTTTCCGGTTATCCTTTTAACGGTTACTCTTACGATTAAACGTTTTTCGACCACTCGTTCCAGTTTTCTTTTATGATGCTCAATATATCGTTCCAAAGAGCTTCCGCGTCTTTACGCGCCGCCGAGTTCGTCGTCCAGACCTTATCCGCAAACGCAAGACTTGCGAACTGATTAGTACTGCTGTTTATAAAGAGACGGGATTTGGTCATCGTGTTCGTAATCGCGGTAAGATTTTCCGCAAAATCGAACTGCTGTTTGTTCCATTCGGGAATTGCGGAAACGTCGAAAGCGGAAGAATCCGCAAGACGAGCGGAAGCGGGAAGCTTCGTCGCTCTGTTATAAGCCGCTATGCCCTTATCCGAATAGAAATATTTCAAAAATTCTTTCGCGCCGTCCTTCGCGGGGGAATATTCGGGAATGAAAACGTATTGTTCGGAAGCGTTGTTATACATAATGGTTCTTGCTTCCTTTATCTTTGCAAAATCGTTCGCGGAGCAAAGCTCGCTTTCTTCCTTGCCCGCGTCCACTTCGTCTATAATCGCCGCAAGGGTGGAATCGCTCATAGAAGTGTTTTCAAGCTTTTCCACGATACTGCTGATAACGGGGAATCTCATCATTTTTACGTTCGTTTTAGTGCCGGTGGATTCGTTCATCAGCCAGTTGCCGTTTACCATCATAATCGCGCCGCCGTCGAGATAAACCGCCTGCGCGTCTGTAAACGTACCCGTACTCGACCTCGAAACGGTGTCGGGCGTCAGAAGACTTTCCACGACTTCGAGCGCTTTGTATCTGCCGTCTTTCTTTTCAAACACCTCGCGCGAGGGGGAATTGCCGTTCTCGTCTTTTAACGCGAGCATATTGTTATAATAATAATCGAGTCCGTCGTACTGCGCTTCCCAAGTCATAACGGAATAGTTCCAGTAACCGTTGTTGTTCGTGTCGCTGTAAAGAATCCACGGATAGGGCTTGCTTCCGTCCTGCGCGTGAAGAGCGGCGAAGGTCGCGGTAAGACTTTCGAGTTCCTTCGTCGTTCTCGGAACTTTATACGTCGTGCCGTCGATATAGTCCGCGTTATAAGCTATTCCGCACCAGCCGTTTCCGTAAGTAAGAAAACGAGTCGTTCCGTCCGCTTCCTTAACGCCGTCCAGAAGATAATCGTAGTATTTTTGTCTTATGGTAAGGCTTTCGCCCTCCGCCTTGCTGTCCAGAACGTCGTCGAGCTTAACGAAATCGTCGTTATACTGATAAGTGTTAAGCATCGTGAAATACAAGTCGTAGGTATTGTTTTTCCCGAGTTCGAGAGTTTTGATGATCTGATTTGCCGTACCCGTTTCCACGGTCACGGTATACTCCGACTGCGCCGCATTAAAGCTTTCGGCTATATCTTCTATAAAATCCGTGCCGAGTCCCGATTTCCAGAAATAAACCTGAATATCGGTAGAAGAATTTTGCGCGGAATCTCCCCCGCACGCCGCAAACGGAACGACGGCGGTCGCCGCCGCAAGTACGGTTGCCAGAAGCCTTTTTAATTTTTTCATAATTCACTCCTTATTCTTCGCGCCGTCAAGGCGCGGTTTTTATTTTATTTAATCGTTTATGACTGATAAAGCGGATTTCGGCTTGGCGCGACAGCGGCAAGCCGAAAAGGACGCGTCCTTTTCTTTTTAAACGGGTTTCCCCGCAAATTTACTTTCTTTAACCCGTTCGTCCGAACTTTACTCTTTGATACCGCCGAGCGAAACGTTGTTCATAAGCGCGTTGTTAAAGCACGCGAACATTACGAGCGGCGGTAGAAGGGATATAAAGCACGCCGCGTACAGAATATCCATTCTCGATTCGTACGTCATATCCTGCTCGAAAAGATATATGCCGACGGCGAGAGTGGGAAGCTTCGGAAGGTATATGAGCGCGGTCGCGTAAGAGTTCCATTCGGTCATCCACAAAAGAAGGAACAGCGAGCCGAACATAGTGATCGATTGCGGAAGCATAATCTTGAAATAAATCTGCCAGTGGTTCGCGCCGTCTATCTGCGCCGCCTCCGCGTAGCTCCACGATACCCCTTTGTAAAAGGCGAAGAAGTACATATAATAAATGGAGAAAGCATTGAGCGACGTGAAAATCATCAGCCGCGAATTGAGGAAATGCAGGTTATATAAAAGCTTATACATAGAAGAGGTAGAACCGTATATAGGCAGCGTGATTACCACCAGAACTATCAGGTACACCGCTTTCGAGCCGAAAAATTTGTATTTCGAGGTGACGTAAGCCATCATAGAAGTAACGGTTACGCAAAGAAACGGTCCGAGCATACAGAAATACAGACTGTTTAAGAGCATATCGAGAAAGCTGTTTTTGTTCACCGAAAGCTTGCTGAAAACTTCTATATAGTTATGCGGCGAAAGCTTGCCCGAAAAGCCGAACGGATCGACTTTAAGTTCGAGTGAGCCTCTCATTCCCGAAAAGAAGCACCAGAATATCATATAGACGTAAGAAAACGCGAACAAGGCGAATATTACGAAAACTATTGAAAACAGTACCCTTTCCGAAGGGGAACGTCTTTGAAAAATTCTTTTTTTGTCTTTCATATTTTTCCCCTCCTCAATACGTCGTTTCTTCTATTTTGGAAACGAGGAATTTTCTCACGATAACGGCTATTATGCAGGAAACGGCGGTGAGCAGAAGCCCCATTGCCGAAGCCTGATACAGATAACCCGATGTCAGCGGGTTCGTTGAACGCTGAACCCTTATATAAATCCAGTTGGCTACGGTCTGCGTGCCGTAATCTCCGCCGTTCGCGAGCAGGAACACGTTACCCGATGCGCCGAATATTCCCGCAAGCTGTAACGTAACCATAAGCACGAAGGTCGGCCACACGAGCGGAAGAATTATACCGAACATCTCGCGCACCCAGCTCACGCCGTCGAGCCGCGCCGATTCTATAACCGAATCGGGGATTCTCGAAAAAGTGCCGCCCCAGACAATAAGATTGCCGGGGAAAGTGAGCCAAATATAATTAAGGAATATCATTTTGTTGGCGAAATTCGGATCTTTAAGCGGATCTACCAGCTCGTAATCTATGCCCGATATTTTTTCAAGGAATTTCGGGAAGAAGTTTTCGGGCGAGCAGAACTTGATGAAAAAGAAGCTGACCACGACCGAGGAAACTATCTGCGGCAGATAAAAAAGCACTCTGAACACCCTGTAACCGAAAATCTTTTTGTAAATAAAATAGGAAACGAAAAGACTTATCGGGAACATTATAATCTGTATACCGAACGTCTTGAAGGTGTTTACGAAAGCAAGTTGCAGGTTTTCTACCGGATTGTTAGAACCGTTTTTCATCTTATCGAAAATCCACGCAAAGTTTTCGAGAGTGAAACGAAGTTCGCCCTTTTCCGGCAGTTGAAACGCCATAAGAATAGAATTGAAATTAACGTAAACGTAGAAAACGAGAAAAGAGATAACGGGTACTATCATAAAAGACAGTATAAACAGCGTCTCCTCCGTCTTTTTCTTTTTTAAGTTCTCATCCTTTTTTACCATTCGTTCTCCTCCGAATACCAACGTTTTCAATGGCAAACGGGCATAGTTATCCCTATTTTTCCTTGATTATAACACGCCCGACTTTACTCGTCAATATCCCAACTCGTCTATTTCTTACTCTCTATTATCCTGTTTTTCGCTGTATTGCGCTAAAATCTTTATTATTTACTCTCGGTTATCCTTATTATTCCCTTAATTTGCCAAAGTATTTGCAAAAACCGCCCGCATCTGATATGGTTTAGCGGGCAGCGTGTCCTCAATGCAGAATTCCGCTTTATTTTGCGATAGACAAATAAACCGAAGTTTAGCGAAAAAACGCTGCTCTTCCCTCAGCGTTGTTTTTGTATTTGTATTCTTTTTTTGTTTACGGGTCGGGAATCGTTCCTTCCGAACACGTCCTCGAAAATTGTTATAGAAAAGAGTCGATAGTCCGTTTTTAAGACTATCGACTCCATATTTGTATCTATGTAGTTACAATGCGTAATCTCTTATTCCCATCGGAAGAAACATGCGGAGAGAACGGAACAAAACGCGATAACCACAAGCATTACGCAGATAGGTAGCAGTATGCTGTTTGCGCCGATACCGAGGAACATATTTTTCATCATCGTTAGTCCATGCGTTAAAGGGAATACGCTGACGACCTGTTGCATTGCCTTTGGCATAACCTCAATCGGAAGCGTCGTCCCGGAAAGAACAAGCATCGGGAAATAAAGGACGCAGGCAATAATGCTTGCTTGTTTTGTATTCTTTGCAATACCGCCCACCAACATACCGATTGACAGAGTTGAGAGCATTGTAAGTGCCCAACTGCCGAGAAATGCCCAGAACGAACCATGTAGTTTTACGCCCCACAAAAGTGCGACAATAGACAGCGTTGCAAGGGACAAGGCACAGTAAATGACGTACATAGCAAGTTCCACGCCGAGTATGAATACGGGACTGACAGGCGTAACGCGCAACCTTTTGAGAATTTTCATCTCTCGTAAGCCCGATACCGCAAGTGGCAGTCCCATCAATCCGCTTGCGCAAATAGCGATCGCGCTGACCGCTCCGAAAGACTGTTCCAAAGCAGTATAATTCGCCCCGTCATAAGCAGGTTTTGCGCCATATACAATGCCGAGAATAATGAACACTATAAGCGGCATAATCACGGCAAAAATCACCATATTCATATCACGCAGACTAAGTTTCAACTCGGTTTTCAAAAAAGTAAAAAATCGTTTCATGCACCCACCTCCTCGTCCGACAATTTTAAGTACGCATCTTCAAAGTGTTCACAGCCACACTGCTCCTTTGCTTGTTCAACGGTTCCGCGGAAAACGACAATCCCCTTTTTCAGAATACAAATCTCATCGCACAAGGCTTCGACTTCATCCATAAAGTGAGAAGTCAGAAATATTGTAAGACCTTGCTTTTTAAGTGATTCAAGCGTTTTCCACACGCTACGCCGTGCTTTTGCGTCAAGCCCTGTCGTCAGTTCGTCAAGGAAAACGACCTCCGGTTGCGGAATCAGTGCGAGGACAATAAAAAGTCGCTGACGTTCGCCGCCGGAAAGACTTTTCACCGCAGCTTTTGTTTTATCACCAATGCCGAACTGCTCGCAAAGCGTGCGCCAATCGGCAGGTTTGCGATAAAGACTTGCCGTTTCCCTGCAAAGTTCGTAAACCTTGATCTCCTTCTGATAATCGCCCTCTTGGAATTGTACGCCGACGCGTTCAAACAATGAGCGGCGTTGCTTTTTCGGATCTTGTCCAAGCAACCGAACCGTTCCCTCGTCAGCCTTCTTCGTGCCGAGTATGCACTCTATCGTGGTGCTTTTCCCCGCGCCGTTTGCCCCGAGTAGTCCGAATACCGTACCTCTTTTCACCGAGAAATTCAAATGATTGACTACGGTTTTCTCTCCATATGTTTTTGTTAATCCTTCGACAAAAATCGCTTCACTCATTTCTGAATCCTCCGCACGGCTCGTAGCTCAATGTATCCGCGCTGTCCGCGAGGTTCTAATTGAATGCGCGGATTTTCATCGTCCCAGCGGTAGCCGATGACGGACGGATCGTAACTATCCATTGCCGTTTGTACGGTGCGGATAGCTTCGCAATAATCCTCTTCGCGGAAAGATGGTCCTTGAAACATAAGATATTCTGCTTCTGGCAAACGAATGGTTTCAAATCCTTCCGGAATGATTCCCATGTAGTCGGTTTCAACCTCAACACCCTGCACATAGGTGGATGTATTCGGCTTTTTATATTTTTCGGGTAACCACATGGAAACCGGTTCTCCGCAGAGCGACTTCATGCTCATAAGAATACCCCAAACGTCACAACTGACTTCTTCGCAGTACGGAAAATAGTCCGCCGCCTGCTTACCGCGTTTGATAATGCACAGGCGTTCCGGTTTGCGGATAACCTGTATAAAAATAGGTTGAATGTTTGACACGTCGATGTCCTCCTTTTTTAGTTCTCGATATTTTGCACCGTAAGGAATAAAGAAGGTGATAGGAACGGGATTTTTCATATAATCGCTTGGATTCAGCCCGAATTCTCTGTAAAATGCCCGTGTAAAGGTATCTACATTGGAAAATCCTGCGTCAAACGCCGCGCGGGTGACCTTTACGTTACCGCTTTTAAGTTGTTTAGCCGCCTGAGTAAGCCGATATTTACGAATATACTCAGTCGGCGTCAGCCCCAGAGAGTCACGGAACAGTCGATAAGAATACCACGGAGAAAACAACGATGCGCGCGCTAAGTCCGACAAATTGATTTCTTCCGCATTATTCTTCTCGATATAATCCTGCATCCGCTGTACAGCTAAAATCTGTTCTTTCATATTCCTTCAACTCCTTACAGCTAATAATTATACCGCAAAGAACAATTTTTTTCTCGACTTTCCTTGCCTATTTAAGGTTTTCTTTTTATGCGACGTTTTTATACTCCTTTGTTGACTTAGAGGCGGAGCAAATCTTGCAGCGTGCGGTAAATTCTTTCCCCGTGCTTTTCGTACCCCGCTTAAAAAAGCGAGTTGTAAAAACCAAAAATACCAGAATATGTACAGAAGATTATTAGACGATATTCATACGCCGTCAATAAACCGTCCTTTATCCGACGGGTACGAATTAGTACAAAGCGTATGCTGCGTGCTATTACAGCATTTAGGGAAAAAGCTTGACGATATTGTAGGGGTTAACAAATACAAACGCTCCGCAAGCGTGTTAAAGCTTTGCTATTCCGCAGTAAACGAGATTACCTATCGTTATACCCGCGACGCTTACCTCAAAGATTTTATCGAGGACGAAGCCGCTATTTCAAAACCGATTGAAACCGAGATTACCGATACCGAAAAGGAATACGAGAAAGTGGATGAAATCATAGAACGTCTTAACCTGTCAAAAGCGGAGAAAGAAACTTTATTGTTATGTATACACGGATACGGAGCGTTTACTATTGCGAGAATGTTATCCGTCACTCACGGCACGGTATGGGCAAGGCGGCAACGCATAATGAAAAAATATGTCGCTATTATGGTTTAATCCTATATGACCTTAACCGAATATGTTTTACGACAACGCCCGTCAGAGAGTTTTTCTTACGGGCGTTTTCTTTGTAATTTTTAAAAATATTTAACGATATTTATCGATAACGAGCGATACCCTTTGCACGTTTTTGTTCGTTTATTTGGCATTTTTTTAAAATCGTCGTTTTTCGGGGTTTGCAAATTTTATACTTTTATTTCGACCTTCGGACTCTTTTTGTTACAACTTTTAATCTGCTTTTTACGCAAATATTCGCTTCGACAGGGCTTTAAAAACGCCCTTAACAAAGACTCTTTTCCGAGAAAATTTTTAAAAATCAAAACCCTTGAAATCGTCAGTGATTTACAAGGGTTAAAGGGTAGCACC
>CAVBZJ010000002.1:0-4762 GCA_963599785.1 Anaerovoracaceae bacterium
ACTTTTTCACGCCTTATTTCAACGAACGGCTATTATTTGCGATTAGCAAATAATATATTGCAAAAGCAATGCAAAAATTTATTTTTTTTCAAGCCGTTTAACGTTATAATACAATTATGGAGGTTAAAGAATGATTATAGGAGAAGAAACCGAAGTTATAGAATTTAAAAAGACTACCGGAGAGAAAAAAGAAGCAATGGAGTCGATTTGCGCGATATTAAACAAGCATTGCCGAGGGACTTTATACTTTGGCGTAAATGACAACGGGTATGTAGAAGGACAACAGGTTTCCGATTCGACAAAAAAGGATGTTTCCAGATGGATATATGAGTCAATTTATCCTAAAATTACTCCTACAATCGAAGCTCAAAGTATCGACGGAAGAAAGATAATAAAAGTAAGTTTCTCGGGTCATAATCGACCATATTCGGTGAACGGCGATTACTTAATTCGTACAGGTACGGAAAATAGAAAAATGTCAACCGATGAATTAAGAAAATTGATTAAAAGAGCTGACTATGCTTCTAAATGGGAAGAGGAGATTAGTGCTAAAACAATAGATGATATCGATGATAATGCGTTAACTGATTTTTATAATTCGGCAATTCATTACGGACGATTGGAACTGCCCGTATATGACAAGCGAAAATTATTATCGGTATTGGATTTATGCGACGGCGAGCATTTGAAAAACGCAGGTATGGCGTTGTTTGGAAAAGATGCCAAAATAGGGTTAAAGTTGGCAACTTATGCCACCGATGACAAAGTTACTTTTACAGATTTGAAACTTATACACGGTAATATTTATAACCTTGTAAATTCTGCACTGAAATATGTGTTGGAAAATATAAAGTGGAGAGTTGCCATCGGTTCAAGAAAGAGAGAAGAGATACCTGAAATTCCGGAAAGGGCATTACGAGAGATAATTGTTAACAGCTTTGCACATGCGGATTATGAAAGCATTCCGGAAATAGAAATCGGAATACATCCCGGACTTATTGAAATATATAATCCCGGAACATTTCCCGATGAGCTGACGCCTTTTGATTTTATCAACAAAAATATGCCGTCGATAAAAAGGAATAAACTTATTTTAGACGTATTATTCAGAAGCAAGGACGTTGAAAAAGCCGGAACAGGGTTTCAAAGGGTAAACAGTTTATGTAACGAAAACGGTGTTTCATGGAATTATCGTAAAGAGGCTTATGGGTTTTTCTTTGAATTTATCAGGACAAATGTCCATATAAACGTCCACATAAATACTGCGTTGACCATTCAAGAGGAAACAGTATTAAATATAATTCATAACAACTATAAAATAAGCAAGAAGGAAATCGGTTTCAGAATAGATAAATCCGAAAAGACAGTTCAAAGAATTATCTCGTCGCTTATCGATAAAGGACTGATAGAGAGAGAAGGTTCAAACAGAACCGGTTATTGGAAAGTTAAGGATAGCGAATAACTGTTGATTGAACGCTGATTTATACTGTCGAGAGTAAATATTATTATTTGATAATGATGGAATGAAAAACAAAAAACCTGTCGCTGTAACAATAAGAATGCCGATAACGTGCAATATGGGGGAAACCCTGTATCGCACGTTATTTTTGTATCCGAAACTCCCGAAGCGATCCGGAACAGGCGCAAAGAAGTTGAAATATGAAAGTCGGGTAAGCTGCGATTAAAAAGCCGCTGAAACTACTAAAAAATCGGAAAACTATTTTTCTTTTGAGGATAATAAGCTTTTTTTACGATATTGATACGGCGAAACGCCCGTACTCTTCTTGAATTCGAGAAAAAAGTTCGCGGTAGAGTTGAAGCCGCATAAAAAGCCTATGTTTATTATGGAGTCGTTCGTTCCCGCAAGCAGTCTTTTCGCTTGGTTTATTTTCAGATTGTTCAGATAATTGACGTATTTCATTCCGACGTGCTTCTTAAAAGCCTGCGAAAAATAACTCGGGTTATAGTGGATATAATCCGCAACCTCTTTCAGCGTGGGGCTTTCTTTAAAGTGAATATTAAGATACGTCACCGCGTCGTCGATTTCGGAATTTTCGTTCCTTTTCGTTTCCGCCTGATTCAGCTTTCTCAAAAAATAAACGACTATATAATTGAGGACGTTCATTATGGCGGCGTTTCTCCATTCCGCCGAGCTTTCGTATTCCTCCAAAAGTATGCGCATAAGCGCGTAAAACCTGTCGTATTCCTCTCCCGAAAGATAATAATTTTTATTCTCCGTTCTGTCCGTCAGCATTTTGTTCACGTCCTGCGGAAGCAGCGACGGATCGAACGAAACGTTTATAATTTCCGTTTCCTTTGAAAAATAATGCTCGTGAAAGTCCGTCGTGGTGATGAGACAGAAATTCCCCGCTTTCATTTCGCATTCCTCGCCGTTTAAAATCTGCGTGCCTTCTCCGCGGATAACGAATTCAACCTCGAAATAGTTGTGAGTGTGCAGCGGCCACTTGCCCGTAAGAACCTTTTTTATCGCCGTAAAATTAGGGTTTTTCGACGTGTAATCTTTAAGAAAAAACCTGAGTTCATCGGCATTCCGCGGCGTCTTAATCGTTTTTTTCATATTTATCTCCCGCCGTTTTCTGTATAGATTATAGCCCGTTTTATTACAAAAAGGCAAGCTTAAAAACAAAAAATCTAAAAATATTAGAATTTTTCGTAAAAAAACTAGTTGAAACGGGTATTTTAATATTTTATAATGTAGACGAAAACGACAAAACGAAGAAAAAGTCGATTTTTAAGGAAAGCCGCGGAAAAAGCGTACGGAATAACGGAATGGAAAAGATTACAGCGTTTAATTTATATCTTATAGAAAACGAGAAGCTCGATAAAGAATTTAAGTCGCTTGCGGACTTTGCGGGGGTTAAAGCGGAAAGGGCGGAGCTTCCGCACGACGTCGCGCTGTCTCTCGCAAAGCTCGGCGGGGAAGACGAGCTGTATTACGGAACGAATATCTGCGAGCTTCAAAAATACGAAAATCTGCACGCGTTTTATTTTACCGATTTCGCGCACGAAGCGGGAAAATTTAAGCTCGTTTTTAACAGGATAGACGTTTTTTCGGAAATATTTCTTAACGGCGAAAAAATTCTGGAAACGAGCGACGCGTTTATAGCTTACGAAAAGGAAGTCGAGTTAAAAGAGAAGAACGAGCTTGTTATTCATCTTTTTCCCGCGATGATAAAGTCGAGAGAGAACGAAATACCCGCTATAACGAATATGCTTCAATTTTCGTATCCCTCGGCTTATATGCGCAAGCCTATGCATCTGCTCGGTTGGGACGTATTCCCGAGAAACGTTCTCGGCGGAATATTCGACGCGGTTAAAATAGAAAAAATAAAGCCCGACGAGATAAAAAGCGTATACGTTTATACTAATCGCATAGACGAACGTGGCGCGAATCTGCTCGTTTCTTATTTTCTTAAAGTTTCGGGCGACCTTTTTGCAGATTACGAAATAGAAATTAAAGGAGCTTCGGGGGACAGCGGCTTTTATTACAGAAAAAGGCTGTGGTTCGTTGCGGATAAGGTTTCGATAGACGTTAAAAACCCCAAGCTTTGGAGCGTTAATAACCTCGGAAAGCCGAATTTATACGATTTTACCGTAACGCTTTATAAAAACGGCGAGGCGGTTGACGAGTATAAAAGAAAAATCGGGGTGCGTACGATAAAGCTTTTGCGCCGCGACGACGAAAACGGCGGCAAATTCGATTTTCTCGTGAACGGCGAGCGCGCGTTTATAAAAGGTATAAACTGGGTGCCGCTTTCGACCTTTCATTCCCTGTGCGAAGAAAAATACGAAAAGGCGTTCGGATATCTTAAAGACCTGTCCGTAAATATGGTGCGCGTGTGGGGCGGCGGCTTTTACGAATCGGATAAATTTTACGAATTTTGCGACGAAAACGGCATACTCGTCTGGCAGGACTTTATGATGACCTGCGGAATTTATCCGTGGGACGAGAAATTTTCGGAAATTATGCGAAAGGAAGCGGAATTCGTGGTAAAACGCCTTCGCAATCACCCGTCCGTCGCGCTGTGGGCGGGGGATAACGAGTGCGATACGGACGCAAACCGCTGGGATACGAGCATAGATCCTTCGAGAAACGTCATTACCAGAAGGGTGCTTAAAGAAACCGTGTACCTGCACGATCCGAACAGAGAGTATCTGCCCTCTTCGCCGTATATAAGCGAATATATATTTAGGACGAAGAACGAGCCTGCCGAAGCGCATACCTGGGGAGCGAGAGATTTTTTCAAAAGCGAATACTATTCGCATATAAAAAGCTCCTTCGTATCGGAAAACGGATATATGGGCTTTCCGTCGGTCAAATCTCTTAAAAGGTTTATTCCCGAAGAAAAGCTTAACGATATGGGGGCTTTGGAATATACGATACATTCCGCAAACCCGTGCGAGGATTCTTATTATAACTTCCGAATGGCTATGACGGTGAACGAAATCAAAGAAACGTTCGGAGAAGTTCCCGAAAGCATAGAGGACAAGGTACTTGCGTGCCAGATTGCGGAGGCGGAAGCGGATAAATTCTTTATAGAGTATATGCGCGCCAAAAAGGATAAGCGCGGCGGAATACTTATATGGAATCTTATAGACGGGTGGCCGCAGATTTCCGACAGCATCGTGGATTATTACGACGAAAAGAAAATAGCTTACGATTACGTTAAAAGAAGCTATGCGAATTTCTTGCTGATTATGGAAGAACGCGGCAGAACCGTTACGCTTTTTGCCGTAAACG
>CAVBZJ010000002.1:4772-46881 GCA_963599785.1 Anaerovoracaceae bacterium
GGATAAGGCGTTCGAGTACGAAATAACCGAAATGAATTCCGGAAAAACGGTTGCGAAAGGAAAAGCCGAGGTAAAGGCAAATTCCATAAAGCCCGTTAAAAAGCTCGGAAAACGCGGGAAAAGAGACTTTTTCGCGTTCAGGTGGAAAACTGCGGACGAGAGCGGATTTAACCATTTCGTTTGCGATATAAAGGGAATAAAGCTCGAAGACTACGCGCGGCTTGCAAAAAAGGCGGGGCTGATTAAATAAACGCCGCGGCGGATAAGAGCAAAAAAATATTTTTCAACAAAATTCAGGAGGTAAAGAACGTTGAAAAAAGAGTATGAAAAACCTGTGTTGACCGTAGGATTTTTTACCGACGTGTTGACCGCATCGGGCGATTTGTTCGATGAAAAAATAGATAACGGCGTCGGCGCGATAGGCAAGTGGTGGGAGGATTAAAATTATGTTGAAAGCAAAAAGATTTTTAATCGGAATACTTTCCGCGGCAATGGCGGCGTGCCTGTTTATCGGTGCGGCGAGCATTAAAGCTTCTGCCGTTTTCGCGGAAGAAAGCGGCTTTTCGATGCAGAACGGGGCGTACGTTAAGGTTTCCGGCGAAGAAAAAGGCATAAGATTCGTTACCGATATAACCGAAGAGAAGTACGCGTCGCTTGCGGAAGGTTACGGCGAGGAAAATCTGGAATTCGGCACGCTGTTTTTGCCGACCTCGCTCGTTACGGACGAGACCTCGCTTACCATAGAAAACGTCGCTTCCGAAACGAACGAAAAGGGCGCGGCGCAGGTCGTCGTCGATTCGTGGGTGACTTATGCGGAGGAAACGACCGTTCGCTCCTTCGTGTCCGCGCTCACCGATATTCCCGAATCGCGTTACGGCGCGTATATTTCGGCAAGGTCGTACGTTCTCGATAAAACTACGGGCGAAATCATCGAATATACCGACGTTTCTTCTCGTTCGGTGGCGGGCGTTGCGCTCGCGGGCTATGCGGACGAAAACGTAAAAGACGAACAGGCGAAGCAGACGCTTATGGATTCGTATTTAAGCGGCTCGACTTTTGCGGGGCTTACCGCGGACAAAATCGGGTATAACGCGTTGAAAACCTCTCTTCTCGCAACGGAGGACGGAAAAATTTCCGTTACCGAAAGCGGCACGGGCAGGGCTTGGAACAACGTTATGTTCAGACAGGGCTGTTCTATGGAAGCGGGGAAAACATATTATTTCTCCTTCGATATTTCGATTTCCGCGGACACGGACTGCGATCTTTTCCTCGGGGCGATAACCTCTGCGGGAAACAGACTTAATATTCATCACGAACAAGGACCTTATAAAAAGCTTGCGAGCGGCACGATAACCGCGACGTTCAGGGCGGAAGAAAATTGCGACGACGTTTCGCTTTTCATCTTCTCCAACGCCGACGCTGCCGATACCGCTTATAGCTACGGGTATACCGTGGATAATTTCAAAGCGTTCTGCACCGACTACGAAAGCGCGGCGGTTGCGGACGGCAAATATACCGTAAAGCTTTCTAATTCGACGGGAGATAATCCCACGCCCGAATATACCGAATTCACGAGAGAAACGGAGGTTCTTACCGAGAACGCCGTCGGAACGATAACGGCGAAAAAGATAACGGGCTGGCAGGGCGCGTTCGTCGATTTCGGAACGTTGGAAGCGGGTATTTACAATCTTTCCTTTAAGGTGTATAATGCTTCGGGAGAGGCTGTGTATCTTTACACGAGACAGTTTAAGGACAACGTTCAGTCGGGGCTTAAAGATTTCAATTCGGTAGAAAACGGCGCGACCGTTTCCTGCACGGCTACCTTGACCTTTACGGAGGCTACCGATTATATGATAAGAGTTTTCAGCGCGAACAACGGCGGCAAGGCTCTCGTAAAATTCGAGATAGGCGAGCTTACTCTTACGAGAAGCACCATTGCCAACACAGGAACTCTCGGCGGATATTTCGAGGATATAAAAGGAACTAACGGCACGACTCTTGAAGGTAACGTCGCGGACGAAAGCCTGTATAATACCAACGTTATAGGCACTGCTGCCTGCGGCGAGGGCGGAGCAAGCTCTTGGAGGGGCATTTCTCTCACTCTCAAAAAGACCGCGACGGGCGGAAAATACGTTATCCGCTTTACCGTTACCAACAGAACGGCAAACGCGATAAATCTGTATTCGCAGGCAACGGGCAATTTCTACGATGAAAAAACGGGCAATTTCAATAATAAGGTATCCGAACACGGAAGCCTTGCGGTCGGCGAAAAGAAGGCTTATACGATAGAAATTACAGCGGACGACGCGAGCGAGACGGGAACTATCACGTTCCAGGTGTTCTCTATGACCGCCGCGGGACACTCCTTCGAGCTGGGCGATATTTCGGTAGATTTCACGGCTAACGCTTAACGCCCCGATAAATATTAAAATTATATAAACCCATATTAAACTATCAGGCAGTCATTCGCCGCGGAAAGGGAAAGCAAATTTCCCTTTCCGCGGCGGAATACGAGCCTTTCGGGAGGAAAATATGAAGAAAAAGATAATCGTTTTAATTCTTGCGCTTGCGGCAATACTTTCGTTTAGCTTGGGCTGCAAAAAACCGCAGGAGGAAGTGCCTTCGGAAGAACCCGCGTTCGTTATATCGGGCAGACCTTCGGGAGATAAAGCGGACCTTTCGGCAAAAACGCTTACGCTTTCCGTGCCGAGCTATTACGAAAACAAATCGCCGAGATGGTCTTCCACCGACGAAGGCGTTGCGGAAATAGGCGCGGAAACGGGACTCGTTAATCTTAAAAGCAGCGGCGAAACGACGATTTCCGTAAGGCTTAAAGACGACGCTTCCAAAAAGGCGTCTTTCGTTCTCACGGTAACGGGCGGAGGCTCGGGCGACGACGGAGACAAGGAAACGCACGTTTACGCCGAAACCGTTTCGATAATCAGTCCGCGTGAACAAATTTCTCTTAAAGAAAAGAGCTTTTCGTTAAGCGCGCAGTTCGATAAGGACGACGCTGAGGACTGCTTTATATGGACGACTTCGGATTCCGGAATTCTGGAAATTTCGGAGGGCGGCGAAAGCTCCTTGTGTTCGTTTACCGCGCTCAAAAAGGGCGAAGTCACGGTGACCGTTAAAAGCTCCGTGAACGATAACGTTAAGGACGAATGTAAAATAGAGGTGGTAGAGGTTTACCGCGCTACCGATTTAGAGGTTTTCGGCTTGATTTCCGATACCGTTATAAAAGGCGCGAGCGTCACTCTCACCGCCAAGGTTTTGCCCGCGGAGGCGGCGGATAATCCCGTTTCGTGGACTTCTTCCGACGAAAAGACGGCTGCTATAACCGAAAACGGCGTGCTTACGGCTGTCGAAACGGGCAGGGTTAAAATAACGGCTTCCGTTTATAACGGCGAATTTGCGCCGATAGTTAAGGAGTTCGACCTTAAAATAACCGAAGGAAACGAATATTACGAAAAATTCGACGACGTTTACTATTCGGACGGAAAAACCGTTAAAGGCTCGGTGGAAATTACCGCGACCGCGCGTTCCGAAGCGGAGGATATAAACCTTTCCGTAACCGACGATAACTCGGAAATTCTTGCGGACACGCGTTACGCGCTTAAAGTCGAAAAGACGGGTACGGAAGCGGGTAAATGGTCGTTTGTGGATATAAAGCTTCCCGCAGTCAAAAAGGGCGAACAATATAAGCTCTCCTTCTGGCACAAATTTATTGCGGGGAACGATAACGGGCAGACGATATTCTTCTACGGCGTGCTTAATCCCGAGGATAAGCTTATTTTCCCCGATCCCGCGCGCCCCGGAGATTACTGCGGAACGGACAGCTGGCAGATAGCGAAAATCGGCAATCAGAACACGATTACCGTTACCGCGAACGCCGATTACGATTGTATTACTTTCCGTATACTCGGCGTAACCGCTTCGGGCGCGGAAAACGCCGACTACTCTTACGTTCTGGACGATATAAAGCTCAACCGCGTGCTTACGGTTAAAAACGACGGCAGCTTCGGCGGGGAATTTACCGCTTTCGGCGCGGACAATTTCTGTATGTTTACTACCGAAGTCACTTCTTCGGACGAGTTTATAGAAGCGCTCGGCGGAGTTTACTGCGAAGAGGGCAGCGGCACGGCGTGGCGCGGAATGAGTACACGTTTGTATGCGGACGCGTTTTCTGCCGGCAGATATACGTTCAACGCCAAGGTGAGAAACGTCAGCGGCAGAGATATAAAGCTTTATATAGATATGAACTTTAACGGCGCGGCTTCCAACGCGGATAAAGAGCTGGGCACGATAAAGGACGGCGAAACGAGGAATATTTCTTACGTTTACGACCTTTCGGAAACGGTCGCCGCCGAAAACGCTTTCGTTCAGATAAGAATTTTTTCCATGACGGAAGAAGGACATTATATAGAATTCGGCGACGTGTCTCTTTCCAGAGAGGAAAAATACGAGTTTTCAAACCTCGGAACGCTGGGCGGCGAATTTACGAGCGTTCAGGGTTCTAACGGCGCAAAGCTTTCCAAGGATTTCGAGGACGCTTCGACGTTCAAAACGCCCGTCGCGCGCGTAAAAACGGAAGAAGGCTCTTCTATGTGGCGCGGAATTACCCTTCGCCGCAAGGATATAGAACAGACGGGAACTTATACCATAAAATTCAAGGTCGTCAACAGAAGCGATTCGGCTAAAAACGTGTATTTCGACGTGGCGGGCGCAAATTCCAACTCGAACAAGGAGTTAGGCTCGCTCGGCGCGGGAGAAGCGAAGGAGTATTCTTATACCTTTACGCTCGAAGAGATACCCGCGGCAAACGTCAGATTCATACAGCTCCACGTTTTCTTTATAACTCCCGATTCGGGGTTCGATTTCGAGCTGGGCGACGTAACGATAGACTTCGAGGCAAAATAATTCGAGGAATAAAACGGTAAATGCAAAACGCACTATTCAAAAAACTGAAAGCGAAAAGAAACGCCGACGGCGACCGCACGGTGAAAATGGATAAAGAGCATAAAACTGTTCTTATCGTGTTATGCGTAATCTTTATGCTGTATTCTCTGTCGCTTTTATTTCCGTTCGTGTGGATGTTTTTCAATTCCGTAAAGGATAAGGTCGATTTCAGGTACAGACCGACGGAATTTCCGACCGAATGGCTGTTTTCCAACTATATCGTCATTTTTGAAGAGTTCGATATATTCGAGATGCTGGGGAACTCGCTGATTCTTTGTCTTGCGATTCCCACCGTTTCGGCAATATCCACCTCCTGTATGGCGTACGCGCTTTCGAGATTCAAGTTTAAAGGAAGAGATTTCTTTTTCTACCTCTCAATATCGACTATGTTCATTTCGATAGAGGGCGGGCTTGCTTCTCAATACAAGCTGATGTACGACCTCGACCTTATAGATTCGCATCTCGGCGTAATTCTTAAAGCGGCAAGCGGAGTAGGCTTCAATTTTCTTCTGATGCACTCCATATTTTCGGGCATATCCGATACTTACAGCGAAGCCGCGGAGATAGACGGCGCGAGCAATTTAAGAGTTTTCGTGCAGATTATAATGCCGCAGGCGATGCCCGTCGTGATGGCTATATGGATACTTTCGTTCATAGGGGTATGGAACGACTTTTCAACTCCGTACCTGTATCTGCAATCTCACCCGACGATTTCCTTGGGACTGAAAAACATAAGCGATAAGGTGGCGATTTCGGGAGATTATCCGAAAATGTTCGCGACGATTTTAATAACGAGTCTGCCGATAGTTTTGCTGTTTCTGATATTCCAGAAGAAAATTATGCTGATTACGCTCGGCGGCGGGCTTAAAGGCTGATAAACGATATATTCCGATAAAGGAGAATGATATTATGAAAAGATTTTTAGGTTTGATTTTATGCGTGCTTCTTGCCGTTCCCGCAGGCTTTGCGGCGTGCGGCGGAAACGGCGGGAACGAAAACACCCTTACCGTGTCGTTCTATAACGGCGGCTTCGGCTCGGAGTGGCTTAAAACCGCGGCGGATGAGTTCGCGGCACAAAAGGGAATAAAGGTAAGGCTCGTTGCGGAAGCCGATTACGACTGCGGAGCTTCGGTAAAGCTTACGAGCGGCAAGAACCTGCCCGATATTTATATCGCGGCTTCCGGCACTTGGCGCGAATGGGTGACGAAAGATTATCTCGAAGATCTGACCGACGTTTACGAGGCGTATACCTCGGTTTCGGACAGCTCTCTTAAAGGCTATTCCGCCGAAAACGGCGGGCAAATCAAGGTTAAAGATTATCTTGACCAAAGATTTATAGATTATCCGTATATGCAGAAGCGTATGGGAACGGGCGACTTTAAGCCGTGGGTTCTGCAATGGTCGGTTCAGCCGTGCGGACTCGTTTATAATACCGATATTTTGTACGCGACGATACATTCGGATAAAAACGGCTCGGTTACGGGCGTTGCGGACGGGGCGAAATGGTCGAGATTCCCCGAAACGGTTTCGGAGCTTATCGCATATTTCCTCGATATAGACGACAATAACGCGAAAAATACTTACGGAAGCAAGGTGATTCAGTTCGGTTGGTCGGGCGTGGAGGCCAACACTCTTTTCCCGATGATAGACACTTGGTGGGCGCAGTCGCAGGGAACGGATGCGCCGAAGTACGAGGGCGAAGGCACGTTCTTCGATTTCTTCAACTACGGAAACACTACCGACGGCAAAACCGAAAAGCAGACCTTTTCGAGCAAGGTGTTCGCGCAGAGCGGACTTGAAAAGGCTTACGAAACGTTACAGTCGCTTATAGTCGATACCGAAAACAAAACCTATAAAAACAGCGACGACAAGGTGCAGGGAATGAAGGCGACGGATTCCCGCGCGGCGTTTATCAAGGGCGAATACGCGGTTATGAACGCTTCGAGCTGGCTCGAATACGAAGAGCGCGACTTCCTCGATACGGATAAGGACGGGAAGAACGACATAAATTTCGTATATCACCCCATAGTTTCTCTGGACGATTATAAGGGCAACCTTCTTACCTATTGCAAGATAGGCGATATCATGTTCGTTCCGAGCAAGGCGAAAAACAAAGAGCTTGCAAAGGAATTCCTCGTATACCTTTCGAGCGAAGAGAACAATATGAACTTCTCCAAAATAACGGGCAGCGTTAAGCCGTTTCAGTATAACCCGATAGCGAAAGCTCCCGAGCATAGCTGGACGGAATATACGAAGAGCGTTTTCGAGACCTTCTATAACGCAGATACCGAGTATATTTACAATTACCCGAAGAATACCGAAAAGGATCTGGTAAGCGTTTTATACAGATACCACGCGTACGATTTCATAGCCGAAACGAGCGTTTCGACGTGGCTGAATCAGATTAAGAACAAAACCGCCGCGGAGGTTATAGAATACGTCAGAGAAGGCGCGGCGGCGAGCGTCGGAAACGTTGCAGGCAATTACAGAATGGACGTAATAGATTAGTATGATGAAAAAACAAGCGAGCATTAACGACCGCAAACGGAAAAGAACGATTTTCGTGATAGCTTTGATGGCTTTTCCGATAGCGCATTATCTCGTGTTCTGGCTGTATGTCAATCTGCAAACGATTATGATAAGCTTCCGTACCCTCGACGTGTATACGGGCGGGTTTAATTACGGGCTTTCCAACTTCGTGACGCAGTGGCAGGACGTATTCGTCGGAAAAAACGAAACGATGCACAACGCGCTTATAAATTCCTTCAACGTGTGGGGTATAAACGCGATAATACTTCCGCTTGCGGTCATAGCCTCTTATGCGTTTCATAAAAAGATACCCTGCGAAAAGTTTTTCCGCGTGATATTCTATATGCCGCATATGATTTCGGTCACGACGCTGACGCTTTGCTTCCGGTATCTTTTCGAGAACAACAGCGTTATAGTAGGACCGATAGCTTATATTTTTAACCAAATGGGCGTGGTAAAGGACTGGTGGAACGTCGTGGATAAATCGGACGTCGTGTGGCCGCTTATATATCTTTACCATATATGGTTCGGACTCGGCGCGAACGTTATACTCATCTCGGGCGCGATGAACAGAATCCCGCGCGAGGTGGTGGAAGCGGGCAAATTAGACGGCGTAGGGTTTTGGAGAGAGCTGGCGACTGTTACCATTCCGCTCGTTATGCCGACGATAGGCACGTTTCTTCTGACGAGCCTTACGGGCGTGATGTCCTACGGAATGATACCTATGCTGCTTTTAGGACCGACGACGAACGGCGGCTCTTACGGACAGGCATTTACTATGGGTTGGTTTATGTTCAACGTGGCGAAGGGCGGCAGCGAAACGCAGCTCGAAGCCGCAACCGCGATAGGCGTTATTTTCTCCGTGTTTATGATTCCCGTGGTAGTCATCGCGAGAAAGATTATAAACAAGCTCACCCCCGACGTGCAATATTAAACGATTTATTAAAAAATGAAAAATTCGCTTATACGAAAAATTACCGTAACTATACTTTTTATAGTGATGACTTTAAGCTCGGTCTTGCTTTTTCCCAAAGAGGATCGGGCTTTTGCCGCGGTCGAAAAAACGACCGTTTTGAAAGAGGATTTCAACAAAAACGCTCTTGGCGAGGAATGGATAAACCACGGCGCGAAGCTCGACAAGGATTACGACGCGATGCGCTTTAACGGGAATTTCAACTACGGCGGAACGGTTTCTCCCGCAGGGTTCAAGTTCGGCGGTTCGTGCGAACTACATTTTAAGGTCAAGGCGATTTCGGGAACTTGGTTCGCTATGGGCTTCGGCGGAAGAGAAAGCCTTACGACCTATGCGGAATACTCGTTTTCTCTTTCCTTCGGAATAAAATCGACTACCGCTTCGCAGGGAAACGGCGCGTTTACTTACGAAAAGGTGGGGCAGAGCGACGACGCGTATTTTCTTGAATACGCAAAAACCCGCCCCGTCGAGGTAGTTATAAAGCTCGAAGAGGTCTCGTTAAAGCCGCACCTTTATAACGTTACCGCGGCTTTCTACGACGCGGAAACGCAAGCCCGCGTCGGCGAAGAATTTTATTGCGAAGGCTTGGAGGAGCTGGGCGGATACGAGTACGTTTGCTTCAATACGGGCGATTCTCTTCTCGATATTTTGTCTTTTGAAGCGATTCGCGGCGGGGAAACGGTGTTTTCGGATGGTTTTTCCCTTCCGTCCATAGCGTACGGCGGCGATAACGGCGAAACGAAGTGGACTACGAATAAAAATTACGGCGAAGAAAACGTTTATATCGCGCCGATAAGCTCGCTCGATTTCTCGGGCGGGAACGCGTTCGCGATATTTTCCGAAAAAATGCCCGAAAGCAACAACTACGTCGAAAAAACCTACGAAATTTCCTTTAAGGCTTCGTTCGGAGCGAAGGGCTTTTCGGAAGCGGTTATGTTCGGAATAGGCTTCGACCTCGCGCCGAATTCCGAACGCCTCGACGAGAACAAAATGGCGGGGTTTGTTCTTTCGGACGGAGAAATCCGCCCCGCGACTATGTCGGAGCGGAAAATAAAGTACCTTTCGGGCGGCTATAAGCCATCCGACGTATACGGCAGGGAGTTTTCGGTTACGGTTACGGCTTTGTCGGACGGAAGCGTTAAAATAAAGCTCGGCGCGAAGGAATTTACCTTTAACAACGTAAGCTCGGGCGGATTGTTCGGCATAGGCTGTCAGAACGTTTCCGACGAACGGAAAAACGAAATAAAAATAGACGACGTGAGCGTGGAGGTTTACGGCGCGAAGATTTCTTCCGCGGCGGACGTTTCCACCGATTTTACGGGAGTTAAAACCACCGTCGATACGGACGGAACGGTTTATTACGACTACTATCTTAACGAAACGAAATGGTATCTCGGAACGAACGTGAAGCTTCTTCCGTACAATCCGAGCTGGCCTTCCGATTATCTTTCGTTTACGAACAGCACGAATTATTCGGCGTTCGGACCGAAAGAAAAATACGGCGAATATATAATTCAGTGCGATATAACTATAAATTCCGTCGGCGCGAATAATCAGATGATAGGCTTGTCCTTCGGCAGAAACGCTTATTCGATGACTACGCAGTTTACCACGGCGGTCGGATTTTATATGCAGGTTCAGGGCGGATATAACCGCACCATAATTTATACCTACAACTGCAAATTAGAGGGCGGCTCGGGCGATAAAACGCTTTATAAAGAGAACGGCTCGGAAGAGTATATGTGGGCGACGAGGGACGAAAACAAAAAGCTCGTTACCGAACGCTATAATATTATGTTCGTCGTTAAAAACAGAAGCGTAACGGTGCATTACAAGCGGGCGGAAGAGGACGTTTCCGTTCTCGGTAAGGTTCGGGCAAGGGTTACCGACGTGAATACCTTCGGTTATCCCGCGATTTTCGGATTAGGCGGCGTAAGCTTTGAAATGCGTAATTTCAGGCTTATGAATATAGATCCGCTTGCGGAGGGCTGAAATGAAAAAATTATTCGTTCTGATTTTGAATCTCGCGCTTGTTATCGCGGCGGTTTGCGTTCCGTGCGGCACGGCGTCTTCGAGCTTTGCGGATACCCCCGCCGCTTACGCGACTCCCGATAATTCGGAAATCATTTCCGCAATCAGGGGCGACTTTAAGGGCGGAAACGTGTCCGACGATTTCGCGATAGGCGGAAATTACGAGACCGCGGGAGGACTTCTCATAAAAGACGGCTTTATCCGTACGGAGAAAAAGGCGAGATATTTTCTCGTTTACGCGGAAATTTACGCCGAAAACTCTGTGATTTTCACAGTAGGAGAAAAAGAGCTTACGATAAACCTTAAAGATTCCTGCGCGTTATTCGGCGGCGAGACGGAGAATTTTGCCAAGAAGAATTACGGCGGAGATCCGTTGCTTTTGAGAGTAGAAGCCATAAACGGCGTTCTCACCGTGGGAATAAAAGCACCGTTCGAGGCGAGCGATTCTATTTATAAAAACGTCGCGAGCTTCGGCTACGACGCGGGATACGTCAAATTAGGGTTTAAAACGGGGGACGGCGCGGCGGAGCTTTTCACGTTCAGGGTTTTTGCGTACGACAGCAATTTCACTCCCGAACACCACGACTACGACGAGATAACGGACGCCGTACCCGAAAGAGTTAAAAAGCCCGTAAAAAATCCGAAAAACGGTTCGCTCGCGATATGGCTTGCGGCGGGCGGCGGCGCGCTCGTTCTTATCGTCGGGGCGGTCGTTTTGTCCGTAGCGTTATCGAAAAAGAAAAGGAGACAGGCGAAAGGTGAATAAATTAAAAAGATTTGCGGCGGCGATTTCCGCTTTGATTTTATCGTTTTCGGCGTGTTCTCTGTTCGGTTGCAAGACCGCCGCGGGGGAAATTCATTACGGGCTTTGCGGTTCGCCCTCCGAAATATACGGTTCGGTAACAGAAACGTGTTATACGGAGGATTACATCGCGGAAGTGCAGCAGGCTATGGGCAGCGACAGCGCGAGAGTGAATTTCCGTTTCAGCATAGTTTTCAATCAAAGCGTTTCTTCGGACGAAATAACGTTCAATATGCGCACCGTGACGAAGCTTCATTCGTTCGTGGATAAGCTTACCGCGCGCGGGATAACGAGAATAGTCGCGCTTACCGATAACTATTTATATCCTTACGACTACGGTCATTCGATAAATACCTGCGTACCCGATCCCCTCCTCGAAACGAGCTTTTACGAACGCTGGCTTTCCATAAACAAAACGGCTTGGGGAATGATTGCGAAGGAGTTTCCCGAAATCAATTATTTCGAGCCGACCAACGAACCCGACCATACCGACGGCGGCTCGCTCAACAAAAACGGTTACAGCTACGGCGGCGGAAAGAACAACGATAATTATATCTGGGCTTACGACGACGCGGGTTATATAATCGCGGATATGTGCTACTACGCACGGGAAGCGGTGCGGGCGGTAAACCCCGAAAACAAGGTGCTTACGCCGGGGCTTTGCGCGTTTACGGTGAGCTTCGATTATTTAGAAGCGATTTACGCCGCGATAAAATCCGAAACCTTGCCGACGGGCAAGGATTATTCGGTGACGGACGCGGACGAATATTTCGATATTTTAAACTGGCACCCGTATATTCTCGCGCAGGGCTGTACGAGCGTGGAGGAGTGGAGCGACTTTCAGCGCGAATTTTATGCCGTCGCGGAGAGGAACGGGGATAAAGGAAAGCCCGTCTGGTTCACCGAAATCGGCTTTACGGATAAAGGCGCGGGAGACGCCGCCGAAAGGCAGAACGCGGAGGATCTCGTTACGCTTTTTGAAAAGTCGAAGGAGCTCGGGTTCGTGGATACCATAATCGTTTATTGCATATCCGACCTTTACGATACGCCCGTATCGGTTACGGAGGATCATTTCGGAATGATAAGAAGCCTTGCCGATCCCGAAAGAGGCGGAGAAATCAAACCGATAGGCGAAGCGTTGTTCTATTATATAAACGGCAAAGACGCGGATATTTCGGTTCTGAAAGACGCCGTAAACAAGCATTACAGAATTTTTAACGGTTTGGACTAAAACGCAAACGAAAACGGAGGGCGGATAAGTCGCGGAAAGAAAATGAAAAGAGTGCTTCTGGGAAAATTTGATTTTTATAAAGCTAATCTTCATACGCACACCGACGTTTCGGATGGGGATTATTCTCCCGAAGAGGTGAAACGGCTGTATAAAGAAAAGGGATATTCCGTAGTCGCGTTCACCGATCACGAGGTGTTCGTGCCGCATAACGAGCTTACCGACGAGAATTTTCTTGCGATAAACGGTTACGAGCTTGCTATTAACGAGGCTAAGCCCGCGCTCGATTTTCAGTTTATAAAAACCTATCACCTGAATCTTTACGCCGAACGCGCGGATATAACCTTGCCGCCCGTTTTCAACGTGAACAATATCTGGATAAAACGTTCTCTTCCGTTCGTTACCGAAGAGATGAAAAGGATAAATTATCCTCTTCGTTATTCCGTCGGTTGCGTGAACGACGTTATAGTCGAGGCGAAGAACGCGGGTTTTTTGCTTTGCTATAATCATCCCGCCTGGTCTATGCAGGATTATACCGATTACGCGGGGCTTAAAGGCGTCTGGGCGACGGAGGTCTTTAATACCGCGGCGGACGCGGTGAATTTAACCGATACCGACGTGCCGCTCGAAAATCTTTTGCGGCTCGGGGAAAAGCCGTTCCCGATAGCGGCGGACGACAGTCATAAAAAAGAGCATATCGGCGGCGGCTTCTGTATGATAGACGCAAAAGCTCTCCGATACGAAGACGTTATGACCGCGCTGAAAAACGGAGATTTTTACGCTTCCGAGTCGCCGCTGATAAAGGAAATTTATATAGAGGACGGAACGCTTACCGTTCTTACCTCGCCCTGCGAAAAAATCGTTATGCTGACTAACAGAAGGTATACGGTCGGAAGAACGGGGAACGGAATCACGGAAGCGAAAATACCGCTCGGAACCTTTTACGAATGGAACGAAAAGGGCGACAGCCCCGATTATTTCAGAATCGTCGTAACGGACGAACGCGGCAGAAAAGCTTATACGCGCGCTTACTTTAAGGAGGACTTCGATTTATGAACGGCAAAAAGGTTTTTTTGATAGGCAATGCGCATATAGATCCCGTATGGCAATGGCGTTGGCAGGACGGCTTTCAGGAAATTCGCGCCACGTTCAAGAGCGTTCTGGACAGAATGGAGGAATTCCCCGATTTCAAATTCACCTGCGCGGGCGCGATGTATTACGAGTATATAGAAAAAGTCGATCCCGAAACGTTTGAAAGGATAAAAGCGCGCGTAAAGGAAGGGCGTTGGTGCGTTGCGGGCGGGTGGTATCTGCAACCCGACTGCAATCTTCCGTGCGGAGAGGCTTTTGCAAGGGAAGGGCTTGTCGCGCAGCGTTATTTCAAAGAAAAATTCGGGTTTTACGCGAAAACGGGTTATAACGTAGATTCCTTCGGGCATAACGGAGGGCTTCCGCAGATACTTTTGAAAAGCGGGCTTACCCGCTACGTTTTTATGCGCCCCGATAAAACGGAAAAGGAGCTGCCTGCAAGTCTTTTTATATGGAAAGGCGCGGACGGCAGCAAAATTCCGACTTACAGAATTCCGATTTCGTACTGCATAAAAACGACCGAGCCTATAAAAGAGATAAAAAAGCTCGGAGAAGAGGAAAATCTGACGGAGACCGCCTTTTTCGGCGTGGGCAATCACGGCGGCGGACCTACCGTAAAGCTTTTAACCGAAACGGACGAGCTTATCGCGGAGGATAAAACCTATTTATACGGCACGATAGACGAATATTTCGATTACGCAAACTCCGTCGGCGAGATTTCGGCGGCGAAGGAGACGTGCGGCGACCTTCAATACCATTCGCGCGGGTGTTACAGTCTCAATTCGATGATAAAAAAGAAAAACAGAGAAGCGGAAAACGCGCTTTTATCGGCGGAGATTTTTTCTTCTCTCGCTCATTTCGCGGTGAACGCGGAATATCCGCAAAACGGACTTTCCGAGGCTTGGAAAACGCTGTTTTTGTGTCAGTTTCACGATAATCTCGCGGGGACTATAACGAAGCCCGCAACGGAAGATATGCGCGACTTTTTCGGTTCTGTTTTAACGGAAGCGGAAAGAGATATAAACCTTGCGCTTACGAGAATTTCTTGGGAAATAGATACCTTGCAGGGTAATCCCGAAACGATTTTCAGAACGGATACCTTTTTCCCGTTCGTTCACGAAAAGCTGGGCAGTCCCGTAGTCGTTTTCAATCCTCTTCCGTATGCGGTAAAGTGCGCGGTAAGAATATTCCCGAGAAGCTCGCTCGTTACCGATTACGACGATAACGTTCTGCCCTCTCAGCTCGTAAGGGGCTATCATACGGACGGCAAGGACAATATTTACAATACGCTCGTTTATTTGGAAGTGCCTGCGTTCGGTTACAGAACGCTTAAAATATTCAAGGAAAAGACTGCGGAAAAGGCAATCGGAAATCCGTTCGTCTGCGGAGAGAATTTTATAGAAACGCCCTTCGTTCGGGTAAGCTTTTCGCGCGGGACGGGCGGGCTTGAAAGCGTGTTCGATAAGAAAACGGGAAAAGAGCTTTTGTCCGCGCCGACGTTTTTCGTCCTCGACGACGAAACGGAGCAGGATTCGTGGATGCACGGGCGCGGCTCGTTCGGAAAGGTGGTCGGTGAATTTGCTTGCAAGGAAATGCACGTTATAGAAAAAGGACCTGCCCGCGCGGCTATGCGCGTGACCTCCGTTTTCGGCGAAAACGAAATCCGTCAGGACTTTTTCGTGTATCCCGACGGCGTTAAGGTGGAAGCGAAGGTCAAAATTTTCGTAAAGGATAAGCACAGATCCGCGCGCTTCGGCTTCCCGATAAATTCGGGAGACAATTCGCGGGTTATTTCATCAAACGCGTTCGGATATATAGAAAGAGAGCAAAGTGGCGACGAATATCCTTGCGGGGAATGGTTCGCGCGGTTCGGCGAAAACGGCGGCGCGACGATTGTCAACGACGGAAAATACAGCTTTGCCGCGGACGAAAACGTTTGTTATATGACCGTTTTAAGAACGGCGATTTATCTCGACCATTACGCTGTGGCGGCGGGTACGCGGGACGAGTTCTGCGAGTATATGGAAGAAGCTCCGAGCGAGTTTTCTTATTCGCTTACTCCGTACGGCGGCGCGGCGGAAGCGACCAAAACTGCGGGAGTGCTTAATTCTCCCTTAAAAAGCGTTATCGAAACCTTCCACGGCGGCAAGCTCGGCACCGAAAGCTGCGGACTGCGCGTTTCTTCCGTAAACGTGATTGTAACCGCGTTTAAAAAAGCGGAGGACGGGAACGGATACGTTTTGCGCGCATATGAGTGCGAGGGGAGAAGCGCGGAAACGAATATAGAACTTTTATCTGCGAACGTGCGCTTCAATGCGAGGTTCAAGCCTTTCGAGATAAAAACGTTCCGCATTTTTAACGGAAAGGTTACGGAAACCGACCTTAAAGAGGATGAATTATGTCTGACGGATATATAAAATCGGGGAAATATTTATACGATACCGAAGGCAAGCCCGTGCAGGCGCACGGCGGACAGATAGTTCCGTATAAAGGCAGATTTTACTGGTTCGGAGAGGATAAAACGGGTATTTACGGCAGAAGCCTCGGCGAGGAGATTTTTTCGCGCTGGCATAACGGCATCAGACTGTACGTTTCGGACGACCTCGCTTCGTGGGAGGATAAAGGCACGGTCGCGATAGATAATTCGGGCGATAAGCTCGCGCCGTTCAATCCCGCAAATATTACCGAACGCCCGCACGTTATTTATAACGCGAAAACGGATAAGTTCGTTATGTGGGCTAAAACCTGCGGACCGTGCGACTATTCGCAAAAAAATCCGACCTTCGGTTACGCGGTGGCGATTTCCGATAAAATAGACGGTAAATACGAATATTTAAGAACGGACGAGAGCGGCAAGGGCGGCGATTTCGATATTATAGAAGAGGGCGGCAAAGCGTATCTGGTCGCAGAACGCCCTCACGACGCGTTTTGTCTTTACGAGCTTGACGAAACGTATACCCGAATCGTAAAGGAAGAGCCGCATTTCGAGGGCGTTATTCCGCCGTGGATTCCGGAAGCCCCCTGCGCGGTGAAGAAAAACGGTAAATATACGTTCGTATGCTCGCATACTACGGGGTATTTTCCTAACCCCGCGTTCAATATCGTTGCAAAAAGCCTGCACGGCAAATGGAAAAAGAGCGGAAAGACGTTTATAGGCGATAAGCGGAAGAACTCGTTCAATTCACAGCTTTCCTGTATATTCGGGATTCCCGAAACGGGGCTTTTCGTCGCGCTTGCGGACAGATGGCTTACGGATCTTCCCGAAAAATATCCCGATCCCGTAAGGCTTTACGATAAAATGTTCAAAGGCGATAAAAGCGCGGATAAAATTTTGCACGACCTTACGGAGCAGAATACCTCGTTCGCGACGTATTGCTTTTATCCCGTGTTTTTCGACGGGAAAGACGAGCCGCATATAAAATATTACGATAAATGGCGGCTTAAAGATTTTATCTGACAATGAATAAAAAACGAGACTGAAAAGATGAATAATACGAAAAAAGCGACGATAGAAATAGTGCGGGAAAGAACGTTCGACGCGGCGGTTATAGGCGGCGGAGTGGCGGGAGTTTCGGCGGCGGTGGCTGCCGCGAGAAACGGCGCGAAAACCGTACTGATAGAAAACGGCGGAGTGCTTGGCGGGCAGGCGACGCTCGGTATGGTTACGCCGCTCGATTCGCGCACGGATTTAAAGGGCAGAAGCTTCGGCGGGATAATGAAAGAGGTTTCGGACGAGACGGAAGCTCTTTCGCAAAAATATTGTACGGGAGGAGAGACCTCCGGCGTTGCGCCGATAGCCGCGCCGCATATACTTAAATACGTTCTTTTAAGCAAGTGCGAGGAAGCGGGCGTTACCGTGCTTTTTCATACCTCGCTTCTTGCCGCCGAAACGCAGAAAACGGGCGGCGGAAACGAAAAGGAAATAAAATCGGTGCTTGTTTTAACCAAAAACGGCGCGGAACGCATTTTTGCAAAGGTGTTTATAGACGGAACGGGCGACGGAGATCTTATAGCGAAATCGGGAACGCCGTTCGTTCTCGGCGCGGAAAAGGATTGCTATGCGGAGCTTTGCGAAACGGGACTCGATTCCGTACACGAAAGCGACGAAAGGACTGCGGACTACGGCGGACAAAAGCTTATGCAGCCCGTTTCGATATTTTTCACCCTCGGCGGCGTGGATATGAAAAAAGCGTTTTCCTATAACAATAAAAACTTTGTCATAGGCGACCTCGGGGTGACGGAAGAGAAGCTGAAAAAATGGGAATTTTACGGAAGCTGCGGCTTTGAAAAAAACGGAAACAAGCTGCCGCTTCCGCAGGGGCGTATTCTCGTAACGCGTTCCGCAAGGTCGGATACGGCGGTCGTCAATATGTCGCGCGTGTTAAGGATAGACGGCTCGGACGCGGACGAGCTTAACGAAGGAGAAATAAAAGCGCAGAAGCAGGTTATAGCGATAACCGATTTCTTAAAAAACTTTATCGACGGGTTTGAAGATTGTTATTTAATAGCTTCCGCAAACACGCTCGGCGTGAGAGAAACGAGAAGATTGAAAGGAAAAACCGTTTTAAGGGGAATCGACGTCATATACGCAAAAAAATTCGATTATCCGATAGCCCGCGGCTCGTATATAATAGATATTCACGATCCGACGGGGAAAAGTAAAGCGATAGGCGGGGCTATAAAAGGCGATTATTACGAAATACCTTACGGCGCGCTCGTATGCGAAGAAACCTCGAACCTTATCGTTTGCGGGCGGTGCATTTCCGCCGACCACGTCGCCCATTCAAGCACCAGAATACAGGGTACTTGTATGCTTACGGGAGAAGCCGCGGGAACTGCCGCCGCAATAAGCGTTTTATCCGGCGTGGCGGCGGCGAAAATAGAGGATAAAATTGTTCACGAACGGCTCGTTAAGAACGGGGTTCGTCTCGAAAAGCTTGATTAAAATATAAGAAAAATGAAATATTCCAAACTGAAAAGGCTTACGATTTTTATCGTTTGCTATTTATCCTACACGGCAGTTTACATAGCGAGAATGAATTTGTCTGTCGCTTCGGTAAAGATAACGGAAAGCGGCATAGCGACGACTGCGGAAATAGGCGTTCTCGGTACGGCGTTCGCCGTAATTTACGCCGTCGGGAGACTTATAAACGGCAGATTAGGCGATAAAATCGAGCCGAAGCTTCTGATTTCGTCGGGGCTTTTTTTAACCGCTTTGTCGAATTTCGTGCTGTATTTTTCCCCTTCTTATCCGCTTATGATATTGTTATGGGGGATAAACGCATACGGGCAGTCTATGCTTTGGGGCGCGATACTCCGCGCGACTACCGAAGCTTTCGGTAAAGAAAACGCGAAGAACGCGACGGCGGCTATGGTAAGCTCGGTCGCGACGGGCAGTATTCTCGGAATTCTGGTAAATACTTTTATAATAAAGACCTTGGGCGTAGAATACGCGTTTTTAATTCCCGCCGTTATTGCGTGCGTTTGCTTTATCGGCACTCTCATATTAGTGCCGAGCTTCGGTAACGCCGAAAAACCCGATAACGAAGAGATTACCGAAAATTCCGATAATTCCGATAATTCCGGCGATAATTCTTACGATAACTTTGGCGACAATTCCGACAAGCCGAAAAAGCTTACGTTTAAGCAGATTTTCTGCGATTCGCTTGTAAGAAAGGAGTTTTTACCTGTATTTTTGCACGGCGTGGTCAAGGATAACGTGAGCTTCTGGATGACTATGTATTTCGTTTCGGCGTTCGGAATAGACCTTTCTAAAATCGCATTGTTGTCTGTGTTCATACCTCTTGCGGGGCTTTTAGGCAGACTTATTTTCCCCGTGCTTTATAAGCTTTTCAGAAATAACGAACACGCGGTCAGCGTGTTTTCCTTCGGAATAGCGGCGGCGGCCTCCGCGGGGGTTGCGCTTACGCGATCGTCGGCGATTTTTGCGGCGGCGTGTCTCGGGATAATATACGCCGCGCTTTCGGTAGTCAATACCGCGGAGCTTTCCGTTTTTCCGTTAAGGTTTGCAAAACGGGGAGGGGCTTCTACCGTGAGCGGGCTTATGGATTTATGCGCCTATTCGGGATACGGCTTCGGTTCGCTTGTATTCGGGTATATGATAGAACCCTTCGGGTATTCCTCGGTATTCTGGGCGTGGACGGCGCTTTCCGTCGTCGGATTGTTCGCCATTTTCATTCCGCAATTAAGTAAAGAGAGAAGCAAAAACGTCTGATACCCGAAAAAATAGGCGTTGAGGTAATGGTTTTTTCGCAATACGCGATAATGTTATTGTAAAAGATAAGACAACCGCTGTAACGGAAAAAAGAAACGTGCGATAAAGGTGTTTTCCTGTATCGCACGTTATTTTTATGTATCGTTAAGTATCATTAGATATAAATATCTAAAAGAATAAAATTCTTGTCACTAAAAACCGAAGGCTAAACGGAGGCGTTTAGAAAAATGTTCGACGCAAAACCCCTTCAATTGTCGTAAGTAGTTTTTATTTCATCTCTTTCTTCCCGCGCGGAATCTGGCGGGCGTCACTCCGAAAATCTTCTTGAACGTATTATAAAACTGAATAGTGTTTGAATATCCGATTTTATACGCTATATCCGAAACGGTCATATTCGTATTAAGCAGCAGCTGCTTCGCATAGCTGAATTTGTAGTTTATAAGGTACTCGTGCGGGGAAACCCCGTAGTTTTTCTTGAAAAGCGCGTTGAGCTGGGTTCTCGAATATCCGAGCTTTTCGCACACGTCGTTCACGTTGAAGGATAAAAGCTCGGCAGATTGAGAAAGCTTATTTAAAGCTGTCTGCCACGGAGAATTGCTTATCGAGGTTGCGCTCACGGTCGTTATAACGTGCGACAAAAGAAGCAAAAACGCGGAACAGACAAGCTTATCGTGTTCTTTATAAAACGCAGGCAGCGAGTAGTCTACCTTGGAAAGAATTTCTTCCGTTTCCGCAATTACAGAATTCGGAACGGTAATTACGGGCAGTTCGGTAAAAAATGCAGGTACGTCGTCGCGGAAAAGGGTGTTAAGTATCGAGTTCATAAAGCTTTCTTTTACGAGAATATTGATATATCTCGCGTTCTTTCCTTCGGCGGCGATGAGCGAATGTCTGTCCTTCGTGGAGGAGGCGAACATAGAACCCGCCGTACAGCTTATTCGTTCTCCGTTTTTGCGATTTTCTATCGTTCCGACGGTTACGACCGTAAACTCCCAGTAATCCTTGTGTCCGTGAACGATGGGCCAGTCTATCGTGTTTATATGAAAATAAAAGTTTATGTTATCTATATAAGGTAACAGGTTCAGACTTACGTTCTGACTGAATAAATAATCGTTCATAAATCACCTTTTGCGCTTTTTATATATTAAATATACAGCCAAAAAGTAAGAAAGTCAATAAAAAACGGAATAATCCCGCCCGATTTATGAAAATATCAAAACCGAACAAAACCATATATTTACATAACATATTGATATTGACTTATCTTTGCGGAAAATGTAATATTGTTTTGTAAAACGAAAAATATATCAAGGAGTGAAAATCGTCCGTGACAGCGCAAAGTTCCGAACCGAAAAAAACGCGTACCGTTAAAGACGTGAGAAAACGCAACGAAAACCTGTTCGTTTTAAGTCTTTTGGGCGTGCCGATAATTTTCTTTCTCGTTTTTTGGGTGTACGTTAATCTGGATTCGTTCGCGCTCGCATTTCAGCGCGAACAGTATACGGAACAGGGAAAGGTCCTCGGAGTAACCTTAAAAAATTTCGAGATGGTTTTCACGCGGTTTTTATCGGGCGGGGAGCTTTTAATCGCCACGAGGAACACGATTTTGTTTTATCTCGTCGCGCTCGTTATAGTTTTGCCCGTTTCGGTGCTTATGGCGTATTTCGTTTATAAAAAAATAGCGGGCTACAAGCTTTTCCGCACGGTAACGTATTTGCCGAATATAATTTGCAGTTCCGCGCTCGTAATACTTTTTCAATACGCGTTCACTTCGGGAAGTCCTTACGAGGCTCTTATGAACGCCTTGAAAAAGCCCTACGAATACCCGCTCGTTACCGACAAAGCGATTATTTATCTTTTAATTTATAACGTTATATTCGGTTTCGGCGGGAATATGGTTGTATTCGGCGGCGCGATGAATTCTATCAGCGAGGACGTGCTGGAAGCGGGAAAAATCGACGGGTGCAACTGGTTTCAGGAGCTTACGCGGCTTATAATTCCTATGATTTGGCCGACGATTTCCACTATTCTGGTGCTTTCGTTCGCGGGGATACTTTCTTCTACCGGACCGATACTCGCGATGACGGGCGGCGCGAACAAAACCGCTACTCTCGCATTCCTTTTATACGGTTACGCGACGGGCGCGGTGGACGGTATGTCGCAGGATATTTATTTTGCTTCCGCAATAGGTCTCGTGATGACGGTGGTCACCTTCCCGATAGTTCTGATTTTACGAAAATTTTTATATAAAGACGAAAAGGAGGCGCGGTAAAATGAATGCTAATCCGAGTAATTCGTTTAACGCTTCCGCGTTGAAGGCTAAAAAACCGAGAAAAAACCGCGGCAGCCTTTCGAAGAGGATAGTGTTCGGCGTCGCGTTCGTACTGCTCGCGTTATACGCCGCTCTCGTGCTGTTCTTTTTTCTGTACGGATTTCTTATTTCGATAAAACCGAATCAGGACGCGTTTTTAAGCGACCTTCTGGACGTGAAGCTTTTCAGCTTTCCTAAAAACCCGAACTTCGGCAACTACGTTTCTACATTTACCGAGTGGAAGGCGATAGACGGAAAAAACAGCTTTATGACGATGGTGTGGAACTCTGTGTGGAGAACGACGGCTTCCGCGTTTCTGAACTGGTTCAGCACGGCGATAGTATGCTACGTTCTGGTGCATTACCGCTCCAAATTCACAAGCTTTATTTATACGCTGGGGCTTTTAATCGCGATGCTTCCGCTATACGGCGGGCAAGCCGCGCAATACAGATTATATTCGAGATTAGGCTTAATAAACAACCCCGCGATTTCATTCGTGAGCATAGCTCTTTACGGCACTTACTTTTTCTATATGTACGCGTTCTGGAAGGGAATATCTCATTCGTATGCGGAAGCGGCGGAAATAGACGGGGCGAATCACTATCAGATACTCTTTAAGGTTATGCTTCCGCAGGTGCTTCCCAGCATAATTTCGCTTTTCGTTATGCAGTTCATCACGGCGTGGAACGATTACGAGGGAACGGCGGCTTATATGAAGGAATATCCGAACCTTGCGTACGGCACTTATGCGTTCAGCGTGCAGAGCGAATATGCGGGGAACGTTCCCGCATACTTCGCGGGCGTTATACTTTCGCTTATTCCCGTCCTTATACTTTTCGTCGCGTTCCAAAACACGATTATGGAAAAAGTGTATTTCGGCGGGCTGAAAGAGTGACGAAAACGCTTTCGGTTTATTGTTAAAAGCCGTTTTCCGACGGAAAACGGCGCGGGAAAAGGGTATACCCTTTTGAGCTTTGCGGGGCGCAAAGCTCAATCCCCTTTATCGGAAATAAAACAGCCGCTTAAAGGCGGCGAAAAAATATAATTCGGAGGAAACGTAATTATGAAAAAGCTTTTTATTAAAATCGCTTCCGTTTGTCTTGCCGTCGTTTCGGCGGCGGGGCTTTGCGCTTGCGGCGGTAACGGCGGCAAGGGCGAGGGCGTGAACGGATACCTTAAAATTTCGGCTGTCAAGCTCGGTTACGGCGTAGACTGGCTTAACGCGATGATAGAGGAATTTGAAAAGAGTTCGGGAATAAACGTGGATCTTTCCGTCGTGAACGGCGCGGCGGGGCAGGACGCGCTCGACGACGAAATAGAATCGCTCGCAAGCGATACCGATTTGTTTTTCAATAAGCGCGGTTGGTTTGCGAAGGGCGTGTACGAAGGTTCGATTTCCGCAAAGGGTAAAAATTACGACTGCTTATACGCAGACCTTTCGGACGTGTGGAATTCGGTCGCGGACGAGGGCTCTGCAAAAACCGTAAAGGATAAAATGGACGCGACCTACGCGAACGCGTTCGATATAGAAGGCAAGTATTACGCGCTTCCGTGGGCGAGCGGCGTTTACGGAATAGTAAGAAATCTTTCCGTATGGAAGGATTTGGGGCTTACCGATTCCGACGTGCCGTATACCACGAACGAGCTTTTCGAGCTTTGCGATAAAATCAAGGCGAACAAAGCCCCGTTCATTTATTCTCTGAAAAAAGAATATTACAGCGGCTGGCTTCCGATATTCTTCGCACAGTACGAGGGCAAAGAAAACGCGGAGAATTTTATGAAGGGTTTAGATCCCGACGGCGAGCTTTCCGAAAACCTGTATACCTACGACGGGCAGGTAGAAGCGATAAAAATTCTTAAAACTCTTCTCGATTCCGCTAACGGCTATCAGTATTCGAGATCGGAATCCATAGACTTTACCGCGATGCAGGGGCTGTTTATCCGCGGCGAAGCGTTGTTTTCGATAAACGGCTCGTGGCTCGAAACGGAGGCTTCCAACTTCGATAACGCGCAGCTCGATATGATTAAAACTCCCGTTATTTCCTCTATTGTGAACAAGCTTTCTTTCTGTCCGACGGAAGGCGGCAAAAAGATAAAATACGATAACCTTACCGCGGAACAGAGAAAAGCGGCGGACGAAAAGCTTTCCGAGGTTATTAAATACGTCGATAAAACGGACGCGGGAGAAACGGCGGAAAAGCCCGCGGGAGTGACCGACGAGGATATAAAAATCGTTACCGAAGCGAGACGTTATTCTTATATGGCGGGCGGCACCGATCATCAGGCATACGTTCCTTCTTACAGCTCGCACATAAGAGAGGCAAAGGAGTTTTTGAAATTTATGTATTCCGATAAGGGACTTAACATTTATTACAAAACCCTGAAAGGAACGACTCTTCCCGCAACGCCCGTCGGCGGCTATGAGGAAGGAGTAACCCTTTCCGAATTCAGAAAGAGCGTGAACGCCGCGACGAAAGAGGATTTCACCTTCGACAGAGTGGAAAAGGCAAGGTTGTTCGTTTTAAATAACGTAAACGCGTATTTTTCCAACGGCGTTACGCCCGTAACGGCTATCCGCGAGGGCAAAACTCCGCAGGAAATAATCAATATCAACGACAAGACCATTAGAGATAACTGGGAAGACTATAAGCAAAAGCTCGGTATCAAATAATTAAGGCGGTAAGAATGAAAAAAAGACTATTCAGCGTAATTACGGCGTTATCCCTTGCCATAACCGCGTTTTCGGGCGTGCTTTCGGGCTGTTCGGGCGGCGAAGAAACCGCGGCTTCGGTCTGGGGCGCGTATTCTACGGTTAAGGTTACGAGAAACGTTAAGGAAAACGCCCCGTACGAAAAGCTTTCCGCAAGCGTTTCGGTGGATATGACGAAGAACGAGACGGAAGGCGCGCAGATTATTTTAACCGCGGGGGAGAAGGATATATCGGGCTACGACCTCGTTTTATCCGACCTTTCGGACGGCGACGGAAACGTTATAAAAAAAGAAAATATTTCCGTTTATCATCAGAAATATCTCGAAGTAAAAAGAGAATCGGATACCCTTAACAAAAACTACGTCGCGGGGGATTTCGTTCCCGATATGCTTCTTCCGCTCGAAACGGCAAAGGCTTACGGCGAAAACAAGGTAAATAAGGGAGAAAATCAGGGTATTACGATAGAGATTACGACCGCGCGCGATACCGTTCCCGCAACGTATACGGGCAGCTTTAAGCTCGTCGCCGATAACGAGAGCTTCGATATTCCCGTAAGCGTTAAGGTGTGGGATATAGAATACGAGGGGAGAAGAAGCTTTCAGTCCTCTTTCCTCGTATACAGAAACAGTCTTATAGCGGGCGAATACGAGGCTTCGGACGAACTCGTTCAAAGGTATATCGATTTTCTTCTCGATTACAAGATGAACGTATACGTCATAAAAAGCTCGTATACTCCCGAGGAATTTGCAAAAGAAGCCGTGCGGCTTTTTGAAAACGACAATTACAATTCGATTTGTATTCCCAAGAATATGAAGGCGAATTACAGCGCGAACGGAAGTATGGCGAAAGAGATTGTCGAATATATCAAGGCGATTGCGACTATCTCCACTCCCGAAAAGCCGTATATAGATTACGTTTATATTTATCCCGCTTATTTCGACGAGGCGGATCAGCATTCCGACGTTGCAAGCGAGGTGGAAAAGGTATTCAAAAACGGCGGGGAATGGGATAAAACTCTTGAAAAGGCGGTAAACGCCGTTAAGAAAACCGTCGAATATCAGGCGATGGACGATGATTTTAAACAGCGCGTCGAAGAAACTATTCTCAATATTCCCGCGATATTTACCAACGTTACCTATCGCGAAGAGTGGGTGGAAAATACCCGCGCGGTATTCTGCCCGTATATAAGTCTTTTGGGCGACGGCGCGACGAGCGCGAAGTATACCGCGGGCGCGGAAAAGAACGCGAACGGAAATTTATGGGCGTATACCTGCGTAAAGCCGAATTATCCTAATCCGACCTTCCATATAGACGATTTTAACCTCGGTTCGAGGGTTTCGGGCTGGATGGAGAAAAAATACGGCGTGAACGGCTATCTTTACTGGGCGGTCAATATGTACGAAGCGATAAACGAGGACGAATGGAGATTCGTGGACGTTTACGAAACGGCGGAGCGCGCGGGCTATTGCGGAGGGGACGGTTTTCTTCTTTACCCCGGCGCGTATTACGGCAGCGAATATCCGTTTGCGAGCGTAAGGCTTGCCGCGTACAGAGATTCTATGGACGATTACGATACGCTTTGCGTTTACGAGCGTGCGATAGAAAGGCTTGCGGAAAAGTACGGCGCGACGCTTAACTCGAACGATTTCGTTTCCGATTTATACGATTCGCTGTTTGCGGGAACTTCTTATTATGCGGACGACGCGCTTTTGTTCTCCGCAAAGACGGAGCTTTATAAAAGGATACTTGCGGCGAACTCGGAGGACGGATTACTCGTTTTAAGAGAAAACGACAAGATAATTATTTATTCCTCGGGCGCGGCGGAGGTAAACGGCAAAACGCTCGTCGGCGCGGCTTGCGGCGAGGGATTTAAATACGAACTCGATGCAAACGGCGAAAAGCTGATTATAAAAACCGCGAACGGCGAGTACGAATATACCTTCGGCGCGGCGGAAAAGCTTACCGATTTCTGCGGCGGGAAAGGAAATTTCAGAACCACCGAACAAAGCGAGGCGAAAATAACGGAAGGCGTGGCGGAGCTTAAAATCGTTTCCGTATACCGTTCGGACGACGAGAGCATAGACGGCGCGACGAAGAGATTTTCTCCTTACGCGCAGATAGCGGTTCAGGGACTTTCGGGAGCGAAGGCTTTGGAATTTACCGTGCGTAACCTCGGCGATACGAACGCCGAATTTACCGTGCGTATCATCGGCGCGAGCGGCGCGGCGACGACCTTGGACGGCGTTTTCGTGCCTGCGGGCGAGAGTAAAAGAGTGCATATTGCGATTGACGGAGCTTCGATAGCGGAAGAAATGCTTTCGGGTGTGACGGCGATTAGATTCGCGTTTTCCAACGTGAACTCCGCGGGTGACGCGCTTATGCCAGAGAGAAATATCGCGATAGGCGAAATTTACCGCGTTAAATAGGAGGAGACGGCGATGAAAAAGAAAATTTTAGTTTCCGCGCTCCTTCTTGCGGCAAGCTTTTCCGCTTTCGGCGCTGCGGCTTGCGCTAAAAATTCGGACGCGGGCAAAACGGAACAGACGAAAACCGTGGAATATAAAGGAGAAATGCTTTATAACGGCTTCGATACCGTTAAGGATATGTACGCCGTAAATCAGCTTTACGAATGGAATTATTCTCCGCTCGGCAAGCTCGAAATAGTTTCCGCGGCAAAATTCGGAGAGCTTTCTTCCGTAAAAGAAGGAGAGACGGGCAAAAACGAAAGCGACCTTTCTCCCCGTCAGGGCGAGGGCGCGCTCCGCGTTTACTATAAAGGCGGCACTTTTACGGAGCTTCTCGCGCGGTTCGACCGTTCCGCGCTCGCGGGGCTTCCCGTAGACGAATTAGGCAGACTTTCGGTAAAAATTTATAACGATTCGGGCGCGGAAAAGAAGGTTACGCTTTCTCTTATGCGCGAGAAAAATAAGGTTCTGGAACTTGAAAACGGAGAGTTTACTCTTGCGCCGTATTCATGGACGGAGTGCGTTACGAGCTTCGATCCCGTTATAACCGAATATTTCAAAAACGAGCTTATCGGCGTGAACGTGCGTTTTACCGACGTGACCGATTCCGTTTATTATTTAGACGATATGCGGATAACCTTCGGTAAAATTTATACGGACGAGATAACCGCGCGGCTCAATCGCGTGGCGGAGCTTGAAAAGGATATAGACGAGCTGGAAGGAAAAACCGTTACGGAAGCGGATAAGGAAACGATTTCGGAGCTTTATACCCGTTACGCGGAATTTACGCAGGCGTACAGGGCGATAGTCAAAAATTCCGAAACGCTGTTTTCGGCGGCGGACGCTTATTTCGCGGCGGTAAACGCTCGCGAAGAAGAGGACGGAAAGAAAACCGCGCTTTTTGCGGACGAAATTACGGGGCTTCGTCAGTTTGCGGATTTTAACGGCGGTTCGGTTTCTTATACCGCGGAAGAAGGCTTCGGAGAAGAATCGGGCGCGATAAAGATAGATTTCAACGGCTCGACGGACAATACGACGATAGAAATTTCTCCGTCGGTCGCGAGCGGGTACGACGAGTTCCGCATAAAGGTTAAAAACGATTCGGACTTAAAGCGCGCGATTTATCTTAACTGGGAAACGTTCGGGTACGCCGTGAACGAAAACGGCGAAAAGGTAAGCCTTTTGGGCGGCTACGTTTTACCCGCGAACAGCGGTTGGCTTGAACTTGTATTCACCGTGCAGACGGATATTTCGCAGCTCAATTCCGCTTCGCTCACAAACGCAGGCAACGCCGTGACGAAGAGCGTCGGTACGCTGTATATCGGCAGGAGCTACGCCGTTTCGCACGCGAAAGACGTTCTTGACGCGATAGAAGCGCTTAAAGATTATTCTTCCGCTTATACCGCGGCGGATAAAGCGGCGGCAGCGAGCGCAAGAGAAGCTTACGACGCGCTTTGTCCCGATTCGCAGGACAAAATAACCAACCTGAACAAATTAGAAAAAATCGAAGCGGAAATCTGGAAAGAGGGCTTTAAGCTCCTCCCCGCGAGCGCGGAGGAAATAACCGGATATAACGCGAATTATAAGGCGGCGGCGGAAGCTTTGAGAAAAGGATATATCGGACTTTCCGCGGGCGTTAAAAAGCTTGTGGAAAACGAGGAAAAACGCCTTGCAGAGTTTGAAGAGAGACTGCTTTTGTTCAGAAAAGACTACGTTAAAGAGCTTATCGCGGCGGCTGCCGTAAAAACCGATTATTCGGTAAACGAAATAAAGAATATCCGCATTGCGGAAAGCAAATACGCGGAGCTTACCGAAGAAGAGAAAAGCGCGTTTACGGCGGCGGAAATCGAAAAACTGAATTCGCTTATTGCCGCAACTTCAAAATATTACACGCTCAAAGACCTCGGCGGCGTATTTTCCTCCGATATAATCGGCGCGCCCTCTTGGGGGGCTTACAGCGCGGAGCTTAAAAACGATAAGGAAGGCGTTATAGTATTCGGCGTGCGCGGACTTGCCGCGGCGGACGGAGCGTTATACGTTTCGATTTTCCACGACGCGAGCGTGAACGCGAGTCAGGCTTCGGACGGTATCGCCTGTATGTTAAGAAACACGTCTTCGCTGAAAAAGCTGCTTTTATACAACGCCGGAAACAAAGAGATAGGCTTCAACGGCGGAGTGTTAAGCAAAACCGAAACGTATACCTTCTATTACGGGTATAAGCTTGCGGACGACAATTCGTCGCTTACCGTCAGCGTGAAGGTGACGGACGAGAGCGGAGCGGTCGTCGCGGAAGGAACTCACGAGATAACCACGTTCGAGCTTCAAGATTTCGGTTCGCAGACGATCGAAAGCTGGCTCGGCGGCGATAAAGGCGCGGAAAGAAGAACGTTCTTTATAAGCGCGGGGGCTTCCGAACCCGATATATTAAGCGTCTGGTAAACACAAACGGAAAAAACGCCCGCAAAACGGCGGGCGAAAAAAATAAATAATTGATCGAGGAGGATCGTTATGAGTAAAAAAATAAGACTTTTAGCCGCGATTTGCGCGGTTACTGCGGCTTCTTTACTTTCGGGCGTTATAGGTTGCGCGCCGAAAACGGAAGAACCCGAGCATCGTTTTTCGGAAAGCTGGACGGTTACGGCTTCCGAACATTACCGCAAATGCGAAGAAGAGGGGTGCGAAGAGGTTGCGGACAAAGCGGCGCATACCTTCGATAACGGCACGGTGACTACCGCGCCGACGTTTGAAAACGACGGCGTTAAAACCTTCGCCTGCTCGGTATGCGGTTACGAAAAAACGGAAAGCGTTCCGAAAAGGGAACACGTTTATTCGGAAGAATGGCAGAAGAACGAAGAAAAGCATTGGCACGCCTGCACGGACGAGGGCTACGAAACGCTTGTAAAGGACGAGGCGGCGCATACCTTCGACGACGGCAGAATAACGAAAGAGCCTACTTACGACGAGGACGGTGTAAAGACTTACGCCTGCACCGTTTGCGGCTACGAAAAAACCGAGCTTTTGCCGAGACTTCACCACGATTTCTCGGATAAGTGGAGTATTAACGAAGAAAAGCACTGGCACGCATGCACGGACGAGGGCTGTTCGGAAATAGCGGACGAGGGAACTCATACCTTCGACGACGGCAGGATAACGAAAGAACCCGATTATATTCTGGACGGCGAAAAAACCTATACCTGTACCGTCTGCGGATTCGAGAAGAAGGAAGCCGTTCCGAGTCTCGAACACAGCTATTCGGAAGAATGGAGCTATGACGAAGCGGAGCATTACCACGCCTGCACGGACGAGGGCTACGAAAATCTTAAAGCGGACAGAGAAGCGCACGATTTCGACGAATGGACTATTATAACCAGCCCGACTCTTACCGAAAACGGCGAAAAAACGCGCGAATGTACGGTATGCGGATACGAGGAAAAGACTGCCGCCGCTTTCGAGGAAATTTTAGAGGATTACGTCACCGTTCAGAACGCGGATTTGGGCGCGGGCGCGAGCGTATCTTCTCACGACGGCACTTACAGCACCGCTTATTCGACTAATTCGGTCGTTTATAAGGTCAAAGTCACCTCGGCGGGACAGCAGTTCGGCGCAATGATAAGAGAAACCGCCGCGTGGGCGGACGGATATACCTTCCTGTTCGATCCGAATAAAGGATATATGCACTATCCGAACGAGGACGGCGTTCAGGTATGGACGGGAGACGAGCAGGGCGTTTTGTTTAAGTCGGGCGACGTGCTTGAAATCGGCGCGATAGACGTTAAAGACGCGGAAAAAACTTATGTTTTCGTAAAGGTGAACGGAGAAAGAAAAATTGCCGTATTAACTCCTAAAAAGAGCGCGACGGGCAACTGGATAACGATCTGGAACGCGACCTTCGAGCAGGTAGACGAGGTGAATTACGAAGAAGCCGTTACCGTTACCAACAGGGAACTCGGAATGGAAGACGGTTTTTCCACGGCGGGAGAGCAGGATAATTACGCGTATTTCGCGTACGAAACGGAAAACAGCACCTCTTCCGTAATTTACAAATTCAATTATACGCACGGAGTAACGACCTTCGTGGGGCTTCGCAACGCGCAGGGCGGCTGGGCAGGTTATCAGTTCGTGTTTGTCGGCGGCAATATCCAGTACGGCGTGAACGGCGCGCTTCAAACGAAGGGCGGAGTTATTTCGGAGGGAGAAACCTACGAGGTGGAAATCGGCGCGATAAACGTCAAGAATTCCGATAAAGTATATATTTACGTTAAGTTAAACGGCGCGGAAATTGCTTCCGGCTACGTTACGAGACTCGAAACGGAAGGCGCGGGAGTAGCTATCTGGGGCGCGGGCGGCTCCGGAGAGTTCGGGCAGGTTTAAAAATAAACGCAGGAAAGGAGAATAAGGACAAAAAATGAAAAAGTATGAAAGACTTAAAATCGAGTTATATCTTTTTGCCGAAGAGGATTTATTAAGCATATCCGACGGCGAAAACGGCGTAACCGAAATAGGCGACGATTTGGGAGGAGGGCTTTTTAAATGAGAAACGCCATAAACAAAGCTCGCCGCGGATTGATAGCCTTTTTCGGCGCGATTCTGGCGGTATGCGTCTGCGCGTTTGCGGCTATGACCTTCACTTCCGTAAAGGCTACTTGGATGGACGGAGGAAACGGAATAAGCTACTATTCCGATATGACGCCCGACGGGGAAGATCTCGAATATTACGAAACGCTTTACAACGCGGACTGGGAAATATTTAACGGCAGTAACGTATCGCAAGGGACTTTACCCGACAGTTGGACTATACAAGACGACGTTATACTTAAATATACGCCTTCCGAACTAAACGCAACTTCGTCGTTTTTATGGAAATTCGATTATACCGTTACGGCAGTCGGAAATAATATGAACGTTTATCCTCTTTCCGCTGCACCGTGGGACGGAACCGACTTGGTAGAAATAGGACAGTATTTTACCGAGGCGGGGAAAACTTATTCGGTTGAGTTCGGTTCGATAAAAATCAAAAGCGACGCGACTAAATACTGGATTTTTCTTAAAGTAGACGGTGAGTTCAAAATAGGCACTTACAGAACGCCTAAGGCAAGTGCGAATTATTCGGCAGACGACCACAGATGGTTTTATTTCTATCTCGCGGGAAATCATGGCGAAGGCGTGTTAGACAGCGTTAAACCCACGCCTACGGACTACGACGAGCTTGCAAACAGTGATTGGGAATGGTGGATAAGCAGTTATAACGATGCGGGAAAGCAGGGAACGCTTCCCGACGAGTGGAATATAAAGAGCGATTCGTACCTTAAATTTACGCCTTCCGCGGGCAATGCAAGTAAATCCTTTGTATGGAATTTCTGGTATAAGCCCGTAGTTTCGGGTAACGTGCTTATTTATCCGCTTGCAATCGGTATGTGGGGCGGAACGGGAGATAACGTTATAGACCTTGCGCACTATAATTTAGCAGAAAATACGGTTTATAAAATCGAGCTGAAAGTAATACAATCCGAGAGCGACGCGACAAAATATCACGAATATATCACGATAGACGGAACGGTCAATGACCTCGGTGAAAGAACGCTGGCTGCTGCGGGTTCTAACGGAAGCGATCCGACGGGTTTATATATTTACCTTACGGCAGCGGAGACGAGCGGTGTAGTTTACAGCGAAGATCCCGTTTATCACGACGTGGACGAGATAGACCAAACGAAGCTCGCTTCTTATATTACCCTTACGAACGAAGATTTAAGTATGCCCTCTTCTTACGTCAATCGGACGGGAAGCTACGAATACTTCTGGCGTTATAACGGCAACGAAAACGGCGCGGAAGCAAAGCTTACTTCGCTTTCTTATAAATTCAACTACACTCCCGCGGGAACGACTTACGTTGCTCTCCGCGACACGAAAGACGGCGGTTGGAGCGGTTACCATTTCGTTTTCGCACAGGGTGAATTTACCTATTACGTCAACGGAACGGCGCATACGATAGAGAATCTCATTCCTGACGGCGTTTCCGCGGTTGAGCTTGGCGCGATAGATTTTGCGGACGGAAGCGGAACGTATATTTTCGTAACCGTAAACGGCGAAGTTAAAGTTTCCAAAAAGACGAGTTTAATTGCTTCTACCGATAGCGGCGTTGCGATTTGGAGCGCGGGGGCTTCGGGTAAATTCGAGCAACTCGGAGCATCCGTCACGCCCTCTCTTCTCGACGGCAACTACGACGTTCTTGGTAACGGAGATTTCAGTTGGAACTACGGCGGAACGGAAGAAAGAGGCAATCTGCCTTCTATTTGGGAGTTTACGGGCGAATCGTATATTTCGTTCACTCCCTCCGCGGCGAATACTACTAATTCCTTCGTGTGGAAAGCCGTTTACACGCCGACCGGCGCGGGAAACAATATGAATATAGTTATTCCCGCAAACGGATATTGGGCATATCCGCTTACCGCTCCGACGGTGTTCGATATAGGCAACTATTTCGGAGAGGACGATTTAAATAAGGAATTCGATCTGGAAATAGGCGTCATAAGACTTGCGGGCAGCGAAACCGATTGCCTTGCATACGTTAAGCTGAACGGCACTTATAAGGTTGCGAGAACGATAGGACTTAACGGCGATAACAAAACGGTCGGCGGTTTATTCTTCTATGTCGGCGACCAACACGGCGCGGGTACTTTCTCCGAATATCCTTATGCTTATACCATAACCGATAACGACGGGGCGGTGCTTGATCAGGGAACGGTGAACGCAGGAGGAACGATCGTGTTCAACACCTCTTCGCTGACAGACGGAACAAAGGTTTTCGCGGGCTTCGTTTACGGCGGAAAGCTTTATAAATCTCTCGACGAGGTGATAAGCGCGAAGACCTCGGGCGACATTACCGTTATCGCGAAAACCGTTGACCTTTCGCTCACGAGCGGCGCGTATATCAAGCTCGTGAACGGCGGTAAAGACGCTTCCATAAAATTCAACGCGTATATAGATAAAGCGGACGCGGACGATTTCGTTTCCGATTTCGGTTTGATTCTCGCGGGATATTATTATACCAAGGATTGCACGTTTACTCACGCAGGACTTTCGGGCAGAGAAAATTATTTCCGCGACGTTAAAAAGTCGGAAAGTATGCGCTATACCGAAAATCCCGAAAACGCTTCCGAATACTATTTCAGCGTATACTTAAACAGCGTTTCGCTCGGGAACTACGGTATGGAATACGCGGCGAGGGCTTACGTTACGGTTAGTTACGCCGACGGCACGACCGAAAATATTTATACTCCTTTTAACGAGGAGGATAACGTTCGTTCCGTTTACGAGGTCGCGAGCCTTGCGATAGACGATCCGACGCAGGCGGGAAATGCGGAGATTCTGAAACGTTATATAAACGGCGTTATCGAACTCGATAAGAACTTCGATATAGCGGGTAAGGAACGAGATTACGACGTGAGCGTTTCCGCGGTGAGCGGCGGGTATTACACCGTTACCGTGACCGCGAAAAACGGTTTCGACCTTACGGCGATAGGCGCGATTTATATTGCGGGCGAAAAGATAGCGGTTACAGAAGCGAGTCTCAACTCGGATAAAACTGTCGGAACGTTCAAGATTGCGGAAGAAAATATATCCGCGCTGACGATTGCAAGCTTTGAAGAGAGCGTGAAAACGCTCTCTTCAAGCACTCGGAAGTTAGAGATTTTCGCGTACGAAGGACCGAAAGCGGGTATTCGCTTTGACGCAAACGGCAACGCGAGTTATGCGGGCGGCACGGCTACCCTTGCCGTTCTGGAAGAATATATGAACGCGGGCTTTACCCATTGGAGCGTTTCGGACGCGTCTTACGGCAATATGTATATATATTTGCAGGGCGGCGGATTTACCGCGAAGGGAACGGGAATAAGCAATATACATTACGACGTTTTCTGGGCGTTGGATCTTGCCGCGGAATACGCCGCGAAGTATAAAAAGGCTTGCCCCGTATACGTTCTTATTCCCGCTATGGTGAATTACATCGATAAAGACGATTTAAGCGCGGTTAACGAACAGATAAGCGCGGCTTACGACGAGCTTACCTCTTATATAGACGCGAACGGCGGCGCGTATGCTCCCGTGAACGGCAAAAGTCAGCTTGCGGGCTTTATATTGAAAGACGAGCCGACTTACGGCGAATACGACAGCTTTGCAATCGTTTTCAACTACCTTGCATACACGAAGGGCGCGATAGCGGCGGGCTACGGCTTCGAGTGCGCGCTTCTGCAAACCTATACGACGGCGGATATAGGCGGAGATTATTCCGCGTACGTCGCTAAATATGCCGAGCTTTTTAAGGACACTTCTATTTCCTTCGATAATTATCCCTGCAATTATACGCCTTACGTCAAAGGGTTCCTCGGAATAGGAAGTCAGAAGGAATCTTGGAGTATGGAGCAGAGCTGGTTTTCGGATATGCAGACCGTGAGGGCGCAAAACAATAAGATTTACGGCACTTGCATACAGTCTTACACGTCGGGACAGGCAAATTCCAAATCCCCGTATAAGCGCATAACCTGCGAAGCGGATATTTCTATGCAGGTATACACCGCGCTCGCGTACGGCTTTACCAGACTTAACTATTTTACTTACTGGCAAAGAGATACGGACTTGTATTACGGGGCGATGTCGGATAAGAAAACCGAGGTCTTGCAGGATACGATGATTCGCTGGAACGATTACAGCGACTGGACGAAGGGTTATTCCTATTCCGATTTGTATTACTGGGGCGTAAACGCCAACAAAAAGGCGATTAAGCTTGCGGAAATTCTTATGAGCTTCGACAGCGTAGGCGTGCAGCTGATTCAGGGCAGCTCCGCACAGACGGACTTTACGGGGGCGAGCGATACTAATACCGCTAACGCGATAACCGCGTCAAGCACGGGTGCGCTCGTGGTCGGCGGCTTTAAGTGCGGAAATTATAACGGGTATCTCGCCTCAAACGTAACCCTTCCGCACGATAACTTCTCTGCGACGGCAACGTTCAACTTCGGAACGCAGTACACGAAAGCGATAGTTTATAAGGACGGCGTGCCGACGGTTCAGAAAATAAGCGGCGGAGCATTGACCTTGAATATCGCCTCGGGCGACGGCCTGTTCATCGTGCCGATAGAGGGCTGAACGCGCGATAAAGCGTAAAAAGGATAAGAAAAAACCATAAAAAACGATAAAACGCCCGATTGCGGGCAACGCCTTTAAGATGAGGGAAAGGGCGTGAGACAATTTTATGCCTACGAGTAAAAGAGTAGATAAACCGCCCCGCGCGGGGTTAAGGAGAAAATGCGACTATGAAAAAATTTGAGACGTTATCCGCGCTTATAGAATGTTCGAGCGGAGTCGTGCCGAAAACCGAAACGATAAAAAGCTATATAGATATACTTGCTTCTTTCGGTTACGACAGATTGTATCTCGGGCTTGCGGACGCCTATAAAATAAAAAACGAGCCTCGTTTCAACTACAAGCGCGGCGGATATACCACGGAAGAGCTGAAAGATATGGACGTTTATGCAAAAAGCCGCGGCATAGAACTCGTCGCGCAGATTCATATTCTTTCGCATCTGCATTTTCTGAAAAAATATCCCGAATATTTCGATATTTTCGATACCGATAACGTACTCCTCGTCGGGGAGAATAAGGTTTATAAGCTTATAGACGAAATGCTCGGCGCGATTTCGGAGGGGATAAGTTCCAGAAGAATTCATCTGGGGCTTGACGAAGCTTTCGGTCTCGGCACGGGCGAATATTTTAAAAAACACGGCTACGCAGATAAAAAATCGCTTATATTAAAGCACCTTAAAACGGTGTTTCCGCTTCTTGAAAAATACGGCTATACCCCCGAAATGTGGGGGGATATGCTTGCGGAAACGGAGGTTTCCGAGGTGTCGCCGCAGGAGATAAAGGAGTGTCTGCCGAAGGGTACTACCGTCTTTTTATGGAATTACGAAGAAAAGGACGAGAAAAAGCTTGCGGAGCTTATAGACGGAATGAAAAAAAATTGCGACGACGTGGCTTTTGCGGGCGCGGCGTGGAAATATCTCGGTTTCGGACCGAATAATCGTTATTCGGTGTCGCGTATAATTCCGCAAATGAAGGTTTCTGCCGAAAAGGGAATAAAGCACTATATGGTCACGCTGTGGTCGGATCGCGGCGCGCCCTGCTCCAACTACGCCGCTCTTCCCGCCCTGTTTATTGCGGCTGAATATAATAACGGCGGCTTTTCGGGAGAGGGCGAACCCGATAAAACGAGGTTTGAAAAGCTTACGGGCGAGAATTACGACGATCTTTCCTCTCTCGAATTCATAGACAATCCGTTCAGGACGGATTGCAAAGAAAGAAGCTCGTCTTCCTTTTGGGCGTTTTATACAGATATTCTGCTCGGAAATTTCGATACGCTTCTGCCCGAGGGTTCGGGAGAGGCTTATTCAAGGCTTGCCGAAGAATACGAAAATAAGGTGAAGGGAAGGTTTTCGCATTTATATAAGATGACGGCGGCGGTCGCAAGGGTGCTATCCGCAAAGGTCGGTATTCCCGCAAAAATAAGAAAGCTTTGTAAAGAAAACGACAAAGCGGCGGCAAAAGTTGTAATCGGGGATATAAAAAGACTTAAAGAAGAGCTGCTTAAATTCGAGGAAATATTCGACGAATATTTTCTTAAAGACAATAAGGCGTTCGGGCTGGAAATACATCACCTTTATAACGGCGGGCAGGCGTTCCGTCTCGATTACGCGATAAGAAGGCTTACGGCGTTTATAGAGCGTGACGAAAAAATAGAGGAAACGGAGGGCGGAATACTGCCGCTCGGATACGAGCCTATGCCTACCGTCGATTGCAGCTGTATGACCGACCTTAAAATGCTTATTTCTTATTGTATTCAGTGAAAAAGAGGATAAAATGTACTTCGACAAAATAATATACGGAACTCAATACTACCGTTCGCCGACGCCTCTCAAAGAAGAGTGGGCGGGAGATATAGCAAACCTGAAAAAATACGGGCTTTCGGTTATGCAGATACGCATAAACTGGCGCAATAACGAAAGAGCGGAAGGTAAATACGATTTTTCGGACGTAGACGAGCTTTTAAGGCTCGCGGAAAAGAACGGCGTCAAGGTCGTTATGAAATTTCTTCTGGAATGTGCGCCGCAATACGTCTTCGATAAGCTCGGCGGTGCGAGAATAGGCTCGAAAGGCGAAGAGCTTCGCGGCGGCTATCACGGCGCGTTTTTCGGCGGGTGGAAGCCTTGTTTTAATAATCCCGAGGTTAAGGCGGCGGCGAGAAAATTCGTTGAAAAGGTCGCGGAAAGGTACGCGGGGAATAAAAACGTAATACTTTGGAATGTGTGGAACGAGCCGCGCAACAAGCCCGTGGAGGAGTGCTTTTGTCCGCATTGCAGAAAAGCTTTCGGGGAGTATCTTAAAGGAAAGTTCGGCACGATAGAAAAAATGAACGCTTTTTACGGCGCGACGGAAGAAAGCTTCGAGAATATAAATTTACCCGCGATGCCGCACGGCTACTGGGATATATACGAGTTCAAAAAATTCCTCGCGGGGGAAACGCAGTATAATAATCTCCGTTTTGTGTACGAAGGAATACGGAAATTCGATAAAACGCGTCCGATAATGTCTCACGTCGGGTTTACCGCCGCGTTTCAGACGAATCTCGGCGATATGTGCGACGATTTCCGCGCGAGCGAAGCCGTGGATTTTTGGGGAACTTCCATTCCGTGCGACACCGATATGGATACGAGCGAGAAAAGGCTGGATATGCAGATGCTTCTCGACTTCGTGAGGTCGGTGGATAAAAATTTCTTTCTGCACGAAATTTATCCGGGACTCGGAATGTTCCGTTGGTACGATACCGAGTTCGATATGGATTTCAAATTATATTCCGCGTTATCCGCAGGGGCGAGGGGTATGGTGTTCTGGCAATACCGCGCGGAAAGAGTGGGGAACGAGAACGACTGCGCGGGAATTATGTACGCGGACGGCACGCCGAGAAAGGTCGCCTCTTCGGTAGCGAATTTTTCGGAGGTTTTGAAAAAGGAAGAAAAGCTGTTCGCCGCGTCGGAAGCGGAAAAAGCGGAAACGGCGATAGTATTCGATTTCGACAGCTCGCTTATGTCCGCGATAGAGGACGGCGCGACGGCGGATAACTATTCTTTCGAGGCAAAAGAGCCTTTATACTATTACAGAAAAAGTCACGCGGGCGCGTACAGACTTTTAAGGGAAGCGGGCTATCCCGCGGACTATCTGCCCGTCAGGGACGCGAACCGCTTTTCTGAATATAAAACGTTGTATTTCCCGTATTATCCTATGATAAAAGAGGAGGTCGAAACCGCGCTCGAAAAATTCGTTTCGGAAGGCGGAACGGCGATTTTAGACGAGGGCTTCGGGCTTCGCACGACTAATACCTGGATGCAGGCGTACGACGTGGATACGAAGCTTTTTAGGGCGAGAATGCGCGAAAGAGTGGTGACGGGAGGGAAGGACGAAATAGAGTATAATGGTAAAAAAGCGCGTGTTTCTCCGTATAAATGCACTTACAAGATAGAAAATGCCGAAGTCTTTGCAAGGCTTTCGGACGGTACGCCCGCCGTTTATGAGATAAAATACGGGAAAGGCAGAGTATATCTCTGCTGTGCGCCGATAGGTTATTCTTATTACGAAACGGGAAGAGAGGTCTTTGCCGAGCTGTTTGAAAAAATGATGGCGAAAGGAACGAAGAAATATCCTTATTCGCGTGTAAAAGAGGGACTGTATCAGAAGAATCTCGTGTCCGAAGAAAAGCGCACGGTATTTTTGATGAACGCGGGAGAAAAACCGCAAACGGTTAAGATTGCGGAAACGCCCGAAAAATATTTCGGCGCAGAAAAGCTTGACGACGGAAATTTCGTTATACCCGCAAAATCCTTCGGATATTTAATATTTGACAATTCTCGCGGATAAAAAGAGTTTAATAAAGAATTTTATATAATAATGGCGCGCGGCGCAGGGTTTTCCCCGTGCCGCGCGTTATTCTGTATGGAATATCTCGAAGAAACGCTCGGCGAGGGCTGGTGGGGCAGCGAAAGCTACGCCGATTATTACGAGCAGTTAGAGGGCGCGAACAACCCGTTCGGCTGGATAAAAGTTATCCCCACAATGACGACCGAGGTTCAGAACGCCACGGGCTACGACCATGCGGGCGAGTTTGAAAGCAGTATTTTAATGTCTTTATATCCCGACTGCGTGAAAAAGGAAAGGATAGACGACGTTAAGCACTGGTTTACCGAAAGCGCGAGAAAAGCGAACAAGGAGCTTGGCGACAAAATGGTAGAGCTTTCCTTAAAGTCTTTGGAAGAACGCATTAAATAGTTTATAAATAGGGCGTTTTTATAATGATACTAATTATAGTTTCTTAAATTGCCGTGATATGTTTTTAGGAAATCGTTGGTAAAAAACGCGGTATTTTTAAAAAGTTTTAATAATATACCTTAATTACAAGCCCGAACAACTGACGTTGCGGGAGTTGTTTATGAGCGTGTAAGAGAAAAGGATGCCAAAAAACGCCGAGAGTAGGAGCGGCGTTTTTTGGCGTATAACGAAAACGTAAAAACAGGAGAAGGCGTAAAACGCGGAAAGCGGCGGGGACGGAAAAGCGGATTAGCGTTCGTTCCCGCCGCGCGTTATACTCTTCGGAACAACCGTTGAAGAAGTTAAAGTTTATAATCTTAAAAACATGAAGAGCTATATTGTTCTTTCGTATTTTTTGGAAGCCTGTATTTTGTCCTGATACTTTTTATAGTGCCGATAAAACGTGACCTGACTGTTAAACCCGCATTCGTAGATGACGTCGGTGATTTTTCTGTGTTCGGAATCTTTTTCGTTCATCGTTTCCACAACCTTCTGCACCCTGACGGAATTGAGAAAATCGTTGAAAGACTGCCCGACCGCTTTATTGAAAAGCTTACTGCAATATTCTTTGGTATATCCGAAATGCGCGGACATAGTGACTAGCGAAATGTCCGAGCGGTAGTTGTTTTTGATATAATCGATAAAGTCTATCGCAAGTCGGTTCACTCCCGTTTCTTCCGTCTCGAAAACGCCGTAGGTTTTGGTTACGGCGTCGAATAAAAGGTTAGCGTACGCGCAATTTAAAAGGTAGGTTCTGTTTTCTTCCGCAACCCATTTCTTTATGACGGCGAATAGCTTTTCGTTATAAGTCTTATCGGACATAAACGGCGGCGGGGTTCTGTCCTTAAATTGTTGGCGCAGGTGATGAGTGAAATCTCTGCTTAAAACGAGACAGACCGCCTGAAATTCCGCCGTCTGGTTTTTGTAAAAATGGTTCTGAAATTTATTCGCAAAGCAAATTTCTCCTTCGTTCACGCGGTAAGTCTTGCCGCCGACGTGCGCCGTGACCGCGCCTTTCAGAACGAAAATCATTTCCACGCTTTCGTGGTAGTGCGGCATATCGAGAAGAAACGGTTCTTGCTTTAAAAATATATGAAATTCGTTGTCCGCCTCGGACTGATAGGTGGAAGCGGCGTTCGGCGGCGTTTTGGTTTTTGTCCGCGTTTTGCTTGCCTCTTTAACCCAGTAGTCAACGGTGTCCGTTCCCACGATATATTTTTCGGCTATCTCCTTCGCATCCGCGCCCTCCGCGAAATACGCGTTCAGAACGGCTTCTTTCAGCTTGTTTCTGTTCTTTTTCATAACCCCTCTTTTAACGGTTTATGAAAGTATTATAAACCGTATTTTCTTTCTTGTCAATCTTAATT
>CAVBZJ010000003.1:0-45687 GCA_963599785.1 Anaerovoracaceae bacterium
GTAGTACACGGCGTTGCACTTAAAATCCCTGCGCCGCGCGTCCTCTTCTATATCGGTTGTCGGCACGGTGAACGCGGGGGTATGCCCGCCGCCCGCCGAATACAGCTCCTTGCGAAACGCGGTGTATTCGTATTTTTCTTCGCCGCATTTCACGACCGCCGTACCAGTTCTCTTGTAGAACGCAACGACGTTGAACCCCGCTTCTTCCGCGAGCGCGGCAAAACGCTCCGCGGGAACGGCGGAGGCTATATCGAGGTCGCCTTCCGCTACGCCCGAAATGAGAAAGTTTCTTACAAAACCGCCCACGATAAAAAGCGGCGCGGCTTCTTTCTCTCGGAGAATGCGGGAAAGCTCGTAAAGTTTTTCGCTCGAAATCGGCTTCATAAAAATATTTTATCATAAAATCGTTGTTTTTTATAGCGTTTTGTAGTAAAATTATTGAACTACTTTACAAAAGCATCGGAAATGGACAAAATGTTGGATTTTATCGTAAACCCCACCGCGGGCGGCAAGGACGGCGCGAAAATCAAGCGCGCGCTCCCGAAACTTGAAAAAAGACTCGTAGAACGGGGCGTTCCGTACGTTATTCATATGACCAAAACGCCGCACCACGCAACCGCGCTCACCGACCAGCTGATTAAAAACGGCTCGACGGATATTATAGTCGTCGGCGGGGACGGAACTTTGCACGAGGTTATAAACGGGTTTTCGGAATTCGACAGGGTTGCGCTCGGGATAATACCCTGCGGAACGGGCAACGACTATGCGGACGCGCTTAAAATTCCTTCCGATCCCGTGGAAGCCCTCGATAAGATTCTGGACGGAACGCCGCAGTACACCGACTTTATGCAGATGCCGACGGTGCGCGGGCTGAACATAATCGGCACGGGCGTGGACGTGGACGTTTTGAAGCGTTACGCAAAATGCAAAAAGAAAACCAAATTCAAGTATACGCTTTGTCTTATAAGCTCTTTGTTGCACCTTAAAATGGCGGAATTCGACGCGGAATTCAACGGAGAAAAGAAAAGTTATCGCTCGTTTATCGCGTGCGTGGCGAACGGCAAATGCTACGGCGGAGGAATTCCCATCTGCCCCGTTGCCGAACCGTCCGATAAAAAGCTCGATTTTCTTGCGGTGAAAGAGCTTCGCGGGTTTAAGCTTATCGGCGCGTTTTTGAAGCTTAAAAAGGGCAGAATTATGGAGCTGCCCGAGACGTTCCACGACAAAACGGAAGAAGTTAAAATTTATCCCAAGGGAAGCTATACGGTGAACGTAGACGGAGAGCTTTACGACGATATACCGTTCGAGGTCAAAATAGTTTCGGACACCTTGCGGGTGTATATGTAAATGTTTTTTGAAATTAAAGTGACGCCGAGGCGCGGGTTTTCGCGCCTCGGCGATTTTTATGCGGTTTTTACACCGATTTTATGTCGAATTACTTTTATAATCGAACATTTTCTATTTTTACAGTTACAAACTGTATACACCCGTAGGGCTAGGCAACATCTCTCACCACCCTGTTGTATATACCACCGTAGGGCGGGGGCTTGCTCCCGCCGTTGATGAATTTCCTACGCCCCTTTTTGTCATTCTGAGCCGTTCTTTCCTGACGGGCTTACGAAGAATCTGTGAACTAAAACTTGATTCTGTCATTCTGAGACCTGCTTCTTGCCCCTTCTTACGAAGAATCTCTACACGAAAGTATCTTTTAAGATTCTTCGCGGGAAGGTCTCTGTATGTCCATCTCAGAATGACACAATTTACTTTTTCCCCGAAAGGGGCAAAACTGTTTTCCGAATTCGTTTTTCCCCTTTCGGACTTACCACTTTTCCAAAAACTCCTCAATAACCCCGCTTTACTTATCGCGCATACCTCTTACTAACCTTGCCCCTTATTCTTTAAGGGGCAAACGGCAATATGCCCGTGCTTTTTTTACAATAAATTAACGGCGGGAGGGGTCTCTCCGCCCTACAATTATCTCACACACATACAGTTACGAACTGTATACATTAAAAAATACGTCGGGGAGAAAAATCTCCCCGACGCGCTTTTATTTAATCTCCGATAAACCGTCTTTTTTCGTTTTTACAGCCGATTCGTTTGATTTATTTGCTCCACGAAAATGCGCTTTATTCGTTCTCCGACGATATGCTTTATCCGTTTTCCGTCTCCGTAGAAAGTTCTTCCGCTACTTCCGGACGTTCTTCAAGCCCGTCCGAAACGGCTTCCGTCGAGGCAGTCCTTTGCGCAATTATCGCCCCTTCTATCGCCGAAAAAATCTCCGTCTTTCCCATTCCGCTCTCCGCCGAAGAGGCGATTATATCCTTCACCCCCACCTTCATAGAAGCGGCAAGCTTGCTGATCGTCGGCTTAACCCGAGTTTTCGGCAATTTATCCGCCTTCGTCGCGACGAATACCGTCGGTATGGCGTAATGGTAAACGTAATTCGCCATAGTGTAATCGTCGGCGGTCGGATCGTGGCGAATATCGAGAAGAGATATAAGGAGCGCGAGTTTTTCCTTTCTTAAAAACTCTTCCATAAGCCTGCCCCATTTCTCCTTTTCCGCCTTGCTGACCTTCGCAAAGCCGTACCCCGGAAGGTCTGCCAGCACGAAATCGCCGAAATCGAAATAGTTTATAAGCCGCGTGCGCCCCGGCGTCACCGAAGTTCTCGCAAGCTTTTTGTTGCCCGCAAGCATATTGATGAGCGAGGATTTGCCCACGTTGCTCTTTCCCGCGACGGCTATTATCGGCTTGTTCGTTTTATAAAGCTTCGAGCCGTCCGCCACGCTCGTGATAAAGGTAGGATTTTTTAAGTTCATAAATCACCTATCGCGACGGTAAACACCTCGTCCGCTTCGGTCACGGGAACGAAGGTTATCGCCTTTTTAACCTCTTCGGGAATATCCGCCAAATCCTTTTCGTTAGCGCGCGGAATCACCACCGTTTTTATACCTTTCCGAAACGCCGCAAGCGATTTTTCTTTAAGCCCGCCTATCGGCAACACCTTGCCGCGAAGGGTAATTTCACCCGTCATCGCCACGCCTTTTCTCACGGGCTTATTGATAAACGCAGAAAGAATGGCAGTCGCCATGGTAACGCCCGCGGAAGGTCCGTCCTTCGGCGTCGCGCCCTCGGGAACGTGTATGTGAATATCGGTGTTTTCAAACCGAGAGGAATCTATTTTATATTTCTCCGCGTGCGCCCTGATATAGCTTATCGCCGCGCGGGCGGATTCCTTCATCACGTCGCCGAGCTTGCCCGTTAAAAGTATTTCGCCTTTTCCGCGCATAAGCGCGGCTTCTATCGTTAAAGTAGTTCCGCCGACGCTCGTCCACGCAAGTCCCGTACACGCGCCGACTTCCCCGCCCGAAACGTCGTCCTCGGAGCGTTTTCTCACCCCCAAAAGCGCGGGAATATCCGCCGCCTTCACGACCTGCTTTTTAAGCCGCGGGTGTTCCGCAAAGCGCACCGCAACCTTTCTTACCACGCTGCCGATTTCGCGTTCTAAATTACGCACGCCCGCTTCCATGGTATAACCCTCTATGATTTCGGTGACGGCTTCGTCCTCTATCTCTATTTTCTTTTCGGTAAGCCCGTTGTTTTTTATCTGCTTGGGGATAAGATACCTTTTCGCTATCTGGAATTTTTCCTCGTCCGTATACCCCGAAAGCTCTATAATCTCCATTCTGTCGAGAAGAGGATACGGAATGGTATCCACGCTGTTCGCGGTGGTTATGAACATCACCTTGGAAAGGTCGAAGGGAATTTCCAGAAACCTGTCGCGGAAGGTGGCGTTCTGCTCGGGATCGAGCACCTCTAAAAGCGCGCTCGCGGGATCGCCGTGAATGTCCGAAGAAAGCTTGTCTATCTCGTCTAAAAGGAACACGGGGTTGTTTGAACCCGCCGTTTTAAGTCCCGTAATAATGCGCCCCGGCATCGCGCCGACGTAGGTTTTTCTGTGTCCGCGGATTTCCGCCTCGTCCTTAACGCCGCCGAGACTCATTCTCACGAATTTTCTGCCGAGCGACCGCGCGATGGAAGTCGCGACCGAGGTTTTGCCCACCCCCGGAGGACCTACGAAGCAAAGGATAGGACCTTTGATTTCCTTCGTAAGATGCAGAACGGCAAGGTATTCCACAATCCGCTCCTTAACCTTATCCAGCCCGAAATGGTCGGCGTTCAGTATTTCGCTCGCCGCGGCAAGGTCGTCGTTGTCCTCGGTATGCTCGTTAAACGGCAAATCCAGAACCCAGTCTATATAGTTAAGTATCACCGAATATTCGGGCGAAGAGGGGTTTATTTTATCGAGACGGGAAAGCTCTTTTAAAACCTTTTCTTCCGCATATGCGGGCAGTTTTTTGGCAAGAATGCGTTCTTTAAGCTCGTCGCCCTCCTCGGGATCGTCGCCGAGTTCGGTGTGAATCGCTTTTAATTGCTCTCTTAAATAAAACTCCTTCTGGCTTTTGTCTATACTTCCGCGAACCCTGCCCGCAATCTTCTTTTCCACCTTTGCTATTTCGAGTTCGGTGGTAAAAAGCTTGTCGAACGCTTTAAGTCTTTCGACCGTGCCGTTTATCGTAAGCATTCTCTGGCAGTCCTCTTCCTTAAAGTTCACGACGGACATCGCGTTGTCCATAAAGTCGTTGGGATCGGAAAGCGCGGTTATCGTCGCGAGCATATCCTTGTTTATTCGTTTATCGAACAAGGTGTACTCGTAAAACGCGTTTTTCGCCACGCGGAAATAAGCCTCCGTCTCCACAGGATCTGCGTCCTGCTCGTAAGGCGCGGGAGCTATGACCGCGGTAAAATAGTCCTTCGTGTCGCAAAACTGCTTGATTTTCGCGCGCGAAACCGCTTCTACGCAGAGCTTCATGCTGCCGCCCTGCACCCTTATAATCTGTTTTATCCGCGCGATGACGCCGACCTTTAATATATCCGCCTTTCTCGGCGCGTCTATAAATGCGTTTTTCTGCGCGGCGATGAACAAAACGCCCTCCGCAGAATCCACCGCGTTTACCGAAGCAGGTCTGCCCACGTCGAAATTGAGTATGGTGCGAGGATATAAAACCTTGCCGCGAAGCGGTATCACGGGCAAAATTCTTTCCCCGTTTTCCGCGTTCGGCAGCACTTCTTTTATTTCGTCCTTTATTCCTTCGCCTTCCTTTATTTTTTCTTCCATATATTCACCTTTAACCAAATTACAAACAATACTTGCGCAAAAGATATTCCACCGGTCTGTCCGCGTACGGAACGGTTATCTCCTTTGCCACTCTTTTAAGTTCTTCCCTCGCGTCGCCGACGGCTACGCCGTGCCATTCGCCCGATAAAAGCTCTATGTCGTTGGTAGAATCCCCGACGGCTATGACCTCCGAAAGCGGAACGTTATAATATTTCGCGAGATATTCGACGGAAAATTTCTTGTCGTACCTTTTATCCACGACCTCGACGAGCATAGGCGCGCCGTTGTTCGCAACAAGCCTGTCGCCGTATTTCGCGTTTATTTCGTCGGTCGCGCGCTTGATTTTATCTATCTCGCCCATTCCGCCGACCTTCAAAACCGTGCGTTTTTCTTCGAGTATGTATTTAACGAGTTCGGGGGTATGCACGCCCTTTACCTTGCAGGAAGCCTCGTAAAACTCGGTGTACGGACATTCGCAGGAAAGGTGCATAACGTCGTCTATATCCGCAAGCGCGGTCACGCCGAATTTTATCAGGAAGTCCGCGACCTCCGCCGCGAGCTTATAGTCCATTCCGCCCTCGAAAATGGTTTTGCCCGTCGCCACGTCGTTTATCATCGCGCCCTGATAGCTTATAACGAGACCTTTAAGCCCGTATTCTCTGCAAATGGGCAGAATCGAGGAAAACATTCTCCCCGTGCATACGGCAAAAATGCCGCCTTTTTTTTCGTATTCCTTTATCGCCGCGACGGTTTCGGGTTCGATTTTGCCGGGAGCTTTCCCCAGCGTTCCGTCGAAATCGCTTACAAACAGCTTGTATTTCATCTCTGAATCAGTCCTTCTTCGGTAAGTTTATCCATAATGTTCTTCGCCTGAACCTTGCCTATCCCTTCCACCTCGGTAAGCTCCTCTTCGGTTGCGGAAATAATTCCGCCGAGGTCTTTAAACCGCGCGAGGAGCGCGCGCTTTTTCACCTTTCCGAGTCCCTTCACCCCGTCGAGTACGGAGGAAAGCGAGCGTTTGCCGTGCAGCGTTCTGAAATAGGTTATCGCGAATCGGTGCGCTTCGTCTCTGATTCTTTGCAGCATTCTGAGACAATAATCGCTTTTGTCGAGCAAAATAGATTCGCTTCTTTCCGGTAAAAACACTTCTTCCTCGCGCTTTGCGAGAGAAATGAGGTCTATTCCCTCTATTCCGAGTTCGTCGAAAACCTCTTTTACCGAGGAAAGCTGACCTTTGCCGCCGTCGATTATCATAAGGTCGGGCTTCGGGAACTTTTCGGGATCGGTGTTCATTCTCTCGAACCGTCTCGTCAGCACCTCTTTAAGACTCCTGAAATCGTCCGCGCCCTCGAAGCTTTTTATGCGAAATCGCCTGTATTCGTTCCTGTCCGCTTCGCCGTTAGTGAAAACCACCATACTGCCGACCTTATCCACACCCGAAATATTTGAAATATCGTAGCATTCCATACGCTTCGGAAAGTTTTTAAGCCCGAGCTTTTCTTTAAGCGCGGCGCACGCCGCGACGGTCATATCGTTTTTATGCTTTATCTTATCCACCGCGGTGGAAAGATGCTCTTCCGCGTTGGCTTCCGCCATTTCGGCAAGCTGCCGCCTTACACCCTGCTTCGCACAAATTATCGTAGCTTTTTTGCCGTGGCGAAGCCTTAAAAATTCCGAAACGGCTTCCGCGTCCGAAATTTCTTCGGCTAAAATTATCTCGTCGGGAACGTCCGCGTTGTCGCGGTAATAGCGAAGAATAAATTCCGAAAGCGCGTCCGCGGAAGAAAGAGCCGCGCTCTCGAAGGAAAAGTTTTTGCCGCCGCTCATTCTGCCGCTTCTCACAAACAGAATATTCACCGCCGAATACACGCCGTTCGCCTTATAGGCGATAACGTCCGCGTTGATAAACTTGTTGAGAGCCGTCACCCTGCGGAGCTTTAATTTATCGAGCGCGGCGAGAGCTTCTTTATATTTAAGCGCAAGCTCGAACTCTTCGTTTTCCGCCGCCCGCGTCATTCGTTCTTTAAGCGTTTTTTCCGCGCCCGAAATATCGCCCGAAACTAAATCCACCGCTTCTTTCACGCGGGCGGCGTACTCCTCTTCGGAAACGAGTCCCGCGCACGGCGCAAGGCAACGCTTTATGTGATAGTTAAGGCACGGCTTTTCGATTTTTCCCGCCGAAAGCTTTTTGTCGCACGGACGGAGAAGGTATAAAAGGTTCACCGTATCGAGAATCTGCGCGACCGAAATTCCGCCCATAAACGGACCGAAATACTTTGCGCCGTCCTTTTTTATCTTGCGTGTGACCGTAAATGTCGGAAACGCTTCTTTAAGGTTGATTTTCAGGTACGGATAGGTTTTGTCGTCCTTTAAGAGTATGTTATATCTCGGCTTGTGCTTTTTGATGAGGTTGTTTTCGAGAGACAGCGCGTCTATCTCGCTCGGCGCGATTATATAGTAAAAGTCGGCGATATTACTTACCATCGCCATAACCTTTTCGGTCTTTACCGAGTTGAAAAAATATTGTCTTACGCGGTTTTTAAGATTTTTCGCCTTACCGACGTAAATAATCTGCCCGTCCTTGTCCAGCATAACGTATACGCCGGGGTTGGTCGGAAGATTTTTTATTTTGTCCTCTAAAACGCTCACGATATAAGTATACCACGATTTCGGATATAATTACAAGCGGTTAAAAGCCTTTCGCCGCGATTTAGATTTTTCCGCGCGGTTTTAACGCGGGTTTAATCACGATTTTTTGGTTTAATACCCGTTCTGCGGCGCGCCGAACACGGGTTTTATTGCGAGGTTTTACAAGCGGTTTTAACGCGGGTTTAATAGCCCAGAAATTCCACGCCTTTAAGAAGAACGTCCGAAAGCGCGTCGTTGCGGAGGGAATAAAAAACTACTTTTCCCTGCCGTTTGGTCTTTACCGCGTTGAGGTTTTTAAGAAGCCTCAACTGATGAGAAACGGTGGTCTGATTGAGTTTAAGAAGCCGCGACATATCCGTCACGCACATTTCGGAAATGGCGAGCGCGGAAATCATTTTCAGCCGCGTATAGTCGGAAAATATGGAAAAGAAGCTGACGAGGTCGTCTAAAATTTCGCCCTGCGGAACGTATTCCGTAACCATATCTTGAAGTCTTTTGTCGAGTAACATTTGTTGCATAAAGCTTTCTCCCTTAAAAATATTCTGGCAATTTCTAACGATTGCACATATATTGTATCATAAAGAGGGAAAAAGGGCGCGGACGGCTCGGCACGCATTTTGTCGAACCCGCTCGCATATAATAGATTATTGACGAAATTAAAAATAAAGGTTTAAGGAGATAAAAATGAATTCCAATAATCTCACTCTCGTTGCGCTTTTGTTTTTACTTACGAATAATAATACCATAAACACCACCCAGCTTTTACTGCTTCTCGCGCTTCTTTCCACGGGCAACAACTACTGCTTATGGGGGCAGACGACGGATAATACGACGACGCGCTGAAAAGAACGATTCGGATAAAAAGGGCTTCCGCCGCACGTTCTCGGAGGAAGCCTTTTTCCGCAAGTCTTTTTTAAGTCTTTTGCGCCTTTTTCGTAATCGGCAGGTCAATTGTCAATTCGTAATTGCTTTTCTGCCCGATACTAAAAAGCTTAAATCTTAAAGCACTTCTGCAAATCCTTGTATTTTCCGAGTGCGAGAAGGGTTACGCCCCCGCCGAGAACGGTATCCGGCGAAATCACGGGGTCCATTTTGCCGTCTTTTTTTATGCCCAGAAGGTTTATCGAATATTTTTTACGCGTATCCACTTCGCCTACGGTTTTTCCCTGCCACTCCTCGGGAACAGCCACCTCGTATATCGAATAATCTTTGTCGAGTTCTATATAATCGAAAATATGGTCGGAGGTATAGCGAATCGCCGTCCAGCTCGCAAGCTGCTTTTCGGGATACACTATCTCGTCCGCGCCGATTTTTTTGAGGAGGCTCGCCTGTCTGTCCGCGGAAGCCCTCGAAACCACGAGCTTCGCGCCCATTTCTTTAAGAAGCGAGGTCGTTTCCAGCGAACCCTGAAAATCGTTGCCGACGGCGACTATGCACACATCGAAATTCTTTATTCCGAGCGTTTTTAAAAACTCGGGGTTAGTCGCGTCGCCGATGACCGCGTTCGACACGAGCGGCAGAACGTGATTCACTCTGTCCTCTTTTTTATCGACCGCCATCACCTCGTGTCCCATTTCGTTAAGCTTTGCGGCGATGTGTCTGCCGAATCTTCCTAATCCTATCAATAAAACCGATTTCATATTAAACTCCTTTCAATTCTTTTGCCCGACCGAGCGGCTATTAGTTTTTTATCCGTCGTCAAGCCGTTTATTAACCCGTGTTCCGCCGATTTTTAGCCGATTTTCAGCCTACGGAAACCTTTTCTTCGGGCAGTCTGTATTCGTTGCTCGCGGTGGAAACGGTCGCGTAAATCATAGTAAGCGCGCCCACCCGTCCGATAAACATTAAAAGCATCAGCACTATTTTGGAGAATATTCCGAGCGACGGCGTTATTCCCAGCGTAAGCCCTACCGTGCCGATTGCGGAAGCCGCTTCGTACAGCGCGGAAAGCATAGTAACGCCCTCCGTTTTGCCTTCCGCGACGTAAATCGCCACGCCGCCGACTATAAACAGCGCGATATACATAAACGCCACCGCGCACGCCGTTTTAACCGTTTTATCGGAAATTCTGCGCTTAAACACGCAGGTATCGTCTCTTTTTCTGAACACCGAAAGGCTTGCCAGCACGAGTATCGCGAACGTGGTCGTTTTAAGTCCGCCCGCAGTCGAGCCGGGCGAACCGCCTATCAGCATAAGAATAATTTCCAGAACGTGCGCCGCGTCGCTCGTTTCGCTCGCGGGAACGGAATTGAAGCCCGCAGTCCTCGGCGTGACCGCCTGAAACAAAGATACGAGCAGCCTTTTCCCGAAAGGCTCGCCCGCGAACTCGAAAAAGAAGAAGTACGCGGCGGGTACGATTATTAAAAGCGCGGTCGTCACGAGTATGATTTTACTCTGCGTGCGGTATCTTTTTATATGCACGCCGTGCTTTTTCACGTCTTCCCAAGTGAGAAACCCGAGTCCGCCGATTATAATCAGAAGCATTATCGCGATATTTATCACCGCGTTATCCGCATAGCCCGTGAGGGAAACGAAAGGCGTTTCCACCCCCAGAATATCGAAGCCCGCGTTGCAGAACGCCGAAACCGAATGAAAAATGCTCATCCAGACGCCCTTTAAGAAGCCGAAATCTCTTATAAACACGGGCGACATAACGAGCGCGCCTATCGCTTCCACCGCGAACGTGCCGATGAACACGAAATGCGTGAACTTGACTATTCCGCGAATTTCGGGCGCGGCAAGCGTTTCCTGCATTATACTGCGTTGCGAAAGCCCTATTTTCCTGCCCGTAGCCTTGATGAGCGACATTGCGACTGTAACCACGCCGAGTCCGCCGATTTGTATCAATAAAAGAATGACGAACTGCCCGAAAAAGCTCCACTGCGTAGCGGTGTTTCTCACCGCAAGTCCCGTCACGCACACAGCGGAAACCGCGGTAAAAAGGCAGTCGATAAACGAGCAAGGCTCGCCGTTAGAAGCTATCGGCAGACATAATAAAAGCGTTCCTGCGGTCATCACCGCAAGAAACCCCAGAACGATTACTCTTGCCGAAGTAAAAATCTTCCTTTTCAAAATAGGATTATTCCTCCGCGTTTACGGTACGGCGAATTTTTGATTTTCGCGTTGAACTTTGCGAAATGGCGCGCCGCCGAAAGCGTTTTCGTCTTTTTATTATTTCGTATTATACTACTTTAAAAAAATGTTGTCAAACGGAACGCGGAAAGAACGCTTCCGCTCCCGCGACGATGGGCGGAGAGGCACCTCCCGCCGTTGACGAACTTCTACACGAAAAATCTTGTTTTGTCATTCTGAGACTTGCTTCTTGCTCCTGCTTACGAAGAATCTCTATGCAAAACCCCTGTTTGTCATTCTGAGACTTGCTTCTTGCTCCTGCTTACGAAGAATCTCTACACAAAACTATCTTTTGAGATTCTTCGCGGGATTGTCTTTGCGGGTATTGCTCAGAATGACACAATTTACTTTTCTTTTTTGCGAGAGGGGAAGAACTGTTTTCCTAATCCGTTCTTCCCCTCTCCCGCTCTCCCTAATATGAAAACTCCTCAAAACCCCTCATTACTTATCGTACATACCTCATACTAACCTTGCCCCTTAATCTTTAAGGGGCAGACAGCAGGTTGCCCGTGCTTTTCTTATTGTACAGTTACAAACTGTATACAACCCGTAGGGCGGGGGCTTGCTCCCGCCGTCATACAATCTCTATACAAAACCCCTGTTTGTCATTCTGAGACTTGCTTCTTGCTCCTGCTTACGAAGAATCTCGACGCGATAGTAACTTTTGACGTTCTTCGTTTTCCGCTTATAATTATTGTATTTTCGCGGGAAAAGTAGTATACTAAAAACAAAAAAACGGAGAAAAATATGTCTTCTACAAAGGAATACAGAGATTTTATCCTCGAACAGCTGAGGAATGCGGGGGAAATAACTTTCAGGGCGATGATGGGCGAATATATGTTCTATTCGGAAGGCGTTTACTTCGGCGGGGTTTTCGACGACAGATTTCTTGTAAAAATAACCGCGACGAACGAATGCTTTAATTTAGAAAAAGCTCTCCCGTACGAAGGCGCAAAGCCTATGTATCTCGTAGAAAATTTAGAGGACGAAGAATATCTTTCCTCTTTGGTCTCCGCCACGGTCAGGGGGCTTAAAAAGAAATAATCTCTTTTCCTTTTATATATTATCTATTGTTAAGCAAATCGGGCAGCCGAGCGAATACGCTCGGCTGCCCTTTATTTCCTTTTATACGCTTTTAAACTTTCGACAAATTACGGAATTATGGGATAAAGCTGAATCATATTTCCGCAATCGACGGTAAGCTCCGCACCCGTGGTATTTTTTGCGTGAGCCGCGAAATACCACGCCGCGTCGGCTATATCCGAGCCTTCCGCTATGCTTTTAAGCGGCGAAAACGCGGACGGCACGTTTTTATAAAATTCGGGGTTTTTATCCGTTCTGTCCGTATGAATCATTCCGGGAAGAATCGCGTTCACCCTTATATCGTATTTGCCGAGGTCGAGCGCGAGCGCGCGCATCAGCCCGAGCTGTCCGCCCTTCGACGCCGAATACGCCGCCCTCTCGGGTATCGCTCTGTATGCGGTGTTGGAATTTATAAAGGTTATGCTTCCGCCGCCGTTTTTAATCATTCTTTTTGCCGCGCTCCGAATTATGCAGAAATTCCACACGAGGTTGGTATTTATAACCCTTACGAAATCGCAAAGCGGGCTTTCGATTGCGAAAAAGCCCACCCCGAGGTCCGCGGCGTTAAGAATAACGTCCGTTATCGTTATACCTTCTTTATCCAACTCGACAAAAAGCCTTTCGACGCCCTCTTCGTCCGCCGATAAATCCTCTTTAAGCGAGCAGAGAACCTTGCCGACTATTTTTACCTGCGGATATTTTTCGCGATAACTCCTTTCCGCCTCCGTCACGCGCTCCGCGTCTCTGCCCGTAAAAACCACGTTTTCGCCTTCTTTTGCGAATTTTTCCACAATCGCCGCGCCCGTATTCACGCACGCGCCCGTAACGAACGCCCATTTTTCAGTCATAGCTTTGCCCCTTAAAAATAAAATTCGGTTTTCGGCGGGCGAATATCGGTAAGCGCGCCCGTATAATGGCGAAGATTATGCTCGACGTACGGGTGCTTTAAGCACTCTTCTTCGTTAAGCTCTATTCCAAGCCCCGCTTTGTCGCCTATTTTTATTCTTCCGTTTTCGTAAACCAGATTTTCGTTCGTAACGAATCTGCGATAATCCACGTCCGAATACATTATTTCGAGAATACAGAAATTCGGGCAGCACGCCGCGAGCTGTAAGGTTGCCGCGTTTGCGACGGGCCCCGAAGGATTATGCGGCGCGAAAGGAATATAATTCGCCTCCGCAATCGCCGCGATTTTTTTAAGCTCCATTATCCCGCCCGCGTGCGAAACGTCCGGCTGAATATAGTCCGCCGCGCGAAGCTCGAACAGTCTGTTGTAATCGAAACGGGTATACAGCCTTTCCCCTGCGGAAATAGCCACGGGCGATTTATCCCGCACCGCCTTTAACGCCTCTAAATTATTCGGCGGAACGGGTTCTTCAAACCACATAGGCTTGAACTGTTCGAGTTCTTTCGCTATCTTTATTCCCGTAGGCACGTCGAATCTGCCGTGTCCTTCTATAAGCAAGTCCACGTCGCTTCCGACCGCTTCTCTTACTCTTGCCACGCATTCGAGCGCGGTGTCGAGATCTTTGTTGGAAATTTGGAGATAACTTTTTCCGAAAGGATCCCATTTCATAGCGGTAACGCCGCGCTTTACGGCGATTTTAGCCTTTTCGGCGAACTCTTCGGGAGTTTTTGCGCCCGAAAACCAGCCGTTGACGTATATTCTGCAATCGTCGTTTACCTTGCCGCCGAGAAGCTGATACACAGGCACGCCGAGCGACTTGCCGAGAATATCCCAAAGCGCGCACTCGACCGCGGAAAGCGCGCTCATAAGCACCGCGCCCCCGCGCCAGTACGCGTCGCGGTAAATATCGTGATAATGCTTTTCTATCGTGCGCGGGTCTTTGCCCACAAGGTAATTTTTAAGATGTTCCACCGCGCCGCAAAGCGCCTTTTCCTTATATTCCAAAGTACCCTCGCCCACGCCGCAGATACCCTCGTCCGTATACACCTTCACGAACACCCAGTTCGTCCTGAAACAGTCCACCACGAACGTTTTTACGTCTGTTATCTTCATTTTATTTCTATCTCCTTATAAATTTCGGGAATCACTACGTTTTTCAGTTTCAGCTCTTTTCCCGTCATATCGTCGAACATTCCGAAATGCGTCGGCACGACGAAGCGCGCTTCTACCCGCAAAGCGAACCTTTCCGCGTCCGAGACGTTCATATTGTTTCCGCGCCCGTTTATCGGCAGAAAAACCGCGTCGAACCTTTTATCGGGAAGGCTGTTCATCACCCTTTCGCTGTACAGCGTGTCGCCCGTAAAATACAGCGTTTTGCCCTCGCAGGAAATTATCGCGCCTATCGCCTCGGGATCGGAATGCTCCGCCTTGACCGCGGTAAACAGCGCGCCGCCCGCAGAATAGCTCGTGCCGCTCCTAAAATACACGCAGTTACAATCGGGATAACGCTTTTTCGCCCCGAAAAAAACCGAAGGCGGAACGAGCAAAGTCGCGCCCGCATTGTTTTCGAGCAGTTTATCGAGCGTTTCCTCGTCGTAATGGTCTGCGTGCGAGTGGGTTATGATAACCACGTTCGGCTTTATTTTAAGAAAGCTCTCGTCGATTTTCTGTCTGCGCCTGTTTTTCGGCTCGATTTTTTCTACCGAATTTGAAAGGTACGGATCTATCACGAATGTTGAATTCTTACTTTCGATTAAAAATCCGTTCTGTCCTAAAAACGTTATTTTCATAAAATTTTTACCATTTTGCACAGTTACGTTGATTTATTGTTTATAAAATGTTATACTCTATAAGAACGAAAAATTTTTTGAAATATTCTTTTTTCGGAGGAGCAATGGAAATTTCGTCTCGGTTCAATTACGTCGATTCGGGGTACTTCGATTCCGTTCAGTCGGAATGGATACACAAAAAGAAAACCACCACGCCGCCGAGGGTTTGCCGTCTTTACGAAGTGGAACTGTATCTTTCCAAGTCCGGCACGACCTATATCAACGAAGTCAAATACGACATAGAACAATATACTCTTATCATCTGCAAGCCCGGCGACGTGAGATATTCCGTCAATCCGTTCAAGTGCTACTATCTGTATCTTTCGGTAGAAGACGGGCGCATAAAAGAAATTCTCGACTCGCTCCCGCCGAAAATGCAGGCGTTTAACGCGAAGGTTTTTCTCGACCGCTTTTTCTCCCTTCTCAAATACAGAAACGCCGAGGACAGCGCGTACGCGGAGCTGAGGATAACCAGCCACATAAACGAAATCGTTTTCCGTCTTGCCGAAAACCGCGATTTTTACGAAAAACAGAAATTCGTCAACGGAAACGTTTCCAAAGCCATTACGCAGGCGAAAAAATTCATCATCAAAAACTACAATCGGAACATTCAACTGAAAGACGTTGCAAACCACGTCTTTTTAAGCCCGAATTACTTCCATAAGCTGTTCACGCAGGTCACGGGCGTTACCCCGCATCAATATATAATCAATCAGAAAATCAACGCCGCGAAGAAAATGCTTCTCGAAAGCGACGCGACAATAACCGACATCGTAATAAACTGCGGATTCAGCTCTCAATCGTATTTCAACGCGATTTTTAAGCGCGAGGTGAAAATCACCCCGAACGATTATCGCAAAAGTATGAACAAATACTACAAAATATAATCGGCAGTTCGGCGATTCTTAAAACGCCCGCCCGCAAACCGCGGCGGGCGTTCTTTTTTTCGTAAACCGAATTATATATAGATTTATATACGGGTTTATACTCCCGTTACAAGCCGAAGGCTTCTCTGTTGGTAACGAAATCCGCCTTAACTTTTTTCAGTCTTTCCAAAATATCGTCTAAAAGCCCCCACTTATCTAAAACGTCGAACTCGTAGGTATGCCCCCAGATATACAGAACGTTCCTCGTTCCGTCGTCTTCGAGCCTGTCGAAATCGTCTATGAGCCTGTATATTTCGGAGTTGGAAAAATGACAAGTTCCCGCATATTTCATAAGGTTTTCGGGAACGGTGAATTTCATACTCGTACCCGCCGTTCTCGCATACCTGATGCCGACGTCGCGGGCGATTTTTATCACTCTTTCGTCGTACGTTCCGTAAGGATACGCCATACCGACGACTTCTTTATCGAACCATTCTTCGATATTCTTTTTATCGTAATAAATTTCGTTGTAAATAGTTTCCTCGTCGAGCTTTTCCAAAAACGGGTGCGTTAAGGTATGCGCGGCTATCTCGTGTCTCTCGTACAGCTTTTTAAGCCCCTTTATGTTCATTCGGTGAATTTCCACGCCCTCGTTTACCCAGCAGTTGGCGCGGGTTTGTATGCCCGTGTTTATGTTGAAAGTCGCCTTAAAGCCGTATTTATTTAATTTCCCGACGAACCGCACGTCCTGTTCCACGCCGTCGTCAAAGCTGAACGTAACGAATTTTGCCATAATTTATCCTTTCTTTATAAAAATCACTCCGCCGTTTACGAGCCTGTCCACGACAATTTTCTTTTTCCCGCCGTCCGATATGACGGGCAAAGCTCTGTCGCCGTCTCCGTCCGCAAAAACGCAGTTTTCTCCGCTCGTTTCCGCTTCCAAAACAATTTCCGTATTTTTCAGCGCGCGGGCGTCCTCCGCAAAATCTATAACCGTAATCGCGTACTCGCTCTCGTCCTCCAAGAACTTTAAGTCAACCTTTTTCTCGCTGACGGAAGCTATCTTTTTGCCGCATTCCTCTATAATTTCGTAAGCTTCGTACCACCTGCCCGAAAAGCTTGCGGGCTTAAACGAATCGACGTACACGTCGTAATAATAAACCTTGCCGCCGCCCCTTTCAAAGATCTCTATTTCGGCTTTTTCCGCTTCCGACAGTCCGTTTTCGGCGGGAATTATAAGCGCGTTCACCGCAAACGGCAGACGGTTAAGCTCGCTCGCCCGCACCGCCGTTGGCGAAACGAATTCGCGTTTAAACTTTCTGTAAACGTTCATCGCCGCGAAAACGTTGCTTTCCTTGCCTTGCCACGCGTTTTTGTTATCGCCGTTGCAGACCGCGTCGTAATAAGCGTTTGCGCGTTCGCTGTATAAAATCGCAACGCCCTGCCGCACGCGCTCTTTGCAAACTATTCTGTCGCTTAACCGATACAGCATTTCGTGCATTTTCATCGCCGCGGCGTATTTTTCGGTCGGGGTGCGGTCGTTATAAATAATTCCGAAGCCGTTCGGTTCGGGAGAATCCTTAAAATCGTAGTCTCCGCGCCACTGATAATACATAACGCCTTTCGCTCCGCTGCCTATCGCGGCGTAGGTTTCCGTCTCGAAATCCTTTGCGGACATCTCGGCTCTGGCGTCGTATTCTATAAGCCAGAAATGCTTTCCGAACGCCGCCGCCGCGCTTTCCGCGTAATCGGTAACGCGCGAATGTTCGTAATAAAACGCGCCTTTACATTCGAGATAAAGCGTCATTCCGACTATATCCATTTTTTCCGCGACTCTGAAAAAATCCGCGCCGCGCATACTGCTGCCTATCTGCACGGGGCAACAGGTCATACAGGTGAACGTTTCCGCGGAGGGCTTGCGCTTCTTTGCGGTCTCCGCGAGAAAATTAAGGTAATCGTTGAATTTTTCGGCGTTAAAAAGCCGCCAGTCTATCCACCTTTCGGGGGATTCCGAATACGTCGGGCGACGGCGCGGCGGATAAGCCTCCGCTTCCTTCACCCCTCTTTTTATAAGAGTTTTTCTGTATTCCTCCACCGTATTCGGGTTATAATCGTAAAAGCCTTCGTACGGGAACGCGGGTTCGTTGAATATCTGAAAGCCTACCACGTTATCGAACCTGCCGAAATATTCCGCTCCGACCGCCGTGACCTTTTCGTTATCCGACTTCGCGCCCTCGTGGCAAACGCTGTTCGTTATAAACTGCGACCAGCTTTTAACGAGCGGCTCGCCGTTTTCGTCGAGCATTCTTTCGTCGGGATATTCGTTTAACCCGTTATCGTACCCGTTAAGCCGCACCGTCAGCGCGATTCCGAGCCTTTCAAGCTCCTCCGCGATAGCCTTGCCCAAAGGAAAATCTCCTTTGAGAACTCCGTTTTCCTCGCAAAAAGAGCCTAACGCCGCCGTCCGCACGATATTTATTCGCGCGGCTTTCATATCGGCGAAATCTCTTTTCATCTCGCCGATACGGTCTCCGTTTTCGGGTACGGGTACTTTCTGCGGGTGATACGACGGATAATAATGACTGCCTATCCCGAAAGCGGCTTTTCCGTTTATATACAATATTCCGTTTTTTAAGAGATAAGCAGAAGGTTTCATACTCACTTAACCGTTACGGGTTTATTTTTTCAGCTCCGCATAGGCCTCCGCAGCCTGTTCGTACACAGTTTTGTACTGCTGTTTAAGCTTTTCCAGCTCGGAATCTAATTTGCTTCCGTAAAATTTGCCCTTGATGACGTTTTCTTCAAAAGTATTCATTGCGCTTTCGAGGGTGGTGGACTTTTTCGTCCATTCGTCGGTATAAAGACAGAAGCAGTTCTTGACGAAGTTATATCTTCCCACGCCGTTCTCGTCGCCGAGACCGAGCGCGTCGTAAAACAATCTGTCGGTTGCCGCAAGATTATTCACGGTGTTGCCGTTGAAAACGTATTGCAGATACGCGTCCATAGTAAAGCGGTAGTTGAACGACTCGAAAAGCATACCCGCTTTGCGCGCGGCGGTAAAGTTTGCGTATTCGGGCTTTATCGTGCGCGTGCCGTCCGCGTTGACGGTGTTGTGCTTGCCGTCCACGCCGTAGTTGAGAAGATTTTTGCCTTCTTCGGTGTAGAACCAGTTCATAAAGCGAACTATTTCGCGCGCTTTATCCGCGCTCACCTTGGAGGAAATCATAAAGTTGTTTTCAAATCCGCCCGCGCTCTGAATACCCGAATCGCCGTTAGGTCCTTTAATCGGCTGAATACCTATCCAAGTGCCGTTATGCTGATTTTTGTGCAAGTCCTCCGTTCCGAGCTTTGCATATTCGGAATAATAAACGGTACAGCCGAGGGTGTTGTTGCCCATAAGGTTCTGTATGCCCGAATAGCCGCGCTCGTTATAGGTATTGTCTAAAAGTCCCGCCGCGAACAATTCCTGCAAAGCTTCCAGATAATTTTTGTATTGAGAATGATAAACGGTGGGAACGTATTTATCCCCGTCCATAGCGAAATAGTATCTCGTGTTTATGCCGAACGCATAGCGCAGGTTCGTTATATCCTGCACGGAGAACGGAATTTCGTCGTTATTGTCGCTGTTGCCGTTGGGATCTCCGTCCTTAAACGCCTGCAACACGTTCACGAACTCGTCCCACGTTTCGGGTACTTCGAGATTAAGCGCGTCCAGCCAGTCCTTTCTTATAAGGAACGAAAGCTGACATTCGGGTTCGCGGATATTCATCATAGAATAAATCTCGAACGAAGCCACGTCCGTAAGCTCTAATATCATATTCGGATCGTTATAGCTTTCCAGCGTGTCCATATAATTCGGCGCGTACTGCATCAGAAGGTCGTATAAGGGGTACGCCGCGCCGTCTCTTATGAGTGCCTGACGGTTGGGTACGCGGCAGAAAAGCTCGGGCGTATCGCTGCTGCCGAGCGAGGTTACGAGCCTGTCGCCGAACGCTTCTTCGCTGGTGAAAACCACGTCGAGCTTGGTGTTCGTCGCCTTTTCTATTTCGGGAATAAGGTTTTCGGTTTTGCTGAACTTGCCCTCGTTTATGGGCGCGAGAATTTTTATGGTGAGCTTATCCCTGGAATAAAAATCGTAGTTATAATCCTGCGCGTACTCGCTTCTCGGGGTTCTCTCCCTTCTTTCGGTCTTGTTTCCGCCGACGTCTACGCGACACCCCGCGAAAAGCGAAAATACCGTCACCCCCGCGAGAGCCGTTGCGATAAGCTTTTTAAAGTTCGTTTTCTTCATTATCTTCCTCCGTTGCGGAGAGCTTGCCCCCGCAGATTTTTTATTTTTATTCTTTGACCGCGCCCGTCATAGTACCCGAAATAAGGAATTTCTGGAAGAACGGGAACGCCACGAGTATGGGCAGCATAGTGAACATAAGCGCGGCGTTTCTGACCTGCTCTATACCGAAGTTCGAGCCGCTTATATCGAAGTCCTTCGAGTCCGCCGAGCTGATAACCGTCGCCAGCACCTGCTGCAAAACTCTCTTTTCGTCCGATTCTATATAAAGAAGCGGATTCTGATACTGATTCCACTGCCCTACCACTATCCAAAGCCCTATCGTCGCGAGAATGGGCAGAGAATTAGGGAGTATCATTCTGAAAAGAATGGTAAAGTCGTTCGCGCCGTCTATCTTTGCGGATTCCACGATGGATTTAGGTATTCCGTAGAAAAATCCGCGCATTATTATGATGTTATACGCGCTGAGCGTGGTGCAAAGTATAAGCGACCAGTGCGAATCTATAAGTCCCAAGGATTTTACGACCATATAATTCGGCACCGTGCCTGCCGAAAACCACATAGTTATCACTATAAACTGCGTATAAAGCTTTTTGAACTTCAATTTGGAAAACGCCATCGGGTACGCCGCAAAGCTCGTCAATAAAAGCGACAGCGCGCAGGTTAAAACGCAGACCTTTATCGTGTTGAGATAGCCGAGGTAAATAGCCTTGTTGGCGGCTACCGTTTTATAAACCTCCCACGTTGCGCCCACGCGGTAACGCCCGTCCGCGAACACCTTCGGAAAAAGGGTTATAGCGCCGCTTCTTACGGCGGAAGTGTCCGAAAGAGAAATCGCTATCATATTGATAAAGGGATATATTACCGTAACCGCGAGAATAGTAAGAATTATCAGCAGCACCGCATAACCTATCTTTGCGGGAACGCTTCTTTTTATTTTTCTGATACCGCTCATAAACCGCTCCTTACCACAAAGACGTTTCGGCAAACTTTTTGCTGAAAATATTCGCAATCGTCACGAGTACCAGCGCGACTACCGAATTGAACAAGCCGACCGCCGTCGAAAGCCCGTAGTTATAGTCCTTGAACGCCGTTTTATACACGAACGTCGCTATAACCTCCGATTTTTCGAGGTTGCCGTTATTCTGCATTAAATAAATCTTTTCAAAGTTACTGCCCATTATCGCGCCGATCTGCATAATCAGCATTATAACGATGGTCGGAAGAATGGAAGGAAGGGTTATGGAAATTATTTCCCGCCACTTGCCCGCGCCGTCTATCTCCGCCGCCTCGTATAAGCAGGGATCTATCGAAGTCATAGCCGCGCTGTAAATAATGGAGTTCCACCCGACCGTCTGCCAGATGCCCGATACGACCTGTATTCCGCGGAACGCTTCCGCCTTGTATAAAAGCGAGTTGTTATACGGAACGTTAAGCGTTTTGCAAACCTGTCCCAAAAGCCCGCTCGAAGGATCTAATAAAGAAGTGATGAACCCTACGAGAGCCGCCGTAGACAAAAAGTGCGGCAGATAGCTGATTATAGAAAGAACCTTTTTATAACCTTTATTCCTTACCTCGTTGAAGGCGAGGGCGAGAATTATCGCTGCGGGGAACAGAAACACGAGCGCGAGAATATTTATCGCGAGGGTGTTGTCGAGAAGATGCCAGAACTGATCCTCGAAAAAATCGAGGAAGTCATTGAAAAACACGAAGGTACTGCCCGCAAAGCCGTGCGTAAGACTGTAATCGTAAAACGCCATTCTTATCCAAGTGATGGGCCAGTAGCAAAAAATCCCGAACCACACGATAACGGGAAGCATCATAATATAAACGTACTTATTGTCGTTTAAATACCTTTTGAGATTGATTTTCGGTTTTTGAGTTTTTTCGTCGGCGGCGGTCGCGCACGCTTTCGCTTTGATTTTCATCCTTTTCTCCTTACCGTTTTCAAGCTTTATAATATCCGAAGTTTTTTCCCGACCGTACGCGGGAAGCGGTTGTCGGTCAAAACCGACGATTCGTTCAAACGCTTGCCGTCAAGCTTTCGATTGCTTGTATTATAAAATATCCCCGCGATAAACGATAGTCTTTTTTTTATCTTTTTTTTTAGATTTCTTATCCTGAACCGAGGGAAAATTGATTTTTTCTTTTATATATGTTATTATTTGCGTCGAGGTGACTTAAATGAAAAAATTGCTTTTCTTATCTCTGCTATTCGTTCTTGCGCTCGCGTTCTCTTTACAGACGGCGTGCGCCTTAACCGGTTCTTCGACTACCGCGCCCGAACAGCCGTCCGCACCCGAACAACCCGCCGAGCTGTGGGACGTTTCCGCGACCGACGTTTCGCATATAGGGAATAATCGCAGGCTTATAGCCTTTACGTTCGACGACGGTCCGACCGAAAAAACGGACGACCTCCTCGACGTTTTTAAGAAATTCAACGAAGAAAACCCCGACTATATCGCCCACGCCACGCTTTTTACGATAGGCTCTAAAATTACCGACGAAAATTCGGGAACGCTCGAAAGAGCCGTTTCTATGGGTTTCGAGCTTGGAAACCACACCTATACTCACTCAAACCTTACCTCTCTTTCGGACAATAAGGTTATAGAAGAGCTTAAACTGACCGACGAGAAATTGAAGGCTTTCGACGGGAAAGACGTGCATCTCGTACGCCCCGCGGGCGGTCACGCGGACAGCCGCGTTCTGTCGCTTTATAAAACCACGTTTATAAACTGGACGGGCGCGCTCGGCACGAACGATTTCGATAACGCCGTCACCGAAAACGACGTATACAATACCGTTTTTTCTAATCTTACGGACGGCGGAATAGTGCTTATGCATCAGGGCTACGACAAGACGGTCGGCGCGGTGAAAAGGCTTCTTCCCGACCTCAAAGCCGTGGGGTATCAGGTCGTTTCCGTTTCCGAGTTGATTAAATTTTACGGAATAAAAGCCGAAATCGGAAAGCTTTACGACTCCTTTATCTGAAACAGCTTTTCGGGCGAACTTAAAATTTCGCCGTTCGTTTCTATGACCTTTTTATAGAAGTAAAACGAATCTTTTTTGATTCTCTTCTGCGTCTGGTAATCTATAAACACCAGCCCGAAGCGTTTTGCAAAACCGCATTTCCACTCGAAATTATCGGTAAACGCCCAGTGATAATAGCCGTTTACGGGGATTCCCTCGCGAACGGCTTTTTCCGTTTGAAGAAGGTATCTTGCCGTAAGGTCTATGCGGTACGCGTCGTGAACCCTTCCGTCAAGACACACCCTGTCGTTCTGCGCAGTTCCGTTTTCGGTTATTATAATCGGCTTGCCATACCTTTTATAAAGGAATTTCAGTCCGTAATACACCGCTTCGGGAATATCGTCCCAGCCCATATCGTTTTGCGGCGAACCGTCCTTAAAAGGCGCGTATTCGCCGTTTTTATCCATATAAAACCCCGAATATATGTTCTGCCCTATAAAATCGAGCGGCTCCGAAATAAGCTTTAAGTCCTCCGCTGTTATCTCCGGCAGATATTCCCCGAAATATTCGTAATATTCCTTCGGATAATCGCCGAGATAAACGGTATCGGAAAGAGGCGACATGCAATTCATAGGCTGCTCCTTCCAAACCCTGAAAAAGTTTTCGTAAGCCTTTTTCTCGCTCTCCTCCGTTTCGTCCGCGGGACAGGTTATCCACCCGCAGGTCGCAAGCCCTATTTTCGCCCCGCTTACCTTGTTTCTTAAAACCCTTACCGCTTCTCCGTGACAAAGCAGAAGATTGTGCGCGGCAAGAAGCAGCTCTTTAAGGGTAAGCTTTATTCCGGGGGCGAGAGCGTCCGAATACAGTCCGCCGTGCAGAACGCACTGCGGCTCGTTTATAGTTATATAATCCTTTACGCGGTCGCCGAAGGCTTCCGCAACGACGGAAACGTAATCCGCGAAATATTTCGTCGTTTCGCGGTTCAAAAACCCGCCCTTTTCGTATACCCACAACGGCATATCCCAGTGATACAGGGTGAGCATAGGCTTTATCCCGTTCGACAAAAGCTCGTCAATGAGCGCGCCGTAAAATTCCAAGCCCTTACGATTGACCGTTCCTTCGCTCGGGCAGATTCTCGCCCAGCTTACCGAAAATCTGTAAGAGTTAAGCCCCAGCTCGCGCATAAGAGCCACGTCCTCTTTAAATCTGTGATAATGGTCGCAGGCGACGTCGCCCGACTGCGCTCTGAACGCCTTTTTATCGTGAGTAAACTCGTCCCAGATTGTCGGAGCTTTGCCGTCCTCGTTCCACGCGCCCTCTACCTGATACGCCGCCGAAGCCGCGCCCCAGACGAAATTATTTTTCATTTCTTACCTCTATACAGAATTATAATGAATTTATATCGCAATTTTAAGGCATACTTAAAGGAAATGCAATACGTTTTCTTAATATTTTTTTTAGATTTCTTCTTTTAAGAAAGCTTTCGCATTTACACGCGCGGTTTAATTTGCTATCATTTAGCCGTTAAAAGTTATAAGGAGCTTTTTAGAAAATGCAATTCGGACACTTCGACGACGAACGCAAAGAATACGTTATAGACACGCCATACACCCCTCTCCCTTGGATAAATTATCTTGCGGGAGACGGGTTCTTTTCGATTATTTCCAACACGGCGGGAGGTTATTCGTTTTACCGCGACGCAAAGCTTCGGAGAATAACCCGCTATCGCTACAATTCCCCCGCGACGGACAACGGCGGAAGATATTATTATATCGCCGACGAAACGACGGTTTGTTCGCCCGCGTTTTTACCGAGTAAAACCCCGCTCGACTTTTATAAATGCCGTCACGGGCTTAATTACACCGTTTTTGAAAGCGTTAAAAACGGAATTTACGCCGAGCTTACCTGCTTCGTGCCGACAAACGACTCCTGCGAAATAAACCTCTTGAAAATCCGCAACGATTCTGGCAAAGAAAAGGCTTTATCCGTTTACGGCGGCGTGGAATTTTGTCTTTGGAACGCGCAGGACGATACGACTAACTTCCAGCGCAATTACAACACGGGCGAAGTTGAGATAGTCGAAAAAGAACGCTGCGGCGCGGTGTATCACAAGACCGAATACCGCGAAAGGCGCAATCATTACGCGTTCTTCTCGCTTAACGACAAAATCGACGGCTACGATACGGACAGAGATACCTTCCTCGGAAAGTTCAACGGCTTCAACAGCCCCGAAGCGGTGAAGAAAAGAACCTCTTTTAACGAAACGGCTCACGGCTGGTCGCCCGTTGCGTTTTTGAGAAAGAATATAACGCTCGCGCCGAACGAGGAAATTTCTTTCGTATACCTTCTCGGCTACGTCGAAAACGACGAAAACGACAAATGGGAAGCCCCGAACGTCATAAATAAGAAAAAAGCGGAACGCTTAATCGAAAAATATTCGGACGAAAAGGCGGTTTACGCGGAATTCGACGAGTTAAAAAGAAGATGGGCGGAGCTGCTCGATAAATTTTCGGTGAAAACCACGGACGAGAAATTCGACCGCACGGTTAATATCTGGAATCAGTATCAATGTTTAATCACATATCTTATGAGTCGCAGCGCAAGCTATTACGAAAGCGGCATAGGGCGCGGAATGGGCTTTCGCGATTCCTGTCAGGATTTGCTCGGTTTTGCGCATATTCTGCCCGAAAAAGCGCGCGAACGCATTATAGACATCGCTTCCATTCAGCTCCCCGACGGCTCTACATGGCATCAGTATCAGCCGCTGACAAAGCGCGGCAACGCGGACGTGGGCGGCGGCTTTAACGACGATCCGTTATGGCTTATCGCCTGCACCTACGCTTACGTTGCGGAAACGGGAGATTTTTCAGTTCTCGAAGAAAGCGTGCCTTTTAACAACGACGAAAACGACCGCGCGCCGCTTATCGAACACCTAAAACGGTCGATAAATTACACGATAACACACAAAGGTCCGCACGGACTGCCGCTCATCGGCAGAGCAGACTGGAACGACTGTCTTAACCTGAACTGTTTTTCAAAAACCCCCGGAGAAAGCTTTCAGACCTGTTCTAATTTTGAAAGCGGAAAGGCGGAAAGCGTGTTCATTGCGGGTATGTTCGTGAAATACGGCGAAGAATACGCCAAGCTTTGCGAAGCGAAAAACGACCTTGCGGAAGCCGCGAGGGTTCGGAAAGAGGTAAAGCTTATGACCGAAGCCGCGGAAACCGCAGGCTGGGACGGAGAATGGTTCGTGCGCGCTTACGACGCGTTTGAACAGCCCGTCGGCAGCAAGGCTTGCGAGGACGGCAAGATATTCATAGAGCCGCAGGGAATGTGCGTTATGGCGGGCATAGGCGTTAAAGACGGAAAAGCGCGGCTCGCGCTCGACAGCGTTAAAAAGCACCTCGACACGAAGTACGGAATAGTGCTTTTACAGCCCGCCTATAAGGAATATCATTTAAATCTCGGCGAGGTTTCTTCTTACCCCGCGGGCTACAAAGAAAACGCGGGCATTTTCTGCCATAACAACCCGTGGATAAGCTGTGCGGAAGCGGTCGTCGGCAACGGCGAAAGAGCGTTTGAAATTTACCGCAAAATCTGCCCCGCGTACCTCGAAGAAATAAGCGAAATACACAAAACCGAGCCGTACGTTTTCAGTCAGATGATCGCGGGAAAGGACGCGCCCGACTTCGGTTCTGCCAAAAACAGCTGGCTCACGGGGACGGCGGCGTGGACGTTCGTGAACGCTTCTCAATATATTTTAGGCGTTAAGCCCACGCTCGAAGGGCTTGCGATAAAGCCCTGTATGCCGAAGGAAATAAACGAATTTTGCCTTACTCGGCGTTATCGCGGAATAAAATACGAAATAACCGCGCGGCGCGGCGGAAAAGAAGAACTCGGCGTTTACGTTCGGGGCAAAAAATGCGAAAACGGCGTTCTGCCCCTTGCGGAAAGCGGCGAAACGATAAAAGCGGAGGTAATTTACGAGTGAACGGGAAAATTTACAGACTCGATACCGCGCGCACCTCGCTCGTCTTTTACGGCGACGGCACGGACGTTTCGTATCTTTACTACGGCAAAAAAACGGGCGAAATATCGCCCGAAACGGCGTTCGTAAAAGAGGATAATATCGGCACGGATTTAAGAAACAAGCTTTTTTCCTGCTTCGGTGACGACGACCACCGCGATAAATCCATACTGATTTTCAACTCCGACAATTCGTTCTCGAACGACTTTAAATTTAAAAGCGCGACCGTCTCGAAGGGCAAAAAGGCTATTCCCCCGCTACCGTCCTCGTTCGGCGCGGAAAAAACGCTTACCTTTGAATTTATCGACGAAACCGAAAAGCTTTTGCTTACGATAAGCTATTCCGTTTACCGCGATAACGACGTCATAACCGTGCGCTCTTCGCTCAAAAACCTCGGCGAAAAAACGGTGACGATAAAAAAATTCGCTTCTTTACAATTAGATATTTCCGAAAGCGATTTCACGGTAAGCACGTTCGACGGCTGCTGGGCGGGCGAAAGATACCGCCACGACGCGCGGCTTTCTTCGGGCGTATTCATAAATCAGTCGCTTGCGGGAGCTTCTTCCGCACAGCACAACCCGTTTTCGCTCATAAAGAACGGGCGCGGGGTATACGCTTTTAACCTCGTGTATTCGGGCAATCACAAAACCTCTTACGAAACGGACGCTTTTTGCCGCACGCGAATCATTTCGGGCGTGAACGATTTCGCCTTTGAATACCGCTTGAACGGCGGCGAAACCTTCTTTTCTCCCGAAGCCGTTACCGTTTTTGCCGAAAACGAGGACGAGCTGTCCATCGCCCTTCATTCGTTTATAAACAAACACATAATTCCGAAACGCTGGCAGAACAAAAAACGCCCGATAGTCATAAACAACTGGGAAGGCACGGGCTTCGATTTCACGCGCGAAAAAATTCTTAAAATCGCCGAAAACGGCAAAAAGGCGGGCGCGGAGCTTTTCGTTCTCGACGACGGGTGGTTCGGCAAAAGAAACGACGATAAAACCTCGCTCGGCGACTGGTATGATAACCCCGAAAAAACGGGCGGAATATCAAGGCTTGCGGACGATATACGCGCTTTGGGGCTGGATTTCGGAATATGGCTCGAACCCGAAATGATTTCGCCGACGAGCGAGCTTTTCCGCGCTCACCCCGAATACGCTATGACGATTCCGAACAAAAAGCCGTTTCTGCACCGCAATCAGCTGATGCTGGATTTGACGAACGAAGAGGTAAAAAATTTCGTTATAGAAAGCGTGGAAAAGGTTATTTCGCTCGTAAAGCCCGATTATATCAAGTGGGATTTCAACAGAGTTATGAGCGACTGCCATTCCGAAACGGTTTTTATAGGCGAATATTTTTATAGATATATCGTTTCTCTGTACGATATTATGAAACGCCTTACCGAAAATCACCCCGAAATACTTTTCGAGGGCTGCGCGGCGGGCGGGGCGCGCTTCGACCTCGGTATTCTGTGCTATTTCCCGCAAATCTGGACGAGCGACAACACGGACGCGGCGGTTCGTACCGTTATTCAAACTAACACCTCCGTCTGCTACCCGCAATCGGCTATGACCGCGCACCTGTCCGCTTCCCCCAACGGGTTCACCAAAAAATCGTATTCGATAGAAAACAGATTCAACGCGGCGTGCCTCTTTAACTTCGGCTACGAACTCGACTGCTCGGACTTTACCGAAGACGAGCTGAAATTCACCGCCGCGCTTTCGGATTTCTATAAAAAACGGCGCGATTTTATACAGTACGGCGATTTTTACAGGCTGGGCGAATTAAACGTTCTGTGCGGCTTCGAGGCGGTTTCTCCCCGCAAAGACAAGGCTCTTGCAAGCGTGATTATGCCCGTTCGGGAAAACGGCGTTTCCAACCGCAAAATCGCTTTCAAGGGACTTATCCCGACCGAAAAATACAAGGCTGTCGTCTACGATAAAAATCTATCCGTTTTCGACGAGTTTACCGCAAGCGGAGAGGTTCTTCTTTGCGGAATTCCGATAGAAAAATATCGCCTTTCCGAAGCGGTTTGCTCCGACGCGGATTTCAGATCGTTCCTTATAGAGTTCAATATAGTTTAACTTTCGCGAATAAAAAAAGGCTGCCGCGTTCTGCTTCGGCAGTCTTTTTTATATACTTTTTTGTCGGTCGCTATCGCTCGGTCTTAACTTTCGGCGTTCTCGTTCAGCCCTTCGTTCCCGCGGCAAAGCCGTTAAAGATATTTTCTATCACTCCCTCGGAAAACCACAAGGTTTCGTTATCGTACTTCACGCCCGAAACGTTCTTCATATCGTCGTAAAGCCCGCTCGCCTTATGGCGATTCAGCAGTCCGAAATATTCGGTACTCCAAGACGTGCTTCTCGAATTGTTATCCCACACGACCGTGCATACTCCGTTCTGCGCGGCGGTTTTGACGAAATAGTAAGCGTGCTTTTCGCGGTAAGTCTCACGTCCCTTCGCGTTTTTATAAACGCTTCCCCACTCGCTCACTATAACGCCCACGCCCTTTTCGGTATAATTTTTCCCGAACGCTCCGAACATCGCTTTTATTCCCGAAGAGCTATTTTCGTCGGTTTTCTCGTCCCAAGCGAAATCGCCGCCGAACGCGAAACCGTTCGGAGAATACGCGTGGATATTCATAAGAAGCTTATCCTCCGCCTCGTCGCTCGGCAAGGAGAATTTCGCGACCGCGTTTATCCCCTCGTCGTACGTCATATAACCTATATTTCCGTACCCGCACACCGATAAAAACCGCTTTTTGTTATGCTCCGAGCCTTGCCCGCGGACTATATCGACGTAAAGCTTATTGAATTCGTTCAGGTTTTCGATACACTCCTTATACTCGGCTTTGTTCGTCAGCGGAGACATACTCCAACCGAGCTTCGAGTGGAGCGGTTCGTTAAGATTTTCAAAAATAAGCCGCTCGTCGTAGTCCTTGAACGCTTCCGCAACCTGCTCCCAGACGTTTATCACAAGACTTTTCGTCTTTTCGTAATGCGCGTCGTCCAGATAGTACGCGCCGATATTCGGGGTGTCCATTACGTTTATAATCGCGAACATATCCTCGTGCTTAAAAACGTAGTCCACGACCTCTTTGATTCTGCCGAGCCACTCCGTGCGGATTATTCCGTTAGTCTCCATATGGTTAGACCAGCTTACGGGAATGCGCACGAGCCTGAACCCCTTTTCGTAAACCGCGTCGATGGTTTTTTGCGTAGTCGCGCCGCGGTAAATATCCTGCTGATTTCTCACCTCGCAGAACGCCTCGCGGCTCGTAAAGCCAAGCTCGTTTACTATCGCGTTGCCGTATTCGGTGTCGGGATAGCCCGAAAGGTTATTCTCGAACGCGTTGCCGAGATTCCAGCCGACTCCGAGTTCCTTTACGAAATCGACGGAAGAAAGCGCGGAATAATCCTTTTTCGGCTTGACCGCGCCGTTTCCGCCATCTCCGCCGCTTTCGTTATTCCCTCCGCCCGACGAGTCGCCGCCCGAAGAACCGCCTTCTCCGTCCGAAGGGCGTTCTATACCGCCGTCGGGGCGTTCGTTTCCCGAAGAATTTCCGCCCCCGCCGCACGCCGCGGAAAAAATCAGCGTGAACGCCAGAAGCAACGTAATTAACAGTTTATGTATTTTCATTTTCCTTAAACTCCCCTTTTTGCAAAACGGGCGAGCCGTTTTCGGCTCGCCCGTCGAATTGCCGCGCTGTCGTTTAGTTTTCGCGTTTTCTCTTTATAACGAGGCACGCGCCTATGATAGCCCCGACTACCGCGAAGCCCGCAATGCCTGCGCCGTCTATCGAGCCTTTGCAGCCCTTATCGGTATCCTCGCTCGGATTATCGGGTTCGGGAGGCGTTTCGCCCTTCGTCACGTTGACCGTTATTTCATAAGGTTCGCTTTGGTTGCCCGCCGCGTCTTTCGCGTAAAGCTTTACGGTATGAGTGCCTTCGTTAAGCTTTCCGTCCGTAACCGCGCCGTCAGACCATTCTACGATGACCTTAACGTCGCCGTCGTTTTTGTCGTAAGCCTTTTCGTCGCCAAACGAGGGAGCGGCGTCGCCGACCTTGAAATTAAGCGTCATTTCGCCCGAATAGGTAAATTCGGGAGCGGTGGTATCGACAGCCTTCGCCGCGTCCTTATCGCCGTCCCATTTGACGGAAACGTCCGCTATGTCGAAATGCGCCGCGGAAGCCGATTTAATCGCAAAGCCCGCGATTTTGTTGAGGTCTACCTCTTTATCGAGCGTTCCCCAGCCCGTGCCGTCCGTCACGCCGCCGAAATCGCCTATATCGACGTACAGGGTGTACCATTCGCCGTCGGAAACGATAAGAGAGGTTATATCCACGCAGTGGTAGCCGATATTGTAGCCTTCGGTAACGTAAAGATTGACAAGCCCGAACTGAACGGGTTTATCGAAGGTATCGGAGGTTCTGTAAGTTATCGCGACCGTGCCGTTATAATCGGGTTCGGCATACAGCTCGCCGAGCGCGAAATCCGCAACGCCGTTCTCGTATGCCCTCGTCGGATAACCGTAAGAGGTAAACTCGGCGGAAACGTAATAGCCCTTGACCGCGTCCTTAGGGGTAACGAGCATTTTCGCTTTGTCCTCGTCCGAAGCGGCGTCGTAGTTAGCCTGCGAAACGAACTTCGCGGAAGCGACCTGCGCCGTCCAGCCGTAGTTCGGTTCGCCGTCTTTTGCGAAAAGCTTTTCGGTAATCGAAAGACCGTACTCGAAATTCGTAACCGTTATCGCGACCGAAGCTTTAAGCCCCGCGTATTCTACCGTAATTTCGGTCATTCCCTCTTCGAGCATTCCCGCGTAGCAGGTAAAGCCCGTCACTTCTTCTTCCGTTCCGTCTTTTTTGACGGCTACGACCTTCATTCCGTCTGCCGCGAATTTTTCGCCCGCCTTATAAGTCGTTTTCGCGGGCTGCTCGCTTATTCTTATCGAGGTATATTCGGAAGCGACCGTCACTTCGACGTCGTCCGTATAAACTTCTCCGTTATAAGTCCAACTGAAAGTCACCTTTTTGGTGTCTGCCGTAAGCTCGGAGTTTTCGTAAACGTAGCCGTAGCAATCGAGCGTATATCCGTCGCTGAACACGATTTTTACGACCGCGCCCGTCGCGTCGAATTTTTCGCCGGGGGTGTATTCCGTTTTAATCTCTCCGCCGACCTCTATGCCCGTCACGGTGCGTTTTTCTTCGTAGCTCGCTTTAACGTTTCTGATAACGACCGTACCGCTCGTAAAGCCGAAGCCTACCGCGGTAATCGCGTCGGTATCGAATATCGCGTTTTCCACGGGAGCGGCTTCCTGCGCCCAAACGCTGTAAACCGCCGCGCCGTACAAATCGGTAAGGTTTACGGTAGCGGTATGCCACTCGCCGTCCGCGGTTATTTCCACGGGTACGACCGAGAAATTGTATTCGCCCCATTCCACGCCGTTTCCGTCGTTCATAAGGCGCAGCTCGAACGCCGTCGCATCGGCAGTTTTATAATCGAACGTTACCACGCCGTCGTTAAAAAGCGCGCGGGTAAGCTTTTTCTTGCTTAATTTGGTAAGTCTCGCGGTGTATTTGCCGAAAACGTCTTTGCCCGCGCCGTCCTTCGGAACGAGGGTAAGCTCTTTGTTCTCGGAAACGGTAACGCTTACGTTGCCGCCCTGATTTGTTCCGACTTTCGCAAGCTCTTCGTCCGTGATAAGCTCTATCCCGTCCGCAGGTTCAACGTAGTCGGGGTTGGGATATTCTACCCATATTCTCTTAAACACGAACTTCGCGGTCGTACCTATCGCAAAGCCCTTGAATTTAGCGAGCTGTTCCGCGGTAAACGCCGAAAGATCGAAAGATTTCACCGTGTAGTTTTCTGATACGCCTATCGAATCTCCGTCGCCGACGTACGCGCCTTCGTTCCAGTAATTCGCAAAGGTAACTATACCGATTTTGCCCCACGAGGTAGTTCCCGTGGTTTTATACTCGTAATAAAGCTTTCCCTCTTCTCTCGCGGCGGAAAGGTCTTGCGGTTCGATAAGCATTATCTTGCCGTCTGCCCACGCGCCCGTTTCCATAGAAACGACGGACGCGCCGTCCTCTTCCGCGAAAGTCGCGTTCGCAAGCTCTACGCCGTCCTCGCCGCCGTTAAAAATCTCTACGGTAAGCGTTCTCGGATTCGCCGCCGCGGAATCCTCCGCAAACGCCGCAGAAACCGCGGGAAACGCGAGAGATACGACCGTTATCAAGGATAACAACGTCAACAGTAAATTTTTCTTTTTCATATTTTCCTCCAAAGAATTATATCTTTAAATTCCCTCTTTTTGCCGTCAATTACGGAAATTAAAATATATCCGTGCCGAAATCGAAGCCGAGTCCGTTATCCGTTCCCGTGCCGTAAGAAGCCGTTATAACATCCACCGCGAATTCCGCAATCAACGCTTCGGGTTTAATATACTTTTTCATACTCCGCCCCTCCTTACGCCTGATACGCTTCCGCGTACGCTTTTACGATTGCCTTCTGCTCTTCGCCGAGCTGTTCGTAGCCCTCGCTTCCCATAAAGGAAGCCGCCATGCTCGCAACCGAATTTTCGGCAGTGGTCGCCGAATAGAAATTTTTGGTCGAACCGTCCGAAAACTTAACGGTTATATAGCCGCGCGCGGCAAAGGTTCTGTTATAGTTTGCTTCTTTTATGCTGAATATTGCGCCGCGGAAAGAAGTTTTTCCGTCCGCAGTGGTCGCCGTGGTGCTTTTAACTTTCAGAACCGTTTCGTGCGCGACGAAATTTTCAAGCGTAAGCTCCTTGCCGTTTAAGGTGTCCTCGGGGAGAATAAGCGTGCCGTATTCGGTGACGAAATTCTCGATATTCGCGTAATCCTGCGCGGAAAACTCGGTGTCAAAGCGGATTCCCGAAACGCTTGCGGTTTCGCCTATTCTGAAATACGCGCCGTTCGTTCCGAATTCTATCGCCGCGGCGGTTGCGGAATCGGTCGTCGCAACGTCGAACGCGCCGCCCGCGGGATATAAGCCTTCGCCTATCTTCCAGCCGATAAACAGCTTGCCTTCCGCCGAATATTCGGGGAGAACGTTTTCCGCCGTTACGTCGTATTCAACGCTCGAAAGGCTTTCTATAACGCCGCCGTTCTCGTCGTAGAAGCTTATCTTTTTGGTTTCCGTACCGCTTGAATATATAGTAAGCTCGACGGACTCTATGGTAAATTCCGTACTCCACGCGCCGAAAACGATATTGCCGGAATAGCTTTCCGTAAAGGTATATTCGTAAGTTCCCGTTTCGGAGGAAGCCCATATCGAGGACGGAAGCTTGACTCCGCCGATAAGAACTTCTATTACTTTACTCGTAGCCGAAACAGTGTATGTAGCCTTTATTTTGTCGCCGCTTTTAACGCTGTACGAAGAAGGTATTTCTACTCCGTAAGTATATCCTGCGATATTCGCGGAAGAAGAAACGGAAGAAGTTATAAGCTGATAAGTTCCGCCGCCTTCAACGTAATCGGGGTTGGGATATTCCACCCAAACTCTTTTAAACACGAACTTCGCGCTCGTCCCAAGCGCAAAACCCTTGAATTTAGCAAGCTGCGTATCCGTAAAAGAAGAAAGGTCGAAGGATTTTACCGTATAGTTTTCGGCTAAGCCTACCGAACTGCCGTCGTCAACGTATGCGCCCTCGTTCCAGCTGTTTGCAAACGTAACTATTCCGAGCTTACCCCAAGAAGCTGTTCCCGTGGTTTTATACTCGTAATAAAGCTTGCCTTCCTCTCTCGCTGCGGAAAGGTTCACGGGCGAGGAAAGCATTATCTTCCCGTCCACCCACTCGCCCGTTTCCATAGAAACGACGGACGCGCCGTCCTCTTCCTTAAAGGTCGCCTTTGCAAGCTCTATGTCGTCTGCGTTACCGCTAAAAATATCTACGGTAATCGTTCTTTCGTTCGAGGCGTTCGCCGTATCCGCAACAGCCGTCGTAACGGCGGGGACTGCGAGCGATACGAACGTTATAGCCGACAATATTATCGGCAAAATGCTCTTCTTTTTCATATTTTCTCCTTAAAACATACGATTTTTTTATTTGCTTTTCGATTTCTTTTTACGAACGATCACTATGCCCGCAAACGCCGCGCCTATCGCTATCACGGCGACGGGTATCGTTATGCCGAGTATAAGCCCGATATTCAAGCCGCCGTCTATCGCTTCTTCGCCCGCGTCCTTGACGGAGGTAAGCCTGTAAATATACATTGCGGCTTCGCCCCTCGTCATCGTTTCGGTCGGGTTGATTTTTTCAATCTCCTCTTTACTTACCATTTTCACCGAAACGAGCGCGGCGAGCATAGCTTGTTCTTCTTCGCTCCAAGCGGAAAGGTCTGCGCCTTTCAGCAGCGCGGAATTTTCGTTCACCTTAACGCCCTTTGCCGTTATCGCCTTATACAATGCGAAGTACGCGGCTTTATAGTTCAGTTTGTCGTAAGCCTTTATCTGCAAACCGTCCACGAGTCCGTATTCGCGCGCGGTTTTGAACTGCTCGTACGCCCAGTGATAAGAATTTGCGTCCGCGTACGCTCTGTTGCCGCCCGTAAGCCCCGAGGCTTTTACCACCGCGCCTATAAAGTCGCCGTTCTCAACCTTTTCTTCCGTACGGAACAAGGTTTCCGTTTTTGCGGGCATATAATCTTTAACCGCCTCTATCGCCTCTTCGTATTCGCCCGCCGCGTCGCGGTAACTGCCGAAGCTCGGTTTTTCGTCCGAACGCTCCGTTCTCACCACCTCGTAATAAGTGGTTTTATCGTCTTTTTTCAGGGTGATAACGGTATAACCGTTCTCGTCTCTTTCTACCGTGGCGGTTCTGTCCTCCGCGCGGACGCCCGAGCTTGTTAAAATATACACCTCGAATTCGTCGTAGCTCTTCAACACCACCTTGCCGACTATCGGCTGAACGAGTATCGGGGAATTGCCGAGCGAGGTTATCGTCGTGCCGTCCGAGGATATTTCCGCGCCCGAGTTTCTCGATTGTCCCACGGCGGTTATAAGCAGCTTATCCGCTTCCGCAACCGTGGGATTTACTCCGTCCTCTTTCGCGCCGAGCGCGCTGACCGTCACCTGCGCGTAAGCGGTTTCGATATAAAGCTCCACGTCGTTAAGGCGAACGCTTCTTCCGCCGATATATCCTACGGCGCCCTGCGTGGAAGCGGTGTTTATTTCAAAGGTTTGGGCGGCTTCGTTCCAAATCATCTCTCCGCCCTCGCTGATAAGCTCCGAATGGAGAATTTTTTCCAGAATTTCCGCGTCGCTCTTTGCGGAGGAAATATCGAAGTCTCCGCTCTGGAACAGCAAATTACCGTTTTCGTCCGCGAAATACACGCCCGTCTTGCCCACGACGTAAGTGCCTTCGGGCAAGCCCATAAGCTGATTTTTATAGTCCGTAGCGTCGTCTACCGTGATAACGCGGTAATACCCGACCTCCGCTTTGGTTATTTCCGCGCGCTGATAAAGGAGCGAAGCGGAAGCTATGGTAGAAAATCTGCCGGGGTGATCCATTATTATAAACGAATTAGTTATCTGATTCGTTCTGTTATCGAGATCCTTGTTCATATAGGTGAACGCCGTAAGACTCCAACCCTGATACGAATATATAGCCGCGGCTATGAGATTGAATTCCACGCTGTGTATGTTAGGCTCTGCTATAAGCGATTCGGTCACTATATAAGGAAGCCCCATAACCTTTCTGAACGCCGCCGCGGCAAAGGTGTTGCCGCCTATATCGCCGAGAGTGCTTCCGCCGTTTGAAACCGAAGTGCCTACCTGATATTCCGTACCCGTGGTCGGGTGCGACTGATAGGTATGGCGGGCGATATAATCGTAATGCGCGTTAAGGAACAGGTCTGTGCGGTCGTCCCCCGCGAAGTTAGTGCCGCCGGTTATAGGACATTCTACGCCGAGACCGCCTTCCGCGACGGGCTTTTTAGCCCATTCGTACATATCCGAATAGAATTTCTCCATAAGCGTATAGAAAAATTCAAACCCGTCCGCGCATCTTTTTGCCGAATACTTTTCGGAAAGAAAATCGCCGTCTATCCTGACCGTGGCGTTTACAAGGCTTTCGTTTCTGCTGTCGAAGCCCGTTTTGCCGCTTTCTCTCCAAGCGGCTTTCAACGCTTCCTCGGTCTGCGCCGCGGTAAGCGTACCGTCGGGGTTATATTTATTCGTCAAAAACTCGGCGTACTTTTGCTGCGCCATAAGCTTATATTTTTCCGACTTGAACTGATACGAAGCGAGGTCGTCGTACATCGTCATCAGGTTGGATTCGTTGGTAATTTCGAGTATCGCGAGCGTTCTGTCGTTTGCGAGCGCGGTATTCGTGTGCGGATTCGTCGTGCCTATCACCTTTTTAAGAAGGGTTTTCGTGGCTTCCTGCAAACGCTCGTCGATATAAATTTCCATCTTGAAGCCCTGCGAAATATCCGCGATTTCCTCTTCCGAAAGCTTGCCTTCTACGGTATCTTTGGTCGCGAACCGCCCGCCGAGCATAACGAAATCGAGGTAAATACCCTTTTCCTTGCATTTCGCCCACAGATAATTGAATTGTTCGAGCTGTTCTTCCGAAACGGTTTTGCCGTCTCCGTTATAGCCGAATATGTTCGGATAGTAAAATGATGAATCCCAGTCGAGTACCCTTATAAGGTTATACCCGCCCGCGGCTATCGAATTTATGAGTATATCCGTCTTTTTATGGCTCTGGAACAGCGAATACGCGTTTATGTTCACGCCCCAGAAATTCGCCGTCATGCCGTCCTCGAACACGAAGTCGTCGCCGTTCGTTTTCACCTTGCCGTGATCCTTGTTGTCCAGAAGATACGACACGTCGAGCGGAGTGCCTATCATCGCTTCGAGATCCGCCAAGGTATAAGCGTACCAGTCGGAGGTATCGGGCGAATAGATATTTTCGCGTTCCGCCATAAACATGCCCTTTCCGCCGAAATACGCCGCCGTTACGCCCGAAATCATACACGCCGCTTCTTCTGAAAGTATTTCGCATTTAAGCTCTTTAACCTTTTTTGCGGGTTCGGGGTTTACGAACGCAAACATATTAAGGCTTATGCCGAGACCGTAGCTCGAAGCCTCGGGGTTGCTGCCTTTCCATATTATCGGATTTACGGGCGATTCGCCGTTTCCCCACCATTCGTAAATGTGCTTTTCCATAGAAATGGTAACGGCTTCTGTCGTTCCGTCGTCGTAGCACCAAGTGTATACCGCCACGTTTTTGGTCGTGCTTGCCCACGCCGCGTTGTGAATTATATACAGACCGTCTACGGTAAGGTTTATAGGTATGGTAACGCTTTCCACAAACTGCTTGCTTGCGGTCGCCTTTCTGCTCCTTAAACCTATAACCGATTTATTGTCGTTGTCTTCCTGAACTATCATATCGAACGGCACGCCGAAAAACTCCTGCCTGCCGGTAAGATTAAAGCCCGTCAGCTCGTTGTTGCTACCCTGATTAGTCCAGCCGATACCGCTTCCGCCGTAATAGCCCGAGGTCGCGAGCGAGCTTATGTCTATGGGAGTAAAGGTCGCGGTTTTTTTACGTTCTTCGTAGTCCTTTGCGGGGATAACCGTCACGCCGAGGTTGGCGTCGTCGGTATTTCCGTATACGAAACGCATATCGTCGTATTGAATCGTGGGGTTAGTCGCCGAGGTTTTGTCTGCGAGCATATGCGCAAAGCCTATCGCGCAGACCTTGGATAAGTCCACGGGCGCGTTGGTTACTTTTACGTTTTTCTCGTTGACGTACTCGCCGACGGAGGAAAACGCCGTAAACGGAACCTGAACGTACTGCCATTCGCCGATAACGGTGGTATCGACGTAAGTTTTAAGCTGAACGTTGCTTCTTATATAACGCTGATTTGCAGGTGCGGAAGCATATTCCGCCCCGCGGGACTGGAAAAGATAAATATTGAAAAAGCTTGCGGGAGTCGCGTTGAGCTTTATCCAGAATTCGACGGTGGATTTTTTGTAGAAGTCTTCGAGAGCCTCCTGCGAAAAGCCTTCCCCGCCGTAAATATCGTACTCTTTGCCGAAATCTATATAAAATTCGGTATTGTCGGCTTTGGTGCAGTCTATCGCTATGTGCTTGCCGTCGTTTTGCTTATCCGAAGAATCGACGTATTCGAGGTCGGTGTTAGACGAACCCCATACAAGCTTCATTCCTTCGCCGAGACCGTCCTCGTAAACGGAAAGGAGCGTTCTCGCCCCGTCCTTTTCGGGAGCTTCGAGAGCGAACGCGCTCGCCGAGGAAACGGTTATCGCTCCGCAAAGCGCAAAGATAAGAGATAAAACGGCTATAAGAATACGTTTTAATTTTTTAGTCACATTTTCTCCTTTATCCCCGTCGGGGAAAATACCTTTCTTCCGACGCGACAAAGCTTCCGCCAAACTTCCGCCGCCGCGCCTATGCTATGTATTTTCGGTTTCAATTATATAATCAAGCCCGCTTCAAAGATAGCCGAAAACTTATCGTATTTTTTTGAAATCTTATTATCTTCCCGCTTAAAAGCCCCTCTCGGTTTTTGTCTTTTTCCCGCTGTTTTTCACTCGTTTTTTAAGGAATAACACTCGTTTAAGTGCATTTTCAAGCCCCTTTCCGAAAGCGTTTTTCTTATAATTTTTATGTCGATTTCTTCGGTATCTTCGTATAAAGCGGCTATAACGCCCGCAATTTCGCCCGTTAAGGCGCAGACGGGTATGACTCTCGTATCGTCCCACGCCCCGTCGTCCGCAACGGACACGCACCTTCCCGCGGCGAGAAGATTTTTTATTTTTCTTCCGTAAAACGAGCCTATCGGCAGCTCGTAAGCCCTTCCGCGCTCCTTCCAGCTCCCGAACGTTCCCACGCTCTCCTCAAAAAACCTTTTATCGTCGTTTACGCTTACGCCCGAAACGCCGTTTAACCTGCGCGTCATTCGCACCTGCGGGATAGAAGCCGTCGCCCCGAGCGCGTGTTTTTCGCTTTCCTCGCCGTTTTTAAGAAAATCGTTCAGAACGACTCCGCGTGCTTCTCTGACCGTTTCCGAAAGCTCGAACGGATCTAACCCGCGAAAGGTCTTTTCGCCCGCGAGCGGAGAGGAGTACGCAAGGTCGCCGCTTCCTTTCATTTTTAATCTGTATTCCCCGTCGACAACCTCGTAATACCAAGCCGCGAGAACGTTTCCGCACCCCGAAAGGACGGTATCCTCGCCCGAATAGTCGCACAAAACCGCGTCGCCCGTGCAGTCTATAAACGTTTTCGCCCCGAAAACGAGCGTTTCCGTCCTCGTCACGACCTCTATTTTTTCGATTCTATTCCCCGCTTCGTTTTTTAAAACCCTTGAAAGCGTTCCGCCGTAAAGAATATCCGCACCGTTTTCTTCGAGCAGTTTTTCCGCAAGCACCGCAAAAACGTAGGGATTGAACCGCGCGGCGTACCGCCGTTTGGAGCGTTCTTCCTTCGTCGCCGCGCGAAGCCATTCCTCGGGAACAGGCTCGTCCGCCCCGCACGAAACGGATAATTTAAGAAGCTCTTCCGATATTCCGTAGCATAATTGAGTGCCGTTGCCGTCGCAAAGCGGGAGATAATAGGTAACAAGTCCCGAGGTCGCAAGTCCGCCCGCAAGAAAAGTCGATTCTATCACAAGCGTTTTTGCGCCCGCCCGAGCCGCCGAAAGAGCCGCGGCAATCCCCGCGACTCCGCAACCGACGATTATGACGTCGTAATCCGTTCTTCTTTCCGTAATATTCATAGCCAAGGTTCTCCCGTTTTTTGCCGTTATATCGGTTATTATAATCGTTCACGCGCGAAAAATATAGCGGCTAACTTATCGTCGTTTAGCAAAATCTTATCTTTTAAAAAATAAGATATCTAAAAAAATAGATATTATACCCGCTATTATTTTTTGTCCGAACGCTTATACTTAAATAAACGAAACATTTATAAGGAAGCAACGACTATGCAAAAAACACCGAACGATTTTCTCGATATGATAGTTTACCAGATATATCCGCGCAGTTTTTTTGATTCCGACGGCGACGGAATAGGCGATTTGAACGGAATAAAACAAAAAATTCCGCACCTTGTCGAGCTTGGCGTGAACGCGGTGTGGATTTGCCCCTGCTACAAAAGTCCCAACTACGACAACGGGTACGATATTTCCGATTACCGCGACATTATGGACGAATTCGGCACGCTCGAAGACTGGAAAACTCTTGCCGCCGAGCTGCACGCGCACGGCATAAAAATCATAATGGATTTAGTCGTCAATCACACGTCCTCGGAGCATCGCTGGTTTAAGGAAGCGCGTACTTCGCGGGATAATCCGTATCACGACTATTATATCTGGGCGGAAAAGCCGCTCACCGACTGGAAAGCCTGCTTCGGCGGCAGCGCGTGGGAATACAACGCGGCGACGAACGAATATTATCTCCATTCGTTTGCGGTTCAGCAGCCCGACCTTAACTGGGAAAACCCGCAGGTGCGGCGCGAATGTCAAAGCATAGTCGATTTCTGGGTGGATATGGGCGTAGACGGATTTAGATGCGACGTTCTCGACTTTATCTCGAAGGACTTTGCCGCGAATAAAATGCTGAACGGACCGCGCCTGCACGAATATATAAAGGAGCTTTTCGGGCGGGAAAAGGTTAAAGATATATTTACGGTGGGCGAATGTCAGTCGGACGTAAAGAGTATCTGCGATATATGCGGCAAAGACCGCGGCGAGCTGAAATCGGTTTTCCAGTTCGAGCATATAGGACTCGGGAGAACGGATAAATACACGCCCGCGCCGTACACCTTCGACGATATAAGGAACGCGCTCGTGAAGTGGCAGAATTTCACCGCCGAACACGACCTGCTGTATATTTTGTTTACCGATAATCACGACCAGCCGTTTTTTATTTCTCGGCTCGGAAACGACGGCGCGCTTCGGTACGAATGCGCCACCGCGTACGCCGCCGCAATCTACCTTTTGAGGGGCGTGCCGTTTATCTATCAGGGGCAGGAGTTCGGCTCGGCGAATTCGTATTACGACGATATAAAATATTTCAACGACGTGGAATCGGTGAACTATTATAAAGAAAACGTCGATAAAAAGCCGCGCGAAAAGCTTGTGGAAGAGATTAACTACGGCAGCAGAGATAATACCCGCCGCCCCGTCGCTTGGACGAACGAACCGCCCGCCCACGGCTTTACGAACGGCACGCCGTGGCTTGCGCCGCCCTCCCGCGCGAACGAAATCAACCTCGAAAAGGACAGAGGTTCTGAAAAGTCGATTTTTGAGTTTTATAAAAAGGTCTTGAAAATAAGAAACGAAAGCGAAACGATAAAGCGCGGAGCTTTTAAGGATATAACGAAAAATTCTGGAAGCTTCGTATACGAGCGCACGCTGGGGGAAGAAAAATTTGTCGTGGCGATAAACGGCGAACACCCTAACGAGCTGACCTTACCGAGCGATCTTTCGCCCGAAGCTTTTGAAAAGGTGTTGAGCAACTATAACGACGGGAGCGATTTTTCAGCCGCCTTCCGCCCCTTTGAAGCTCGTGTGTACAAGAGCAAAAAGAAATAAAGAAATTTTACGGAATAAAAAGCCGAGCGCCCCGCGAAAAACTTTCGCGGGGCGCTCTTTTATACTACTTTATAAACTTATCTTTTATATTAAACTATCGCTTACCACAATACGCTATCTAAAATTTTCATATCAGAATAGGCGGGATAACTATTTTTAGCATTTATAATATCGCTTTTATATAAGTTTGCCAACGCCAACAAATCGCTTAACCCTTTTGCCGATAACCCCGCCGTACAATTACAGCTACTTCTTAAAGTATTCTCAACGTGACTATCATAACCAACCACACAACCGAGCGCACCGAGCATAATTTTACTTATCAACGTGGTTGTAACATTGTTAAAGCCTAACGCCGTCATTAAATCTTTTTTGAGTTTCAAAACCAAATTTATATAAGCGGAACTTTTAAAGCTGCTGCTAAAAATATCTATATTATAAAGCGGAGCGTATTTTTTATCAATCAAAACTTCTACAACGGGTATAAGATAACGGTAATTGTGCTGTAATAACAGACCACCTCTGCACACCATACCGTAGCTTGCAAGAAAAGCATACAAATGCAACGCCAAATTATCTTTATTAGGAGCTTTCTTCCCCTTAATTACTTTGCCGAACTCACCGTTACATATGTCCCACGCCTCAAAACGAGAATTATTCTGCAATTTGACGATAAACTCTGTCCATTTGTTATTAAGATTTACTCCTTGCATAACCATTTTCTGTCTCCTTTGTGAAAATATTTTTTTAATTTTTTTGTTTGTTTTAAGCTTCATATTGTGTTAAATCGCCGTCTGTGCAGTGCACCGTAAAATCACTCATCGTCCATTTCCAATCCTCTCCTTTTGTTATTTTTTGCCATTCGGCTTTTGTTCCGTTATAAGTAATATCCGTGAGCGAACCGCAACTCTGGAACGCACTTCTCCCTATACTCGTCACACTGTCCGGAATTGTTATACTCGTGAGTGAGCTGCAATAACAGAACGCATAATCTCCTATACTCGTCACACTGTCGGGGATTGTTATACTCGTGAGCGAATCGCAATTCCGGAACACATAACTTCCTATACTCGTCACACTGTTAGGTATTGTTATACTCGTGAGCGAACGGCAACCACTAAACGCCCAATCACCAATACTCGTCACACTATCGGGGATAGTTATACTCGTAAGCGACCTGCAATCCTCGAACGCACTCTTTCCTATGCTCGTTACACCGTTACCGATAGTTACACTCGTGAGCGAACGGCACTCATAGAACGCGGCGTTCGGTATATCACCGCTTGTAATAGTGATAATTTTTATAGCACGAGGGAGATATTGACAAGCAATCGCGGGTACGGTTGCCACCTCGATCGGGCAATTGTTGAACGCATAATCACCTATACTCTTCACACTGTCGGGGATTGTTATACTCGTGAGCAAACTGCAACCACTGAACGCACTATCTCCTATACTCGTCACACCGTTACCGATAGTTACACTCGTAAGAGAACTGCAACCATTGAACGCTCTACTTCCTATACTCGTCACGCTATCGGGTATAGTTATATCACCTTTTATGTTTTTCGGAATATGCATTATTTCAGTTTTATTTTTATCATAAAGTATTCCGTCTACGCTTGCATATTTTGCGTTATTCTCACTCACGTTTATTTTTTCGAGCGAACTGCATTCACCGAATACCCAATTTCCTATACTCGTCACACTATCGGGAATCGTTATACTCGTGAGCGATATGCAACCATAGAACGCACTCTCACCTATACTCGTCACACTATTGGGTATAACCAAATCGGTTACTAATTCGTTATTCAAATATAAATTATGTGCATACCATATTGGATTACTAAACTCATCACCAAACGCAATATTACACCAAGCAGCTATATCCGTTATATATACCCCCGTGAGCGAACTGCAATTATAGAACGCAGAACGACCTATGGTCGTCACACTGTCGGGGATAGTTACACTCGTAAGTGAACTGCAACCACTAAACGCATACTTGCCTATACTCGTCACACTGTTAGGTATTGTTATACTCGTGAGTGAACTGCAACCACTAAACGCATACTTGCCTATACTCGTCACACTGTTAGGTATTGTTATACTCGTGAGTGAACTGCAACCACTAAACGCATACTTGCCTATACTCGTCACACTGTTAGGTATTGTTATACTCGTGAGCGAATAGCAACAACAGAATGCATACTCTCCTATGCTCGCCACACTGTCGGGAATAATCAACTCGGTTACTAATTCGTTATTTAAATATAAATTATGTGCATATCTTAATGGATTACTATCCTCTCCATCAAATTTTATGTTACACCAAGACGCTATATCAGTTATATACACTCTTTCAAGCGAAATTAGTCCACTGAATGCCCACCCTCCTATGCTCTTCACACTGTCGGGGATTGTTATACTCGTGAGCGAATAGCAATGACTGAACACATAAGCCGCAATACCGACCGTATCGGCTTTTAATTCTACCTTCGTTACTAAATCATCACTCTCGATAGCCCATTTATCGACGTAGCCTACACCCTTGATATACTTTATAAGTTTACTACAATTACTAAACGCATTTTTATTTATTTCATTTACGCTGCTTGGTATCACTAAATTGTCCAAACTACTACATTCGTTAAATGCCTTTTCCCCTATCGTCAGTAGTCCGTTGCCAAGTTGAATTTCCTGTAAGTTCGAGCATCCGTTAAAGGCACTACCACCTATCCTCTCTATGCTATCGGGTAAAACTATTTGTGTTATATCTACTTTCTTATAAAACGCAACTTCGCCTATCTCTTTTACGGGCAGTCCGTTATACGTTGCGGGTATAATAAACCGAGTGCGAGTTTCTTCCCCGATGTAAGATACGATATAATACATTTTATCCTTGCTCAAAGTATATTCAAGCCCCGTCGCTTCTTCTATCGTTTTATTGCCGCAAACGGTACATACGCCGTCAACGTAGTTGTGGTCGGCAAGGGGTATTTCCGTTTCGTCCGTTTTAGCATTGCAACGCGTGCAATGGTGAGATTTTATGCCCGTTTTTTGACAAGTAGCTTTTTCATCAACCGTCCATTCGGTAGAATAATCGTGTCCGAGGGCTTTTTCGTAGTCCGCGTTATAGCTGTTTCCGCACTTTTCGCAAG
>CAVBZJ010000004.1:0-10817 GCA_963599785.1 Anaerovoracaceae bacterium
CGTAATTTCAAACAGCTTACAAAGATAAGTAATTTTAAAGTAGTCAAGCTCGATTTTACCGCTTTCGTATTCGCTGTAATCGGGCTGAAATTTATTAAGAAGCTTTGCGACTTCTTTTTGCGTATAGCCTTTGGCTTTTCTTGCGTTTTTCAGGTTTTCTCCGACTAATTTCGCTAATTCTTTGTTATCCATAAAAATACTCCGATGATTTTTTATAGGAAAAAAGTCAATATTATGCTTGACTTATAGGAAAAATTCCTATATAATTATTACCAGCAAAGAAAAGAAACAGGAGAATTTTTATGAAAAAGATTGTAACAAGTTTATAAGCATTAACAAAGGAAAAATTTATAAAGGAGATATACTAATGGAAAATTTGGCTAAATGGCTTAACGAAAGCTGTGCAGGGTTGGACGGAGGCATTTTTGCCTTTATGCACCGTTGTGCGGAAAACGCGGGCGACCTTTTGACTCCGCTTTCAAAGCTTATGACTGCAATAGGCGAAAAGGGGTTGCTGTTTTTCGGTATAGCTATAATCTTTATGCTTTTTGCTAAAACAAGAAAAGCAGGTATTTGCATTTTTGGTGCGGTTGCGTGCGGCGCGCTTATAACGAACATCATTTTGAAAGGTTCCGTAATGCGCGAAAGACCGTTTTTAGACGCCGCATACGAAGGCTATTGGGAATTCGTAGGTGCGCCGTTCGAGGATGATTATTGCTTTCCTTCGGGACACGCTACCGCTATGACCGCGTTTGCCGTTGCGCTGTTTATTATGTGCAATAAAAAGTGGAGTTGGGTAGGCTTTATCGGGGTGATAGGAATGGGCTTTGCAAGAGTTTATCTTATTGCGCATTATTTTACCGACGTTTTGGCGGGCGTTGTCGTCGGCGTGATTTCGGGAGTTGCGGCGTGGCTCATCACGTTGCTGATATACAAGCTTTTGCATAAATATGAAGAAAAGAAATTCTGTAAATTCGTTTTAACCGCAACGTTAAGCTCTTGGGTTACGAGGGATAAAGAGGACGAGAAAAAATGAAGAAATTTTTAACGGTTATTTTGGTGATAATATTGACGACGGCGTGCGTTTTTGCAGGTTGCTCGAATAAAGACGTGTTTGATGGCAATTATATCGAGGTTTCCGAAGAAAAATTCAAGGAATACGCCGAAAAGATACAAGAAAGCGAAACGTCGGTCGATTATGAAAAGGGTTATCGGTTGGCAATGAACGGTAATTGGAAAAAGAATCTTAACGAAACAGAAACGAGCGACGTTTACAACGTAGAATATTTTATTAAGAGTGTAGACGGCGAGCTTTTAATGCAGGGCAATGAATTTAAGCAACACAATAAGGAAGAACAAAGGCAAAAATTATTTTACAAGGATAAAACATTGTATTCTGATTGGTATGGTCGCGGCTATAATGACAATAACTATGGTAAAAAAGAAATGGAAGAAGATAAATTAGTTAAAGAGCTTGGGGTTTTATCGTTCATAGGTATTGATGACTTATTGGTGAATTGGGGTGAAGGTAAATATTACATTTGTGAATCAAAAGAGGAGGTTATGCTTAAAACAGAACAATCGTCGACGACAGAAGACAATACTACTACGGCCATATTAAAAGGTGTTTGGGATAATAACGGACAAATTATTGCTGCTTCGGTGTCAGTTTCTTATTTCTCGGAAAAGGAAAGCTTATCTTTGGATATAACGATAGTGCCGTGGAATGGTAAATTTGATTTTCCGTCCGCGCTTGAAAAAGCGGTTGACTATGACAATTTCGACTTTTTCAGCAGGTCACCGTTTTTTTGATTGATTTTTAACAACGCCGTTAAAAATGAGGAAAAAGAAGATATAAATTAAAAGGCGGGCGGGAGAAACGTTTCTCCCGCCCGCCTTTTAATTACTAAAATTTTTGACGAGCAATAAACTGTCGAGTACTTTTACGAGAACCTTTATAAATTCGTACAAAAAGCTGTTTTTTGCACCATATAAAAGAAAAAGCCGCGTAAATCGCTTGATTTTTGTTTCAAAAGATGTTATTATGTATATGCTTGATGATAGACTTGACGTATGAGAACGGAAGCCCGTTCTCATATTTTTATGTGAGGTGCCGTTTTGAAGGTTAAATCTGCGGAAGAAATTAAGGCTTTTTGCGAAAAATACGCCGCGCCTTTGGGGCTTTCCGTTCCAAAAGTAGAGTTTAAGCAGGGTAAAAATCCCGTGCTTACGGTGTTCATCGATAAAACCGGCGGGGTAGACCTCGACGCGTGCGAGGCGTTTCACCGCGCCGTGTACGAGCCTATGGACGAACTCGATCCCACCTTCGGAGAGCCTTATACCCTGAACGTTTCTTCGCTCGGCGCGGACAGACCTTTTGTCACCGAAGAAGATTTTTCCTCTCACATAGGAAAGATGGTGGAAATTCGCTTGAAATCCCCCGTTCACGGCAAAAAGTATTACGAAGCCGTTTTGCTTTCTTACGGAAACGGCGCGATCGCCTTTAAGGTGAACGAAAAAACCGCTTACACCGCGGATATGAAAATCGTGGAAAAGGTAAGCGAATATATAGATTTTGAATAATTAAATTCAATAAAAATTCAAACGAAATAATTCAAATAATTTTGAACGACAAGCGATACCCAAAAACACAAAGGTATACGTTTTAAGGAGATAAGTATGATAAATCAGGATTTTTTCCTTGCTCTCGCAGATCTGGAAAGAGAAAAAGGCATTTCGCAAACGGAATTCATTTCCGCGCTGGAAGAGGCTATGGTCGTCGCTTATAAAAAATCGGCGGGCGTAGCGGGGGAGCTTTCCATTAAACTCAATCCCGAAAAGAAATCTATCAATATTTTCAGCGTTCGTCACGTCGTGGACGAGGTGGAAGATCCCGATAAGGAAATTTCGGTTGAAGAAGCGAGAGAGCTTAAAAAGACCGTTAAGGCGGGCGAAGATATTACGCAGGAAATAAAGTCCAAAGACTTTTCCCGTATCGCCGCGCAGACCATTAAACAGGTGCTTACCCAAAAGCTCCGCGAAATCGAACACGCCAACACTATGGGCGAGTTCGAGGACAAAGAGGGCGAGCTTATGCAGTGCATCGTGAGAAGAATCGAGAACGGCAACGTATACGTCGAAATCGGCGGCAAGGACGTCGAGGGCGTGCTTATGCCGAAGGATCAGGTTGCGGGCGAAAAGTACGAAGTCAACGAAAAGCTCAACGTTTTCGTCAAGAGAATAAAAAATACCGGCAGACTTTCGCAGATTATGGTTTCGCGCTCGGCGGCGGGGCTCGTTTCCAGAATGTTCGAGAACGAAGTTCCCGAAATCAAGCAGGGCATCGTCGAAATCAAGAGCGTTGCGAGAGAAGCGGGACAAAGATCCAAAATCGCAATTCACTCGACCGATCCGTCGGTTGACGCGGTGGGCGCGTGCGTAGGTAACAAGGGCGCGAGAGTGAACGCGATTGTCGCGGAACTCGGCGGAGAAAAAATAGACATCATTCCTTGGAGCGAAAACCCGCTCGAATATATAAGCAAGGCACTTTCTCCCGCACCCGTAATCAAGGTCGTGCAGACGGGCGATCTGAGCGCGATGGCGGTCGTTCCCGACGATAAGCTTTCGCTCGCGATAGGCAGAAGCGGACAAAACGCGCGCCTTGCGGTAAGACTTACCGGCTGGAAAATAGACGTCAAGAGCGAAAGCGCGGCTCTTAAAGAACTCGGCGAGTACGAGGAAGTTGCCGCGGAAGAAGCGGAAGAACACGCCGAAATAGATTCGGTAGAATAATTTTCGCGGCTTGCGCCCGAAGAAATCGTAAGAAAAACTTTTTCGCACCCGAAAACGATTTGCGTGCAATAAGGTTGCGACTTAAAATAAAGACCGAACCGATTTTCGCGGCGAATGCTTTAAAGTTAAGACCGAACGGATACTCGGACAAAAGGTTTAATAAAGACCGAACCGACGTTACGGGGCGGGAATTCTATCAAGACCGAACGCTTCGGAAAAGACCTTCGAGGTTATAAAAATGGACAAAAAAACGCCTATGCGTACCTGCATCGCGTGCAGGGCGGTAAAGCCGAAACGCGAGCTTATAAGAATTGTTAAAAGCGGAACGGAAATTTCACTCGACAGGACGGGTAAAAAGAACGGGCGCGGCGCATATATCTGCGACGATATAGAGTGCCTGAGTAAACTCAAAAAGGGCAAGCTCCTTTCCCGAACCTTTTCCTGCGCGGTGGACGAATCCGTTTACGATAAACTTTCGGAGGAATTCCTTGGAAAATAAAGGAAAGGCGGAAACCTATATAGGTTTTGCGATAAGAGCGGGCAAATTCCGCACGGGTATGAATTCGGTGCAGACCTTAAAACGGGCAAATCTCGTTATAATCTGCCGCACCGCTTCCGAAAATACCCTGAAAGAAGGGCTGAAAACGGCTAAAAAGCTGAACGCACCCGTCCTTATAACCAAAACCAAAACGCTGGAAGAAATGACTCACAGAGAAAACGCCAAAATTATGGCGGTGACCGATATAAAGCTTGCGGAAGCGATAATCCGCGAATCCGAAAACGATTTTTTGACTTCCGATCAGGAGAAAATTTATGGCTGAAAAGAAAGAATTGCGTACCGAAAACATTAAAAAAATTACCGAGATCATCTCGGGAGGCAAGCTTAACGAGCTGTCCCGCGCGCTCGCGGAGGGAAATAACGGAGTAAAGGGGCTTAAAGCCTCGCTCGAAGCAAAGCTTTCCGCATTCCTCGAATTAAAGCGCGAACAGGAAGCCGCGACGGCTCCCGAGGACCGCGAGGACGCAAACGAAGCCGCTTCCGAACAGAAAACGGTAAACGCGGCGGAGATTTCTTCCGAAGAGCCTCCAAAAGCGGATAAAAAAGTCAAAAAAGAAAAGAAAGAGGACGAGGAGACCTCGAAAGCAAGTTCCGCAAAGACTGCTTCCGAACCGAGCGTCGAATCCGCGACCGCTTCCGCTTCTTCCGAGAAAACGGCGGAAAAGACCGATAAAGCGGAAAAAACCGATAAAAAAGAAGCCGACGCGGTAAAGACGGAGACTAAACCCGCTTCCGATAAGACGGAAAAGACCGCGGAAACGAAAGCTTCCGGAAAAGTCGAAGAAAAGAAGACGACGACGGAAAACGTTGCGAAAACCGCGGCGGAAAATAAAACCGCGGCAACTCCCGCGACGGGTACTGCGGCGGAAAAGACGACTTCGGCAAACGCTGCGGCAGGCAACGCAAGTTCGATAGCCGCGAGCGGAGAAAAGAGCGCGACGGCGACCGCGGCGACGGGAACGACTCCCGCAGAACCCGCGAGAAAATATCCTTCCTTTATCGTCAGAAGGGAATCTCCGTACGTCAGCCCCGAAAGAAACAAACAGAGAAAAGAATTCGTTCCTTCGGGAAATACCGACAGAAGAAGCGAGGGAAGAGTAGGAACGTTTGCGCCGCGTACGCAAGGCGGAAAGCCGTTTAACGGAACGGGCGCGGGCAAACCCGCGTTCGGCGCGAGACCTGCGGGAAAGAAGCCTGCGGCGACCTATATCGCGCCGCCCGTCATTCCTTCTGCGGATAAGCGTTCGTTCGGCAAGAAAAAGACGACCGAAAAGTCTTACGAAGAAAAGCATACGCTCAATAAACGTTCGCTCATCAAAAACAACGTTTCCATAGAGGATTTCGACGAGAACAAGACGGGTTACAGAAAGCTTCGCCCCGCGAAGAAGAACAAGGACCGCGTCGAAACGAACGTTATCAAGATAGAAAAAGCGGTTATCAATACCGAAATCATTCCGCTTAAAGTGTTGAGCGAAAAAATAGGCATAACCGCGGCGGAAATAACCAAGAGACTCTTTAAAGAGGGTATTTTCAAGACCATAAACGATTCGATAGACTTCGATACCGCGGCGTTCATTGCGGACGACGTGGGCGTGGAGCTTGAACTCAAACTCGATAAGACCGCAGAGGACGTGCTTTCCGAAAACTTCGAGGGCGCGCCCGACGACGAAAAGGATCTCGTGCGCCGTCCGCCGGTCGTCACCGTTATGGGACATGTCGACCACGGCAAAACCTCTATTCTCGACAGAATAAGAAAAACCAACGTTACCGCGGGCGAAGCGGGCGGAATAACCCAGCATATCGGCGCGTATCAGGTTTCGGTTGGCAAAAACGCCATAACCTTCCTCGATACCCCCGGTCACGCGGCGTTTACCGCTATGCGTGCGCGCGGCGCGCAGGCTACCGATATAGCCGTTCTCGTAGTCGCGGCGGACGACGGCATAATGCCGCAGACGGTGGAAGCGATTAACCACGCCAAAGCCGCCGACGTTCCGATTATCGTCGCGGTAAACAAAATAGATAAACCCGAAGCGAATATAGAACGCGTGAAAACCCAGCTCACCGAAAACGGACTTCTTCCCGAAGAGTGGGGCGGCGACGCGATAATCTGCCCCGTGTCCGCAAAAACGGGCGAGGGCTTCGACGAGCTGTTAAACAGCATCAACCTCGTCGCGGAAATAAAAGACCTTAAAGCCAACCCCAAGCGCAACGCGAAGGGCGTGGTTATAGAAGCGAAGCTCGACGCGAACAAAGGTCCTATCGCAACCGTACTCGTGCAGAACGGCACGCTCAAAGTGGGCGACAGCTTTATCGTCGGCACGGTAACGGGTAAGGTCCGCGCTATGGTAGACGACAAGGGCAGAAGAGTTAATTCCGCAGGTCCTTCCGTACCGGTTTCGGTTATGGGCTTAGAGGACGTGCCTAACGCGGGCGACGTGCTGTACGTCGGCGATCAGGATAAGCTCGTCAAGATGGTTGCGGAAGAAAGGAAGAACAAAGAACGCGAAAATATGATAAAGGCTTCCTCCAAGCTTACGCTTGACGACGTGTTCGGCAAGATGGCGGAAGGCGAAATGAAGGTTCTTAACATAATCGTAAAAGCGGACGTTCAAGGCTCGGTCGAAGCGGTTAAACAGTCGCTCGAAAAGCTTTCTAACGAAGAGGTGAAGGTAAACGTGATTCACGCGGCGGCGGGCGCGATAAAAGAGTCCGACATTATGCTTGCGGAATCCTCCAAGGCGATAATTATCGGCTTTAACGTGCGCCCCGACAGCAACGCGAAGGCGATTGCGGAAAGAAGCGGAGTGGATATAAGGCTTTACCGCATCATTTACGAGGCGATAGACGACGTTAAGAAGGCTCTTAAAGGTATGCTCGCGCCCAAGATTACCGAAACGTATCTCGGAAAAGCCGAGGTTCGCGAAGTGTTCAAGATTACGGGCGTCGGTCAGGTCGCGGGTTGCTACGTTACCGAAGGCAAAATTCTTCGTACGGGCAAGCTCCGTATTTACCGCGACGACGTTATGATTTGCGAAGGCAACGTTCTGCAATTAAAACGCTTCAAAGACGACGTGAAGGAAGTCGCGCAGGGCTTCGAGTGCGGTATTTCGATAGAGAAGTTCAACGATATAAAAATAGGCGACTTTATCGAATGTTACAGCGTGGAAGAAAGCAAGGAGTAAAATGAGAACGAGGGCGAATAAATCGGTGTCGAGGACGGACAGACTTAACGCCGAGTTCAAAAAGGAGATTTACGAAATCATTTCGAGGCGGCTCAAAAACCCGCTCGTTACCGAAATGTTTTCGATTCTCCGCGTGGATTGCACCAAAGATTTATCTCACGCAAAGGTGTATGTAAGCGTGTTTTCGACGTCCGATGAAAAGCGCGCCGCCACCTTTAACGCAATAAAAGCGGACACAAAGAAAATCCGTCAGGAGCTTTCGCGTTCCATGCACATAAGAACCGTACCCGAACTCGACTTCCTCCTCGACGATTCTATGGAATATTCGGCGAAAATGGATAAGATTTTTTCGGAGCTTACCTACGGCGAGCATACGGAAGAACCCGTGAAAGCCGATGAAGACGAGTCGAACGGCGGTTCGGACGACGGCGAATAGCGGTTTGGCGGGCGACGCGGACGACAAAGCGGAGGGCGACGCAGAAGACTGCGCGGGCAAAAATTCCGAGAACGCGGCTAGCGGCGAAAAAATATAGACTAAAAGCTGTAAAGAGAACGAAAATTTAACGGGAAGTAAAGATGATAAGCATTGAAACGCTTGCGAACAGACTTAAAAACGAGAAAAAGGTCGCTATAATAATACACGTTCGCCCCGACGGGGACTGCGTGGGGAGCGGCGTCGCGCTTAAACTCGCGCTCGAAAGTCTGGGCGTTCCCGCAGAAGTTTTCTGTTCTGACGATATTCCCGCGAGGTTTTTCTTCCTCGAAGAGGCGAGAAAAATCAGGAAAGATTTTTCGCCGGAAGGCTTTTCGGCGGTGATAGCGGTTGACTGCGCCGATTTGTTCAGACTCGGCAACTTTGCGGAAAGCTTCCGCGCGCAGAAGAATACTTACGAAATAGATCACCATATAAGCAACACGCATTTTTCGCGGCATAACTACGTTTACGAGCGCGGCGCGAACTGCGAAAACGTGATGGAGATAATAAAGCAGGCGGGAGTAAAAATAGATAAGAAAATCGCCGATTACCTCCTTATGGGAATAATGACGGATACGGGCAATTTCCGTCATAAAAACGTTACGCCCGACACGCTTTATAAGAGCGGAGAGCTGCTCGCGGCGGGCGCGGATATGAACGAAATAGCTTATTATATGTTTTCCGCGCAGAGCAAAGAACGCGCAAAGCTTTTCGGAATGACGATGTCCGCGATACGGTATTTTGAAGACGACAGAATAGCGATAGCTTCTGTGCGGCGCGAAATGCTGGAAAAAGCGGGCGCGCGTGCGGACGAAACCGAAGGCTTTATAGATTTCGTGATGGGCGTCGTCGGCGTAGAGGTCGGCGCATGCGTTATGGAGATAGAAAAGAATAAGTTTAAGATAAGTTTAAGGTCGAAGAGCGCGGACGTGAACGCGGTCGCGGGAGTATTCGGCGGGGGCGGACACGTTCTTGCGAGCGGCTGTCAGGTGTTCGGCGAATACGAAGAGGTTATAGACCGTCTCGTTTGTGCCATAAAACGTTTTATATAACGAGTTTTCCTTTGAAGAACGAATTGTTTGTGGGCGGACGAAAAATATGAAAGGCTTTATCAATCTTTATAAGCCCTGCGGCGTTTCTTCTGCTTTTGCCGTCGGCGCTGTTAAACGAAAATTCAATACGCCCTGCGGGCATATGGGTACGCTCGATCCCATGGCTTCGGGAATCCTTCCCGTCGGCGTGGGTAAGGCTTCGAGACTTTTTCAATTCATTACCGAAAAGAAAAAAACGTATCGGGCGAGATTTAAGTTCGGTGTTTCGACCGACACTTTGGACGTGACGGGAACGGTGGAAAAAACTACCGATATTATCCCGACCGAAGAAGAAATAAAAGCGGCTCTTCCGTCGTTTACGGGCGAAATTATGCAAAAACCGCCTAAATATTCCGCGAAAAGCGTTGGCGGCAGGCGCGGCTACGAGCTTGCGAGAAAGGGTGTGGATTTTGACCTTCCCGAAAAAAAAGTGTCCGTTTTCAGGTATGAATTTCTCGGTAAAACCGAGGACTGCGGCGAAAACGAATACGCATTCGAGATAGACTGCGGCGGCGGAACTTATATCCGTTCGCTCGCGCGGGATTTGGGCGAAAAGCTCGGCTCGCTTGCGGTGATGAGCGCGTTGGAGCGCACCGCTTCGGGAATTTTTACGAAGGGAAATTCGGTGACTCTCGAAGAATTCAAAAGCTCCGACGATCCCGAAAAATTTCTCATAAAGCCCGAGCTTACGGTAAATTTCCCCGAAATAATTTTAAGCGACAGGGAAGCGACGAGAATACTCAACGGAATCTTCGACTATCGGGTAGGAAAAGACGGATTATATAAAGTTTTTAACGAAAAAGAATTTCTGGGCGTGGGCGAATCCGCGAACGGAATATTGAGGATAAAGGCGTATGTCAGATAATTTAACAAAAACGGTACTTGCGCTCGGTTATTTCGACAGCGTGCATAAGGGGCATAGAGCGGTCATTGCGGCGGGCAGAAAGCTTGCCGACGAGCTTGGCGCAAAACTTACGGTTTTCACTTTTAAAGGAAACCTTAAAGCCGCGCTTTCGGGCGAAAAGGATAAGTACGTTTACGGCTACAAAGAGCGCGAAACGCTTTTCCGCGAACTCGGTGCGGACGACGTGTTTTTCGCGCCGCTCGACTTTAACTTTTTGTCGCTCGGTAAGCTTGCTTTCCTTAACAAAATGAACAAGAAGTATTCGGTCGTCGGCTACGTTTGCGGCGAGGACTACTGCTTCGGCAAGTTCGGCGAAGGAAAGGTAAAGGACCTTACCATTTACGCGGAGCAAAAACAGCAGAAGCTCGTCGTAGTTCCGCCCGTTTTAACCGACGAAGGCAGAAAAATTTCCACGACCTACATAAAACGCTTGCTCGCGGCAGGCGACCTTAAAAAAGCAAACGCGCTTCTCGGTCGCCCGTATTCCTTTACCGGTGTCGTTAAAGAGGGCAGAAAGGTCGGCACGGAAATAGGTTTCCCCACGGCGAACGTTATTCCCGACAAGGAAAAACAGCCCGTGAGAGACGGCGTTTACGCGGGACATCTCTTTATAGACGGCGTTTGCTACAAAGCCGTTATAAACTACGGCACCCGTCCCACCTTCCACCTTTCGGACAAGCTTGCGGAAATTCACGTCATAGATTTTGCGGGCGATTTGTACGGACAGGAAATCACCGTGTTTATGGACGCGTTCATAAGAGAAATTATGAAGTTCTATTCGGAAGAGGACCTTGCCCGCCACATAGAGCAGGAC
>CAVBZJ010000004.1:10827-19802 GCA_963599785.1 Anaerovoracaceae bacterium
GAGCAGGACAAAAAAGAGGTTAAGGAAGGAAATTTCGGCGAGTTTTAACGCCGACGCGACTTGCAATCCCTTATAAAAAGCAAGAAAAGGCGTAAGAAAAAAGGAAAATCGGGAGCGATTATGATAGAATTCGGACCGAGCGGGAACTCCGAAGGGTTTTCTCTCGCAGGTAAAAAAACGAGCGAGGAATCCGCGCTCTGGGTAAGGAATATGGGACTCGATTGCTTTGAATATTCCTTCGGCAGAGGCGTGAGAATGACCGACGAAAGCGCGCTCCGCATAGGCGAAGCGTTTAAGCGCGCCGCAGTAGACATAAGCGTTCACGCGCCGTACTACATAAATTTCGCGAACCCCGACGACGAGCTTATAGAAAATTCGTATAACTACGTTCTCGATTCCGCCAAAAAGGAAAAGCTTCTCGGCGGAAACAGAGTCGTGTTTCACCCCGCGAGCCAAGGTAAGGCTACCCGCGAGGTCGCCGTGAACCTGACCGAGGAAAGGCTGAAAAGGCTTTGCGAAAAGGTTTACGCGGCGGGGCTGGAAGATATAAAATTCGCGCCCGAAACGATGGGTAAGCTCGGGCAGATAGGCACGATAGAAGAGATTACGCGGTTTTGTAAAATCGATAAAATTTTCGTGCCGGCGGTAGACTTCGGTCACGTCAACGCGAGAGAACAAGGAAGCTTAAAGACCGAAAAGGATTACGAGGACAGGCTTTCGTATATGATTTCGGAGCTGGGCTACGAGAAAATGAAGGGCTTCCACGTCCACTTTTCCAAAATCGAATACGGCTCGAAGGGCGAGATACGGCATCTCACCTTTGCGGACGACAAATACGGACCGGAATTTCCGCCGCTTGCCGCCGCTCTCAAAAAATTAAAGCTCGAACCGTACGTTATCTGCGAGTCCGCGGGTACGCAGGATATAGACGCGCTCGCGATGAAAAAAGAGTATTTCGGAGAATAAAAGAGGCGATTTTATGAGATATTTAAAGCTTTGCGCGGGTGAAGCCGCGCTTATCACGGACAGACTTACGAGAAAATATCTTGCGGGCTTCGACCTTGCCGAGGGTATACTCGTTATGGAAAGCGACTGCTCGACTTATTTTACGGACGCAAGATACTTTCACGCCGCAGAACCGAAAATCGCGGAGGCGGGCGCAACTCCCGTGTTGCTTACGGGCGGCAAACAGCTTGAAAATTTTGTAAAAGACCGCAAAGTTACCACTCTTTACATAGATTACGACAGAACCACCGTCGCGGAATACGAGAGGTATAAAGCGTTCGGCGCGGAAATAAGAAACTGCGCGGAAGATATTATGGCGATGCGCGCGATAAAAAGCGAAGAAGAACTCGAATATACCCGAGTCGCGTGCGATATAATACAGAAAGCCTATTATTCGGCTATAAAGCTCGCGAAAGTCGGCGTTACCGAAAGAGAGATTGCGGAAGCGATACGCGCGGAGATAAAAAGACTCGGCGGCGAAGGCGAATCGTTTGAAACGATAGTCGCGTTCGGCGAAAACGCCGCGATTCCGCACCACGAAACGGACGATACGAAGCTAAAAGAAAATTCGTGTATTCTCGTCGATACGGGCGCGGTTTACAAGGGATATTGCTCGGACTTTACCAGAACCTCGTTTTTCGGCACGCCGAGCGAGGAATTTATAAAGGCTTATGACGCGACGCTCGCGGCAAATCTCGCGGCGTTCGATAACATAAAAGAGGGAACGAGCGGCGTGACCGCGGACGCTTTTGCGAGAAACTTGCTTGCGGAGCGCGGCTACGGCGAATATTTCACTCATTCTCTTGGGCACGGCGTGGGAATGGAAATTCACGAACGCCCCACCCTTTCTCCGAGGTCGAAGGACACCTTAAAGGAAGGCGCGGTTTTCACCATAGAACCGGGGGTATATTTAAACGGCAGATTCGGTATCAGAATAGAGGATACCGCAACTATTAAAAACGGCAAAGCGGAAAGATTTTTTACCGACAGTAAAGAGCTTTCCATAATAAAAGCAAAATAAACGTTCAAGGAGAACAACAACAATGATATCAGCAGGCGAATTCAGAAAAGGCGTAACCTTTGAATACGAAAGCGGAATTTACACCATCGTAGATTTCCAGCACGTTAAACCGGGAAAAGGCTCGGCTTTCGTAAGAACCAAAATGAAGAACGTTATCACGGGCGCGGTACTCGAAAAGACTTGGAACCCCACCGAAAAAGTTCAGGAAGCGCACATCGAAACCAAGAATATGACCTATTCTTACAACGACGGCGAGCTTTATTACTTTATGGATCAGGACTTCGAGCTTGTTCCGTTAAATCACGAGCAGGTTGAAGACGCGCTCCGCTACATCAAAGAGAACGACAACGTCGTCGTTAAGTTCTACAAGGGCGCGGCGTTCTCCGTCGAATGCGAAAACTTCGTAACCCTTCGCGTAGTTCAGGCAGATCCCTCCGTTAAGGGCAACACCGCTACCAACGCAACCAAAGAAGCGGTTCTCGAAACGGGCGCGAAGATTCAGGTTCCTATGTTCGTTCAGGAAGGCGAGCTTATCAGAGTCGATACCAGAACCGACGAATATATGGAGCGCGTTAAAGGCTAAATTTTAACGGGTTTTCGACGGTTTGATTTTAACGAAGATAATCGACGAGAAAACTACGGAAAATTTTACGGAACAATCGGCAGACTGAAAATGAAAACCGCGATTATTACGGGCGCGAGCGGCGGCATAGGCGCGGCTCTCGTGAAAAAGTTCGTCGGCGAAGGCTATTTCGTCGTCGGCGGGTATAACCAAGGCAAAGATCGCGCAGAGGAGCTTATTCGCGAACTCGGCGGGTGTAAAGATTACTTTATGCCCGTCTTTTCCGATTTATCCGAAAAGGGCGGCGCGGATGCGCTTTTCGACGCGGCGATCGAAAATTTCGGTCACGCGGACGTGCTTATCTGCTCTGCGGGGCTTGACCTTTATAAGCTTGCGGAAGAAACTACCGAAGAGGATTTCGACAAGCTTTTTTCGGTGAACGTGCGCGCGGCATATCGGCTTGCTTCGCTCGTTATTCCCGAAATGCAGAGGAGAGAATTCGGCAGAGTCGTGTTCGTATCCTCGATGTGGGGAGTTGCGGGCGCGGCTATGGAAAGCGCGTATTCCGCTTCTAAATCCGCGCTGATAGGTCTCGCGAAGGCTCTCGCGAAGGAGACGGGCGGAAACGTTACGGTAAACTGCGTTTCTCCGGGCGTTATAGATACGCCTATGAACGCGCGCTTCGATAAGGAAGAAATGGCGGAGCTGATAGAAAGAACGCCCGCGGCAAGACTCGGAACTCCCGAAGAGGTCGCAGAGCTTTGTTTCTTTTTGTCGGGCGAAAAGGCAGGCTTCATTACGGGGCAGAACGTCGTGATAGACGGCGGCTTTATTCTTTGATTTTTCGCTGATTTTTTGAGAATTTCATACGCGTGCGCATACGAAAAACGTCTGTTTTTGTATGGTAGCGCATATATGTTATACGCGCGGTCGTTTGCTATAAGCCGTGCGGAGTATTGCGCGGTGTAAGGCGTGGAGTATTGCGCGACAATCGTGCGACATAGAGTGCGAAATATTGCGCGGCGAATACGGCTTAAAAACGGCTTTTATAAAAGGAGCTTATTATGAAAAGAAAAGACGGCTTAAAAACGGGCGCGCTTATCGCGGACGCGAAAAAGTCGCCTTTTTTTCATATAGCGATAGTCGCGCTGCTCGCGATAGGGCTTTCTTCGCTTCCCATAGATAAGCTTTTCACCCGTAGTCTCGGCGAGGGGAACGCCTATCTTTTAGGCGGCGCGCTGATAAGACTTCTGCTTTTCGCCGCGGCGGTCGTGCTGTCTTTTAAATACGGGTTCGATAAACCGTATAAAACGAGCGGGAGCTTTGCGAGATACGCGCTTATTCTTCCGCTTTTACTCGTAGTCGTCAATAATTTTCCGCTTTTGCCGATTTTTTCGGGGAACGCGGGGCTGACGGCGGACGGAACGCGCGCCGCGCTGTATATATTATATTGTTTTTCGGTCGCGGCGTTCGAGGAAACGGTTTTTCGCGGAATTATCTTTCCGCTTTCATACGTCGCGCTTAAAAACAAGCCGAAAAGGTTGTTTTGGTCGGCGGTTTTGTCTTCCGCAGTATTCGCGTTGGCGCATATATTCAACCTCTTTGCGGGGGCGGGGTTCGGCGCGACTATCCTGCAAATCGGCTATTCCTTTCTGATCGGCGGACTGTGCGCGGTGAGCTTAATCGCGGTCAAAAATATATACGTTCCCGTAATCTTTCATTTTATTTATGACCTCGGCGGATTTTTCTGCGACGAAAAAATCGGCGTTGCGGGGTGCGCGCGCTGGGATACCGCAACCGTCGTTCTGACGGCTGTTCTCGGCGTAATCGTATGCGCATATACCGTGATTCTTGCGATAAAACTTGATAAATCACAGCAGGAAAACCCGTTTTCGGACGAAGAAGCGGCGGAAACCAACCAGACGGAGCGGATAAGCGCGGGCGAGAAAACGGACGAAAAGGTAGGCGAAAAAACAGAAGCCGAACGGGAAAAAACGGAAAAAACGGGCGAAAACCCGAACGATGCCGGAAGAGGCTCGGTATAAAAAAAACTAATCTCGCGGGACTTGAAAAGTTTTCGAGATTGTAGTATACTATATGCGTAATCGTGCGGGAGACCGCGCGGAACGAAAAAAACATATTCCTAAAAAGGAGAAAAAAGAAAATGCTTACGGCGATTTGCGGCATTAACTGGGGAGATGAAGGCAAGGGCAGAATGGTTGACCTTTTGTCCGAAGATTACGACGTTGTAGTCAGGTATCAGGGCGGTAACAACGCGGGACATACCGTCGTCAACGAGCGCGGCAAGTTCATTCTGAACCTGCTCCCGTCCGGAATTCTGAGAGAGAACGTAGTCAACGTTATCGGTAACGGCGTTGTCGTGGACGTTAAACACCTAGTCGAGGAAATGGGCAGACTCAGAGACGCGGGGATAAAAATCACGCCCGAAAATCTTAAAATAAGCGACAGAGCGGTTATCTGTATGCCGTATCACGTTATGCAGGACTGTCTCGAAGAAGGCAGACTTTCGGATAAGAAATTCGGTTCTACCCGCCGCGGCATCGCGCCCGTTTACGGCGATAAGTATATGAAAAAGGCTATCCGTATGGGCGAGCTTTTGGATATGAAGGCTTTAAAGGACCGTCTTGCGGACATCGTGGAGTGGAAAAATCTTACACTTTGCAACGTTTACGGCGGCGAACCCGTTTCTTTGAACGGTATGATGGAGCATTTAAAGCGTTACGGCGAACAGCTTCTTCCTTTTATAACCGACGTCGGCTTGTATCTTACCGAAGCGGAAAAGGCGGGCAAGAAGATTATGTTCGAGGCACAGCTCGGCGCGCTTCGCGACATAGACTTCGGTATTTATCCGTACACCTCTTCGTCGAACGCGATCGCGGCTTATGCTCCCGTCGGCGCGGGCGTTCCGAATCTCAAACTCGACCTTTCGATAGGTATAATGAAAGCTTATTCCACCTGTGTGGGCGAAGGTCCGTTCACCGCGGAATATTTCGGCGATAAAGCGGAGGCTTTGAGAAAGGCGGGCGGCGAATACGGCGCGGCTACCGGCAGACCGAGAAGAGTAGGTCCGTTCGACGCGGTTGCGAGTAAATACGGTATCCGTATTCAGGGCGCGAACGAAATAGCTTTGACTAAGCTCGACGTTTTGAGCTACGCGAAGGAAATAGAAGTCTGCGTCGCTTACGAAAAGGACGGCAAACAGACCACCGACTTCCCGTTCCCGCAGCACCTCGACAGCTATAAACCCGTTCTTAAAACGGTCAAGGGCTGGAACTGCGACATCAGCGGTTGCAGAACGAAAGAGGATCTTCCCAAGGAAGCGAGAGAATATATCGAATTTTTGGAAGCGTCTATCGGCGCGAAGATTAAATACGTCTCCGTCGGTGCGGAAAGAGAAGCTTATATAGTAATGTATTAAGAGTAAAGATTGTTTGCGGGCGGCGAATTTCGCCGCCCGCATATTCTTTTTATACGAATTTATATGAAATGCGGCGCGTACTGCAAAGCCTGCGACTTATAGCGGCGCGGCTGTGGCGCGGCTTACGATACGCAAAAACCAAGATTTTTACGCATCAAGAGGTTTACTCACCAAGAGTTTTACGCAAAGGAAAGAAAAATTTATGCAAAGAAAAAGCGGTATTCTTATGCCCGTGTTCTCGCTTCCGTCGGAGTTCGGAATAGGCGGGTTCGGCAAGGAAGCCTATGATTTTATAGAGTATCTAAAAAAAGCGGGGCAAAGCTACTGGCAGATTTTGCCGCTCGCGCCCACGGGCTACGGCAATTCTCCGTATTCTTCGGTCGCGGCGGATATTATCAGCCCATATTATATCAGCCCCGAGGTTCTGAAAGAAAAAGGACTTGTTACCGAAGAAGAAATTTCGTTTTCGCGCCGTCAAAGCGGCGGAAACGACGGAGACGGCGACGGTATTCGGGCGGATTATATAGACTACGGCTTTTTATACGCCGTGCGTTTTCCGCTTTTAAGAAAGGCTTTTTCGCGCTTTGACAGAAAGAACGCGGCGTTTTCACGCGCGTTAAAAGAGAAAAAGTATCGCGATTACGCGCTTTTTATGGCTATAAAATACGCTTCGGGACAGCGCGATATGACCGAGTGGGATAAAGGACTGAAATTCCGCGACGAAAAGGCGATAGAAAATTTTGAAAAGGACTACGGCGAGGAGATAGCCTTTTGGGAATTTACCGCTTTCGAGGCGGAATCGGAGTGGCTCGCGGTCAAAAGCTACGCGGCGAAAAACGGCGTAAAAATTATAGGCGATATGCCGCTGTACGTTGCGGGCGATTCGGTGGACGTGTGGAAAGATCCGCAGCTTTTTATGCTTGACGAAGAGCTTAAACCAAAGCTCGTTGCGGGAGTGCCGCCGGACTATTTTCAGAAGGACGGACAGCTTTGGGGTAATCCCGTGTACGATTACGCCGCGCACGAGCGTGACGGCTTTTCGTGGTGGGTGCATAGAATAAAAAAGGCTCTTTCGCTGTTCGACGTTGTGCGGATAGATCATTTCCGCGGGCTTGACAGATTTTTTGCGATAACGGCGGGCGAACCGAACGCTAAAAACGGTAAGTGGGTGGAAGTTCCTTCCGAAAAACTTTTTGCGGCTATCAAAAGGGAAACGCCCAAAGACTGTATAATCGCGGAAGATCTCGGCATAATAGACGACGGCGTGCGCGAGCTTCTGAAAAAAACGGGCTACCCCGGAATGAAGATTTTGTCTTTTGCCTTTAACGGCGAACCCGACAACCTTTATCTGCCCGAAAATATCGAAAAAAATTCGGTGTGCTATACGGGTACGCACGATAACGACACGCTGATAGGACTCATTCGCGGCGCGTCCGAATGGGATTTCAATAATCTCACGCGCGGCGTGAAAAACAGCGCGGAAAAGGTGCTTAAAGAGGAGCGGCTTTTCAGCTCCGACGAGGAGCTTGCGGATACGATTATCGAACTCGGGTTTGCCTCGCAGGCGGATACTTTTATTATCCCTATGCAGGACGTGCTTAAAAAGGGCGGCGATTATCGCGTGAACGAGCCGGGAACGGTTAAGCCGCAAAACTGGGCGGTGAGATTCGTTAAAGAAGATTTTTCGGCGGACAGCGCGAAAAAACTTTACGAGCTTACCGAAAAATATAAAAGACTTTAAGGGGATTAGCTGTTGAGTAAGGGTAGAAAAATAGGGATAATAATATGTTCGGTGCTTATTGCGGCGACCTTGGCGTTTATCTGGGGCAACTCTGCCGTAAGCAAGACCGAATCTGCGGAGGAGTCTGGCAAAGTTTACGGCGTATTTGCCGAAATTTTCAACGCGATTTTCGGCGAGGGCGTTATAACGCATAAAATATTCCGTAAAATCGCGCACTTCTCGGAGTACGCGCTTTTGAGCGTGGAGGTTTACTCGCTCATCTCTCTTACTCTCGGCATAAAACCGCTCGTCGTTTTGTCTTCCTTTCAATTCGGTCTGTATGCGGCGGTTATAGACGAAAGTATTCAGATACTTTCCGAAAGGGGCGCGCTCGTTTCGGACGTGCTTCTCGATTTTTGCGGATACGCCTTCGGCGCGGTTGTATTTTTAGTCGTGTTTCTAATCGTGAAAGCGATAAAATGCAACAAGTTGCGTAATAATAAAGTCTGAAATTTGCTTGCGGTTTTTGACGTTATTTGTAGAGTAGTGCAATAGGTTGCATAAATGCGCAACCGTTTTACATGTTCAATCGAGGCAAATTCGGCAGGTTAGAGAGATATTTGGCGGGAGAACGAGAATAGCGGAGAATGGTGCGAAAAAAAGAAAAATTTTTATAAATCGATTAAATTTCTTGCAAACCCGCGGATATTATGATAAAATATAATCGTTGAAAGACAGATAGCCTTTTACATAAAACAGCTCACACTTCTTTCCCTCATTTTAATGGCGTTGTTGCGTTTATTTTTTAATAAGCGCAACAACGTTTTTTTATACGAAAAAATTCAAAACATGAAATAAAGGGGTAAAATCGAAGCTGAAAAAATCAAGGAATATTAAGGGTTTTTTAAAGGAATTTACTGCCCAATTTACTGCCCGAATTTTGCGGAAAAACGAAAAAACGTGTGTCAAAAAACGTGAAAAAACGTAGAAAAAATGGCAAAAATCATACGATTTTTGCCATTTTGGTGGAGGTAAGGGGATTCGAACCCCTGGCCTCCGCGTTGCGAACGCGGCGCTCTACCAACTGAGCCATACCCCCGAAATCGGGACGCAACGCTTACTTTATGAAGCGTTGCCGTATTTCGTATCTTCGTTTTACCGAAAATACCTTTATAATATACATTAAACCTCGGCTTTTGTCAAGCACATTCGAGCGATTTTTTTATAA
>CAVBZJ010000004.1:19871-37590 GCA_963599785.1 Anaerovoracaceae bacterium
CGTTTAATGAGTATCCGTAAAAAGAAAACTCGGTGCGCGTAACGATATCCGAAGAAAAGACAGACAAGGCATTCGTTTTTATTTTTTGATTTTTCTCGATAGCGGATTTGATATGTCGGCGTTCGTGTTATCTTAAAGAAGAAACCGAGACGGGGGCAGGCTGCGACGAGGTGGGTTACGGTGGCGCGGGTTATGGGAACGCGGGTTACGATGACTGCGATGGCTACCGTTTTTGACGTTTAATAAAAAATTTACAAAATTTTAAAAATTGTATGCGAAAACGCTTTACAACTTTATCGAAATAAAGTATAATACAATTGCTTTAACAAATTAAAGCAATAAAGTATGATGTATAAGACTATAAATAACGCGCGAATAAGGAGGCAGACAATGAAAAAGGTATTAACTGCGGTGTTGGCTTGTATTCTTTCGGTTGCGGCGGTCGGGTTTTCCGCGTGCGGCGGGAGAGGCAATAAATCGGACGAAACGACCATAATAAAAGACCTCGTTCTCGTGCGGGAAACTTACGGTATTGCGGGAAGAAAAGAGGATAAAGCTTTTATTTCCGAAATCAACGACGCGCTTATAGCTATCAGCGGCGACGGGTATAAATCGGTCGCCGAAAAATACGGGCTTACGAGCGAGCTTGCGATAACGGACGAAACGACTAATCCGCTAAAAGGCGCAACCGACGACAGCTGGGAAAAAATCAAGGCTTCGGGCAAAATAATCGTAGGCTACACCGTTTACGCGCCGATAGCTTATACGAACGAAAAAGGCGAGTTCGTCGGGTTCGATACCGAGCTTGCGAAAGAAGTCGTAAAGTATCTCAATCAAAAGTACTCGTTCGATATAAAGCTTGAATTTCAGGTGATAACTTGGAGCGCGAAGGAAACCAACCTTGAACAAGGCACGATAGACCTTATCTGGAACGGGCTTACGATAACGGACGACAGAAAGGAAAATATGTGTATTTCCGTGCCGTACCTATATAACAATCAGGTTGCCGTTATAAGAAAAGCGGACGAGGAAAAATACACGAACGATACCGCGACCTTCGCGAACGCCGTCGTCGGTGCGGAAAAGGGTTCTGCGGGCGAGGAGGTTATCGACGCGCAAAAGCTCGGCAAGGAAAAAATTCCGTATCAAAGTCAGCTCGAAGCGTTCAATCAGCTTAAAGCGGGGTCCGTCGATATTGTCATTATAGATTCGGTTATGGCAAACTTCTATATCAACGCGAGCGCGAAATAATCAAAAGTGAAATATTCAAGAGAAAAATAACCAAGAGCGAAGTAATCAATGGCGAAATTATCAAGGGCAAAACAGGTAGGCGCAAAGTAATCGGGAGCGAGATAAGAAGCGCTTTACAAAACCTAAAAATGAATTATGAATTTTGAAATAATTATGAAAGAGCTGCTCGCGGGGTTCGGAAACACGCTTTTGCTGTTCGCCGTAACCCTCGCGCTGTCTCTGCCGCTGGGCGTTTTAATATCTCTCGGCTCGCGGTCGAAAATCAAACCCGTAAAATTTCTGCTGAAAGGGGTTGTGTGGATAATCAGAAGCACGCCGCTTATGCTGCAAGTCCTCGTCGTAAGCCTTGTACCGAGATACGTTTTCGGCACGCTTAACAAAGAGCTTGCGGACTTTTTCGGCGTAAGCATAAAGTCGCTGATGTTTATCTTCGTGGCGACGGCGTTCGTCATCAACTACGCCTGCTATTTCTCTGAAATATTCCGCGGCGCGGCGGAAGCCGTTCCCGAAGGGCAGAGAGAGGCGGGCAAGGTTCTCGGTATGACGCGGGGGCAGATTTTCCGCCACGTCGTTATGTTTCAGGTGATAAAAAAGGTGCTTGCGCCGCTTAGCAACGAAGCAATGTCGCTCGTAAAAGACACCGCGCTTGCAAGCGTTCTCGGCGTGGTCGATTTATACACTGCCGCAAACGGGCTTGTGAATACATACGTCGTTTTAACCCCGCTTTTCTACGCGGCGATATTCTATCTCGCGTTTAACGGACTGTTAACGCTGTTGTTCGGATATGCCGAAAAGAAAACGGCGTTTTATAAGGAATAGGTTGTTTCGGGAATAGGCTTTATAAGAAATGGTGAACGGGGCGTTTTATGGCGTATTTCGAGATTAAAAATTTAAGAAAAAAATTCGGGGAAGAAGAGGTCTTGAAGGGCGTGAGCCTTGCCGCCGAAAAGGGCGAGGTCGTTTCGGTAATCGGCTCTTCGGGATCGGGGAAAACCACGCTGTTAAGGTGTATAAATTTTCTTACCTTTCCCGACGAGGGAAGCATTTTTCTTGACGGCGAAACGCTTTTGTCCGCGCCGCTCCCGAAAAAGCTTTCTTCCAAAGAGCTGCGGAAAAAACGGCTCGACTTCGGACTGGTGTTTCAGTCTTTTAATCTGTTTCCGCAATACGACGCGCTGAAAAACGTGACGCTCGCGCCGACGCTATTTCTCAAAGACGAGGTAAAAGCGAAAAAGGCGGAGCTGAAAGCGGCAGGGAAAAGCGGAAAAGCCGCAAAGCAGGAGATAAGCGAGTTCAGAAAAAAGCGTGCGGAAGAAATCGCCGCGGAGGGAAAAGCCCTTCTCGAAAAGGTGGGGCTTTCGGAAAAAATGCACGCTTATCCCTCAGAGCTTTCGGGCGGGCAACAGCAGAGAGTGGCGATAGCGCGCGCGCTTGCCTTAAAGCCGAAGGTTTTGTGCTTCGACGAGCCGACCTCCGCGCTCGATCCCGAGCTTACGGGCGAGGTTTTAAGGGTGATAAAGTCGCTTAAAGAAAAGGACAGGACGATGATAATCGTAACGCACGAAATAGGGTTCGCGAAAAGCGTTTCGGATAAAATCGCATTCATGTCGGGCGGCGTTATAGAGGAGTTCGGGGAAGCGAAAGAACTTGTCGATTCGCCGAAATCCGAAAAATTAAAAAACTTTTTATCGGGAATAAAGGAGAAGGAGAATATTTGATATGACCGAAAAACTGCACGGAGACACCGAATTTTTGTTCAAAACCATATTGTCTCTTAAAAACGAAAAGGAATGCGAGGCGTTTTTTACCGACCTTTGCACCTGTAACGAGCTAGAAGCGATGGCGCAACGCCTTACCGCAGCAAAGCTTCTGATTGCGGGCGAGACTTACGAGAAAATTATAAGCGAAACGGACATAAGCTCCGCAACTCTTTCCCGCGTGTCTCGCTGCGTTAAGTACGGCGAAGGCTATTCTTCGGTGCTTAAAAAATAATCTGCTAAAAGACCGCGCGTATAAAAAAGTCGCGCGCATAAGCGGTGACCTGCGCGGGAAAAAAGTTGCGCACATAACGGTACGACTAAAAAAATCTGCGGACAAAAAAGCCCGTGCCGAACGAATTTTTCGTTCGGCACGGGCTTTGCGTGCTTTTTAAATGTTTTTTACGAGCTTCGCGTACTTTTAAAAATCTTTCTTACCGATTTTGCGTGCTTTTATAAACGATTATAAAAGGTTACGCGGTTATTCGGTAAACAACGAGGTGGATAAATATCTGTCTCCGCTGTCGGGGAGAAGAACGACGATGTTTTTACCCGCGTATTCTTCTCTTTCCGCAAGCCTTATCGCGGCGTGTACGGCAGCGCCCGCGGAAATTCCCACGAGTATTCCTTCCTTTTTGCCGATGAGATTAGCGGTATAAAACGCGTCCTCGTTGGAAACGGCTATAACCTCGTCGTAAACGGTCGTATCGAGGGTGGCGGGTACGAAGCCCGCGCCGATTCCCTGAATTTTGTGCGCGCCCGAAACGCCTTTGCTTAACACGGGGGAAGAAGCGGGTTCGACCGCTACTATCCGCACGTTCGGGTTCTTTTCTTTAAGGAATTTGCCGACGCCGCTTATCGTGCCGCCCGTTCCTACGCCCGCGACGAACACGTCTACCTTCCCGTCCGTATCCCTCCATATTTCGGGAGCGGTCGTGAGATAATGCGCCATAGGGTTCGCGGGGTTCACGAACTGCCCGAGTACCACGCCGCCCGTTTCTTTTGCAAGCTCGTCGGCTTTTTCAATCGCGCCTTTCATACCCTTTGCGCCTTCGGTCAGCACGATTTCCGCGCCGTAAGCCTTTATAAGCGTTCTTCTTTCCGAGGACATTGTTTCGGGCATAACGATGATGACTTTATAGCCCTTTGCCGTGCCTACGGAGGCGATTCCTATGCCGGTGTTGCCGGAGGTCGGCTCGATTATCGTCGAACCCTTGAAAAGCTTGCCGCTTTTTTCCGCGTCTTCTATCATAGCCTTGGCGATACGGTCTTTAACAGAACCCGTCGTATTGAAGTATTCGACTTTGGCAAGGATATGCGCGTTGACGCGCAGCTCTTGTTCTATGTGTGATAGTTCTAAAAGCGGAGTGTTGCCGATAAGCTCGTCCGCCGTTTTGTAGATTGCAGACATTTTATTTACCTTCTTTTTGAAAATTCTTTTTTATATAACGTTATTTACAATAACGATTTAATATACTTCCGCTTTGCCGATAAATTCAGATAAAATTCCGACTGACTGCGACTAATCCCGATAAATTCGGCACGGTCACGATAACTTCGCGATAGCCTTGCGATAACGGTGGGTTAATTTTGATAAAGTCGCGTCGGCTTGCTTATCTTAAATCTATCTGGGTGGAAGAATCGCAGGTCATCGCGCCGAGGTATCTTTCCGCAAAGTAATCGGAAACCGCTTTGGAAAGCATAACGTCGGTGAGTGCGTCTATTTTCGCTTTGTAGTCGGCGTTGTTTTTATAGTCGTCTAATCTTGCCGCGATAACGTTCGCCTTGCCCGCAACCTGTGCGGGATCGTCTTCAACAGCCGCGCGTTTTGCGGAGGTGATGCCGCCCGTGTACGCGGTGTTACAGGGGAGAAGCGCGAAATCGTAGTCGTTCATAGAGGAAACGAGCAGGTTTTCCGCAACGAGGGTTACGGTAACCGTTCCCGCCTTGTTCTTCCACACCTTAGCCGCCTCGCCGATATTCAGAGCGTCGCCCGCTTCGTTTACGGGGAAGTTGTCGCCCTCGACCTCTTTGCTGATGACGTTTTTCTGTTCGAGAAGCTGGAACGCTCTTATAGCGTTGCTCGTATCGTCGCAGACTTCAAAGGTCGCGCCGTCGGTAACTGCGGTGCCGTTCGCCGCTTTTCCGTAATAAATGCCGAGCGGTTCGTAATGCACCTTACAGGTAGCGAAGAGTTTGGTTTTGCCCGAGTACGTTTCGAGGTACGGAACGTGCTGGAAGTAGTTCGCGTCGTAGTCGCCGTTTGCAACCGAGTCGTTTTGAATCGTCCAGTCGAGAACCGCGACTTTCAGGGTGTAGCCTTTTTTGGCGAGTTCGCTTTTGACTACGTTGTTAAGCACTTCCGCGTGGGGAACGTCCGAAGCGCAAACGTTGATTTCCTTTGCGGAGTTATTGTTTCCGCATGCGGCGAACGAGCCGAAGGAAAGCGCGGTCACGGCGCAAAGCGCGAGTGAAACTAAAAGTTTGGTGAGTTTTTTCATTTTAATAATCTCCTTTTGTCGATTTTTTTCGCTATTATGAGTCCCGCTTCCTGTATAAGCTGAACTATTATTACTACCGCAATTATAAGTACCCAGAATTCCCACGCGCCCATATAATCGCCCGTGTGGCGGGAATAGTAGGTGTATATGCCCGAAATCAGTCCGCCCGCGCCTATGTTCCAGGCGAACGAGGTGTAGCCGAGTATGGTTACCGCGACTACCGCCGTTCCCGTGATTAAGGAAACCTTCGCTTCGGGGATAAGAACCTTCGTTATCAGCTGAAAGTTGGTCGCGCCGAGCGACTTGACCGCTTCGAGTTCGCCTGCGGGAACTTCCGCGAGAGACTGCTCCACCATACGGGAAACGAACCCGTAAGCGCATACCGTGAGAGGAATGAGTACCGTGTACCATTCTCCCGAACCTCTCCCGAACCACGCCCTCGTCCAAGGGATAGTGATTACGATAACGATAAGGCAGGGGACGGAACGCAGAACGTTTACGATAAATCCCAGAATAACGTTCAGGGGCTTGCACGGTCTTAAACCGTTTTTGCCCGTTACGTTAAGGAGTACACCCGTTGGAAGTCCGAGGAAATATGCAAACAAAGTAGAAATCAATGTCATTGCCAGCGTTTCGCCCGTCATTTTCATAATTTCAGCAAAAGTCATCGCCGTTCACCTCCTCGTAAGCCACGTCCTGCGTGTCGAGATATTTGCAAAGCTTTTCAATATCCTCGTCGTAATAGGGAAGGCGGAAAATGACCTGCCCGTATTCCTTGTCGTTTATCGTTTTCGTTTCCGCGTAGAACACGGAAAGCAAAATGTTACATTCCTGAATTATTTTCGTTATTATCGGCTCGTCCGTTTTGCCGTCGAATATGAGTTTGACGAGCTTTTCGCCCTTAACCGCCGAGGCGATTTTGCCCGAATAAATAAGCTTTTTCGCGATCGGTTCTTTGGGGGAGAGGAACACGTCCTGCAAATACCCTTGCGTAACCACCTTGGAATGGTCTATTATCGCCACCTTGTTGCAGATAGCCTCTATAACGGACATCTGATGCGATATTATGACAACCGTAAGGTTGAGCTTTTTGTTGAGGTCTTTAAGAAGTTCCAGAATGGATTTCGTCGTTTCGGGATCGAGCGCGCTCGTCGCTTCGTCGCAAAGAAGTACGCTCGGATCTGTCATCAAAGCCCTTGCTATCGCCACTCTTTGCTGCTGTCCGCCCGAAAGCTCTGCGGGGTAACTATATAGCTTATCCCCGAGTCCGACGGTATTCAAAAGCTTGATCGCTTTTTCTTTTCTTTCTTTGTCGTCCGATATTTCGCCCGCAAGCTCCACGTTTTTAAGCACGTTTCTCTGCTGCAAAAGGTTGAACTGCTGAAATATCATAGAAACCTTTCTTCTCATTTCGCGGAGAGTGTTTTTGTCCGCGGCGACGAGGTTTACGCCGTCTATAAGAATTTCTCCCGAGGTCGGTTTTTCGAGCAGGTTTATACATCGGACGAGGGTGGATTTGCCCGCGCCGCTCGTGCCGATTATTCCGTAAATATCCCCGTCTTCTATCGTGATATTAACGTCGTCGAGGGCAACGAACTCGCCTTGCTTGCCGTTAAAAATTTTGGTCAGATTTTTTATCTCTATCATAAAACTCCTTGGTGTTTCGGCGTCGGGGTGCGGTTTTAAGCGTTTTCTGCGATTTAGGGCGATTTAATTCGCCTCGCTTTCTCGCTTTTTCGATTTATTGCTTTACCGTTTTATCGTTTTATCGTGAAATCCGTTTGTCCGAAGCCGTAAAAAAACGGCGGACGCTCAAAAGCGTTCGCCGTCTGATTTCTTATTAAAAGTTACAGGCAATTCGCTTTCAGGCTTTTTTATACGACGAAAAAGTGCGCATCATACACATGTCGCACATCATCATATCAACGCTCGCCTTAACGAAAGCAGATTGCATATTCGTTCTCCTTGCTTTTTATGCTCGTAGTATACGACAAAGAAAAGTCGCTTGTCAACGATATTGAACGGGTATTTTAAAAATTTTTTGAAATTTTTTCGTTTTCGCCCGTTAAATCCGTTGACAAACCCCGCCGCACAAGTATATAATACTATTGAACATTTGAAGAAGCGTTCAATCGTTCAAACGAAAGCTGAACGAGAAACGAGCAGAAATCGGGCGATGGCGAAGCGAAAAACGCGGAACGGCTGACGGGTTCGGCAAAAGGAGGGTAAAGAATATGGCGGAAAGCTTTAACGAAGAAAATCGCGATTATTCGGTAGCGACGACTGCGAAAGCCTTTCAGAAAGCCGAAAAGAACGCGAATACGGCGGAAGAAATTCGCGCCGCGATGCCCTCCGAAGAGGTTATATACGGACTTGCGGAGCTTTTTAAGACCTTCGGGGACGCTACCCGCGCAAAGATATTAAGCTGTTTGCAGATAAGACCGCTTTGCGTTATGGAAATCGCGGAAGTGCTTAATATGAGTATGTCGGCGGTGTCGCATCAGCTTCGCGTTCTCCGCGCCGCAAAGCTCGTTAAGGGCAAAAAAGAGGGAAAAGAGGTTCTGTATTCTCTGGACGACGACCACATCACAAAAATGATGGAATTCGGTATTTCTCACGTCAACGAGGATAAATAAAGGGCGTTAAAAGCCTTTGCCTCCCCCGTGCCGCGGAAAAACGGCGCGCCGATTGCGAAAACGGCGGGCTGTCGGGCGGAAAAATTAAATCGGACAGGATAAAACCTGTCTTTTAATAAGAAACAAAGTTGAACGATTGTTCAATAATGTAAATATTCAAACCAAAAAAATAAAAAAAGAAAGCCGCTCACGGAAGAACGGGGCGGAAAAAAGGAGACGTTATGAAAAAGGTATACAAACTCGAAGACTTGGACTGCGCTAACTGCGCCGCGAAAATGGAATGCGCCATTTCTAAATTAGACGGCGTAAATTCCGCAAACGTGAGCTTCATTATGCAGAAAATGACCGTCGATATAGACGAAGCGCGCGAAAAAGAAATTCTGGACGAAATAGTCAAGGTCTGCAAGAAGGTAGAACCCGATTGCAGAATTATCAGATAAAACCATAATATATAATCATTAAAATAATCAGAATAAAATAATTTTTCGGTACTGTTATGAAAAACAAGCTATCTAAAAAACAGAAAAAGAACCTGACGAGGATAATCATATCTCTCGTCTTGTTTTTCGCAATACTTATTCCCGATAAGATAATCGGACTCGATACGGTGTTCGGCGGCTCGTACGGCTGGCTGTTCCCGTTCGCGCTGTATCTTTGCGTGTACTTTTTAATAGGTTACGACGTTTTGTGGCGCGCGGTGAGAAATATAGCTCACGGGCAGGTGTTCGACGAAAACTTCCTTATGTGCGTGGCGACCTTGGGCGCGTTTTCGCTTGCGATTTATCTCGGCGCGACGGGGAGTAAGGCAGAAGGCTTCGACGAGGCGTGCGCGGTGCTTTTGTTCTATCAGGTCGGCGAGTTTTTCCAGAGCTATGCAACCGATAAATCGCGTAAGTCCATTTCCTCGCTTATGGATATTCGCCCCGACTACGCCAACGTTTTAAGAAACGGCGAAGTAGTCACCGTCGATCCTTCCGAGGTCGAGGTCGGCGAAACGATAGTAGTAAACGCGGGCGAAAAGATTCCGCTCGACGGCGTGGTCATAAAGGGCGCGACCTCGCTCGATACGCACGCGCTGACGGGCGAATCTCTTCCGAGAGAGACGGGCGAGGGCGACGAGGTTATAAGCGGCACGCTTAACCTTACCTCCCGCATAGAGGTGAGAGTGGAAAAAGCGTTTTACGATTCCACCGTGTCGAAGATACTTGACCTCGTGGAAAACGCCGCCGCAAGCAAGTCCAAAGCGGAAAACTTTATCACCCGCTTTGCGAGAGTGTATACGCCGATAGTCGTTTTCTCCGCGCTTGCGCTCGCGCTTATCCCGAGCTTTATAACGGGCGACTGGCAAACGTGGATATACAGAGCGTTGAGCTTCCTCGTGGTGTCCTGCCCGTGCGCTCTCGTAATCTCCGTACCGCTTTCGTTCTTTGCGGGACTCGGAACGGCTTCCTCGCAGGGTATACTGATTAAAGGCAGTAACTATCTCGAAAAGCTCGATAAGGCTAATATATTCGTTTTCGATAAAACGGGAACGCTTACGAAGGGCAATTTCGCGGTGGCGGCAGCCTTTCCCGAAGAGAAGGAAGAGGAAATTCTCCGACTTGCGAATATCGCGGAAAACGGTTCGGGACACCCCATAGCGAAATCTATCGCGGCGAAATACGGCAAGAAAGCGGAAGAAGGATATTCGCTCACTAACGTTGCGGGCGAGGGCGTAGTTGCCGAAAAGGACGGCGAAAAGATTTTCTGCGGTAACGAAAAGCTGATGAAACGGGCGGGCGTGGAGTACGCTAAACCCGAGGGCGTCGGTACGGTCGTATACGTCGCGAGAAACGGCGAATTCGTCGGCTCGCTCCTTATCGCGGACGAAATCAAAGAAGAAACCGCCGAGGTTATCGGAAAGCTTAACGCGGCGGGCGGCAAAACCTTTATGCTGACGGGCGATAACGAAGAAATCGCGAAAAACGTTGCCGAAAAGGCGGGGCTTTCGGGATATAAAGCTTCGCTTCTGCCGCAGGATAAGGTCGGTGAAGTGGAAAAAATGTTCAAGGAAAAGAGCGGAAAAGACGTTCTGTGCTTCGTCGGCGACGGCATAAACGACGCGCCCGTTCTTACCCGTGCGGACGTCGGAATAGCTATGGGCGGGGTAGGAAGCGACGCGGCTATCGAGGCGGCGGACGTGGTGCTTATGACGGACGACCTCCGCGGAATCGCAAAGTGTAAAAAGATAGCGAAAAAGACTATGCGAATAGTTTTCGAGAACATAATATTCTCGCTCGCGGTCAAGGTCGCGATACTCGTACTTTCCGCGCTCGGCATAGCGAATATGTGGATAGCGGTATTCGGCGACGTAGGCGTTGCGGTTATAGCGATCTTAAACGCCATGCGCGTCGGAAGATACAAAGAATAGCGGCTTGAAAAGATTGAACGCATATTCATACGAAACCCGTGCGCATATATGACTTATATATAATGAATAGTGCAAAGGGTTATAATAAAGACAAGGCTTTCGAGGGTTATAGAAACAAACTCTCGGAAGCCTTTTCAGTTTTTCTACGGCGGGGCGTTATAAACTTGCCAAACCGAAAGGAAAATGATAAAATATTATCAGTAAATAAAGAAACTTCGGAAAGGGGCGCGCATTTTGAAATTTACCGAATTTAAAAACGCCGTGGAAAACGGCGAAGATTTTTCGATAGTTCTGGCTGTCGGCGAGGACGCGTTCTTTCGCGAACGCGTTGTTACGCTTTTAAAAAACAAGTTCGTCACCGAGCCTACCATAAACGCCGCGACCTTCGACGGCGGAAGCTTTTCTATGCAAGATCTTCTTTCGTCGCTTTCCGCGTACCCGTTTATGAGCGAAAAACGGCTTACTCTTATCCGCGAGTTTTATCCGAAAGCAGAGGCTTTGAAAAAAGACCTTAAAGGTTATATCGAAAACCCGCCGCAAGGCTCGCTTTTTTTAATCGTCAACGAAAAACCGAGCGAAGTCCTTTCCAAATTCAAAACCGTGACGCAGGTGGAGTGCGGCAAAGCGGATTTATCCGTTATAGTGCGTTGGATAAGGGGGCGCGCGGGCGAGGACGGCGTGACGATAGACGGCGAAACGGCGGGGCTTATAGCGGAATTTTGTCAGTCCGATATGACGCGCGTCAAGTGCGAAACCGAAAAGCTTATCGCGTATCTCGGAAACGGCGGCACTATAACCCGCGAACTCGTTGAAGAGAACGTGAACAAGTCCACCGAATACAAAATTTACGAAATGACCGACTGCATCGCGAAGAAAAAATTCGATAAAGCGATGGAAATCATAACGGATATGCTGGGGAAGGGCGAGCCGCCGCAAAAGCTGCTCGTTTCCACATACAATTATTTCAGAAAGCTGCTTATGGTAGCCATATCCGACCTTCCGCCCGCCGCGCTCGGAAATCTGCTCGGAATGAAGGAATACGCGGTGAAAAAAACGAAAGAGCAGGCGGCGATGTTTAAGATGAGAGCCTTAAAGCGCGCCGTGGACGAGCTTTCGGACGCAGACTATTATATAAAAAGCGGCAGGGGCGAAGCGGACGAGCTTATGTGGCTCACTATTTTTAAGATTATGACGGAGGCGTGAGAAGTCGAAAACGGGGAAGCGAAGCGTTCGCTTCTTCTTTTTTATAAAAATTTTCTTCGATTGCGGCGGGTGAGATGCTTTTTTCTTGTTGCAAAATGCAAAGAAAGGTGATACAATGTATAAGTGGAAAGTTTGAATTCGTATAAATCGCGTTTTTAACGAAGCTCGGTTTTTGCGTTTTTCGGACGGCTGAACCGACCGTACAAGTAGAGCTGAACCGACCGTATGAGTACGGCGGAACAGACCGTATAAGTACGGCTGAACAGACCGTATAAGTACGGCTGAACAGACCGTATAAGTACGGCTGAACAGACCGTATAAGTACGGCTGAACAGACCGTATAAGTACGGCTGAACAGACCGTATAAGTACGGCTGAACAGACCGTCTGAATATAACGGAACTTGACCGCATAAGTGAGGTGGAATAAATGAATCTCGGACAGAGACTCTCCGCGTTCTGGCAGGAATTTACAGGGAATCCCGAAATGGCGATAGCGACGATAACTTGCGTGATCGTTTTCTCCGTTTTGTATTTTTTCATTATAAAATTCCTCTTTTATAACGGAGCGAGCGGGGTAGTGCTTATTTTCGTGCTGTCTATGCTTCTTGCGGGTGCGATCGTGGGGTTGACTCCCGAAATCGCGGGCGAATTGTTCCTGATTATGCCCGCCGTGTTCGTGCTGATTATCTGCGCGTTGTACGCGACCGAGCTTCGCCGCCTTATATGGGCTTATAAAAACCTTAAACTTATAGACGTAAAGCACAACGCAGGTAGGTCTATCGACGAAGAGAAAACCGAACGCTGTATTGCGGAGATAATCAAATCTCTCCAAAATATGTCCAAAAAGAACACGGGCGCGATTATCGTGCTTGCGGCGGGCGATATTCCCGAACAGATTATCGACAGCGGCATAAAGCTCGAAAGTGATATTTCGAGCGAACTTATCGAAAGCGTGTTCTTCCCGAAAACCCCTCTGCACGACGGGGCGATGATTATAAGCGACACCAAAATAGTCGCGGCGGGCTGCTTTTTGCCCCTTTCTCATAACGACAATATTCCGAAAGACCTCGGCACGCGTCACCGCGCGGGCATAGGCATTACCGAAACGATAGACGTTATATCCTTAATCGTTTCGGAGGAAACGGGAATAATTTCCATAGCCCGCGGCGGCAAGATTACCCGCTACGCGGACGCGGAAATTCTTAAAAAGACGCTTAACAAATACTACTGGCAAGAGCTTGAAAGCACGAGAAAATAAAGGACTTTAAGACTGAAAAAAGCGTAAAGGAGCTGAAAATGGATAACAAATTGACTCCCGCGGAGCAGTCTGCGGAATCCAAAAGCAAAAGAGCGTGGAAAAGCGTGGGAATGGTAGCTCTCGCTATCGGACTTGCGATTTTCACCGTAATCGTTATAAATCTTTAAGCCGTATAATTTTTTAATTATACGTTACCCGAAAAACGCAAAGGAGGCGGAATATGAAAGAAACGGGCATCGTCGCGACCGAAATTTTGTTGCCGAACGTTTCCGATTTGTCGTCTTTTGCGTGCGTTGCCTGCGACCAGTTCACCGGCGACGAAAATTACTGGAAGGAGCTTGAAGAAAAGGTCGCGGACAAGCCTTCCGCGCTTAATCTCGTTCTCCCCGAAATTTACCTCGGAGACGGACAGGAAAAGCGCATAGAAAAAATAAACCGCAATATAGAGGAATATCTCGGAAAGGGGCTTTTTAAAACGCTTCCGAAAGGGTTTGTTCTGACCGTGCGCGAAACGCCGTTCGTAAAAAGGCGTATCGGCATAATCGGCGCGGTCGATCTCGAAAAATACGAATACGCGAAAAAATCTTCCGCGCTCGTGCGTTCCACCGAAGGCACGATTGAAGAACGTATCCCGCCGAGACTCGCTATCCGCAAAAACGCGGCGGCGGAGTTCCCGCATATAATGATACTGTTCGACGACGAAAAAAAGGAAATCGCCGAAAAACTCTTTGAAAAGCGCGACTCGTTTGAAAAATTATACGATTTTACGCTTAATATGGGCGGCGGAAGAGTCGCGGGCTGGTTTATCCCCGAAGAAGAAGGCGTTGCGGAAGCGTTTTCGGGGCTTCTCGAAGAAGAAAGACTTACGAAAAAATACGGGAAAGCGGACGGGTTCGTTTTCGCTGTCGGCGACGGAAATCATTCTCTCGCGACGGCAAAGGCGCACTGGAACGAGGTCAAAAAAACTCTTTCCGAAGAGGAAAGAAAAACTCACCCCGCGCGCTTCGCTTTGGCGGAATTTAACAATATATACGACGAAGGAATATATTTCGAGCCGATTTACAGATTCGTTTCGGGAGTAGACCGCAAAAAGTTTATTTCGGAAATAAACGGCGTAAAGGGCAGGTTCGGCGTGACGGACGGGAGCGATTTGACCGTTAAAGGCTCTCGCGAAGGACTTCCCGAAAGCGTCGCCGCGGTCGACGGATTCATAAAGAATTACATCGCGGAAAACGGCGGCAAGGTCGATTATATTCACGGAGAAAAAAATCTCTTTTCGATGGTCAAAAGAGACGAAACGGCTGTCGGCGTGACCTTCGATAAGCTTAAAAAAGAAGAGCTTTTCAGGTACGTTTCGGCAAACGGCTCGCTCCCGAGAAAAACCTTTTCTATGGGCGAGGGCGTTGAAAAGAGATATTATTTAGAAGGAAAAAGAATAAGATAGCGGCGCGTTTTTTTCGTGTGACGCGCCCGAAAACGAGCCGCTTTGCGGCGAAGGTGCGCTTAAACGCGGAGTAAACGGAGAAATAATTATGCTTAAAGTTTGTAAATTCGGCGGCACGTCTATGGCGAGCGCGGATACGATAAGAAAGGTAAAGGATATAGTTTTTGCGGACGATTCGCGGCGGTTCGTGGTCGTTTCCGCTCCGGGAAAAAGAGACAAAAACGATATAAAAATCACCGATACACTTTATAAATGCAACGAAGAAGCTGTTAAAACGGGTTCTTGCGCGAAGTCGTTTTCTCTCATTAAAGCGAGATTTAAAGAAATCGTCAAAGATCTCGGGGTAAAGCTCGATATAGACGGAATTTTAGACCGCACCGAAAAGGAGATAGACGAGAAGAAGAGCGCGGATTTCGCGGCTTCCCGCGGGGAATACCTTTCCGCACTCGTCACCGCGGAATTTTTCGGGTTCGAGTTCGTGGACGCCGCCGAAATGATTCGGTTCGACAGCCACGGCAGACTTAATCAGGATTACACGAACGATAAGGTTCAGACGCGCCTTGCGGACGTGAAACGCGCGGTTATCCCCGGTTTTTACGGCAAGTCCTACGACGGCGGCATAAAAACCTTTTCGCGCGGAGGAAGCGATATAACGGGTTCTATCATAGCGCGCGGAGTCGGCGCGGACGTTTACGAAAACTGGACAGACGTCAGCGGGTTTCTCGCCTGCGATCCCCGCATAGTTCCCGAAGCCGCAACCATTACGCAGATAACCTATAAAGAGCTTCGCGAGCTTTCGTATATGGGGGCTTCTGTTCTTCACGCGGACGCGATTTTTCCCGTAATGAAAGGGAAAATTCCCATAAACATAAGAAATACTTTCAAGCCCGAGGACGCCGGCACGATGATAGTGCCTTCGGATAAATATATCGCGAAGGAAGGCGATTCGGTCATAACGGGTATAGCCGGTAAAAAAGATTTTACCGTTATATATATAGAAAAGTCCAACATGAACACCGAGGTAGGGTTCGTGAGAAAGGTTTTGTCCGTTCTCGAACACCACGGCGTATGCGTAGAGCATCTGCCCTCGGGTATAGACACCTTGTCCGTCATTATCCCTTCGGGACAGCTTTCGGGCGGAGTGCTGGACGACGTAATCAACGAAATACGCGAGGCCGTAAGCCCCGACTACGTTCACGTTATAGAAAAAATTTCCGTAATAGCGACCGTAGGTCACGGTATGGCAAGACGGCCCGGAACCGCGGCGACCATTTTCAAGGCGCTTGCGGACAGCGGCATAAACATTAAGATGATAGATCAGGGTTCAAGCGAGCTTAACATAATCGTCGGCGTTGCCGATTCAGATTATGAAAGGTGCATAAGAGCCATCTACAACGCTTTTTCCAAGTAAATTCGGTAAACGCGAAGGAAATACGAAAGAAAAAGCGGCGCGGAAGTTTTTCGTCTTTAAGGCAAAAGCCGCAAATAGTTTTTTAAATACTGTCAATATAATATTTTTTTAAGGAGTGTTTTGCAATGGATTATGCAAAAGAATCGCTGAAACTTCACAGCGAACTGAAAGGCAAGATCGAAGTAGTATCAAAGGTTAAGGTCGAGAACAAAACCGACCTTTCGCTCGCGTATACCCCCGGCGTCGCGCAGCCCTGTCTCGAAATACAGAAGGATTACAACAAGTCCTTCGAGTTGACCGCGAGAGGCAACCTCGTTGCGGTAATCACCGACGGCACCGCCGTTTTAGGTCTCGGCGACATAGGTCCCGAAGCGGGTATGCCCGTTATGGAAGGCAAGTGCGTTCTGTTCAAAACGTTCGGTAACGTAGACGCTATCCCGCTCTGCATAAGAAGCAAGGACGTTGACGAAATCGTTAAAACCATAAAGCTCATTTCGGGAAGCTTCGGCGGAATCAACCTCGAAGATATTTCCGCGCCGAGATGCTTCGAGATAGAGAAGAGACTTAACGACGATCCCGAAGTGGACATCCCCGTGTTCCACGACGACCAGCATGGTACCGCGGTAGTCTGCGTTGCGGCGGCTGTAAACGCGTTGAAGCTCGTCGGCAAGAAGTGGGAAGACATAACCGTCGTATTCAGCGGCGCGGGTGCGGCAGGCGAAGCCATTGCAAAGCTTATGCTTTCTATGGGCGCGAAAGACGTTATAATGTGCGACAGAAAGGGCATTATCTATAAAGGCAGAACGGAAGGTATGAACCCCGAAAAAGAAAAAATCGCGGAGTTCACCAACAAGAGTTGCAGAAAAGGCACGCTCGCGGACGCGGTTAAGGGCGCGGATATGTTCGTCGGCGTAAGCTCCCCCGGCGTTCTGACCAAAGATATGGTAAGAACCATGAACAAGGGCGCAATCGTTATGCCTATGGCTAACCCCGTTCCCGAAATTATGCCCGACGAAGCGAAAGAGGCGGGCGCGGCGGTAGTCGGCACGGGCAGAAGCGATTATCCCAACCAGATAAACAACGTTCTCGCATTCCCCGGAATTTTCCGCGGCGCGCTCGATTGCAGAGCGAGAGTCATCAACGACGAAATGAATATGGCGGCGGCGAGAGCTATCGCGGGACTTATTTCCGACGAAGAGCTTTCCGCGGATTATATCATTCCCGCACCGTTCGACAAGAGAGTTGCTCCCGCGGTTGCGGCGGCGGTTAAAGAAGCGGCTATCAAGACGGGCGTAAACAGAATATAAAAAGAATAAACGAAATATAAAAAAACGAGGTATATTACGCGTGTTTGAGCGCGTAATATACCCGAAAGAAAAAAGTAAAAAGGCGGAGTTGCGGTTTTATGGCTTCCGAATTTTTTGCCGCAGTGTACGATGTGGTAAAGAAAGTGCCGTACGGCAGAGTTATCACTTACGGAAAGATTGCGGAGCTTCTGGGAAATAAAAGAATGTCGAGACAGGTCGGGTGGGCGCTCCACGCTAATCCGTCTCCCGAAACGATACCGTGTTACAGGGTAGTAAACAGGTTCGGAGAGGTGAGCGAAGCGTTCGCATTCGGCGGCGGAAACCGACAAAGAATACTTTTAGAGGCAGAAGGCGTAATTTTTGATGAAAAAGACCGTGTAAAGCCTTGCTTTTTCGTTTAGAAAATTATATAATAGTTAGCGTCGATGAAAAATCGACGCGAGCGGGGTGTAGCGCAGTTGGTAGCGCGCTTGGTTCGGGACCAAGAGGTCGTGGGTTCAAATCCCGTCACTCCGACCACCTGAAACGGCAGTTTTTAAC
>CAVBZJ010000004.1:37600-38500 GCA_963599785.1 Anaerovoracaceae bacterium
GTCCCACGTCGCCTAAAAGACGAACAGCCGCCCGAGAAGAAAATTAAAAACTTTGAAACGTCCGAATAGAGTTTTCGTAGAAAACGTATTGACGGTAATAAAGCGCATAATAAAAGCAATCGAAAGAAAAATTTTGAGAACAGGAAGCGGAGGGCAAACGTTTTTCTACATACGCTGTAACCTCAGATTGTAAATGGTCGGAAGAAGTATTTTTCAAAGCCAACGAGCGTAAACCGTTTAGAAACCGAGAAATAGATTCATTGCGTTTAAGAAGAAAATCAAATTCCATAAAGAACCTCACAACGACAAAACAAACTTAACGGGAAAACAAGCGTTAGCTTCGGCAGAATAGAACTCGGCGGGGGAAGCTCCGCACAGTTCGCAAAGTAACAAATCATCGATACCGAGTATATGCGCGGTACGATAACCGAAATCAACCATTAAAGAGAAATACAACGCACCCTCTTTTGTCGTGCTTTGTTTACGCACGACAAACATTTTTTTGACCATTAGAAAAAAAACTCCTTTTTGTTAGCCTTTCGGCATTAAATTTTTATATAATCGTTGTGCAACGAATTATCCGTAAAAAATTACTGCGCTATCCGACAATAGCGCAGTAAATATACATAACGGAGAGTACGAAACCCAAAGACTGAACCGTTATATGCAATTTAGTTTGCTTTAATGTCGGTTAAAGCTGTATGCCTATTAAGCATTAAAAATTATATATGTTTAATAAGCATATGTCAAGTAAAATATGATTACAAAGCATAAAATTTTTTTGAGGTAAAAAATGATAAATATTGAGCAGATAAGAGAAAAAATAAAAGAAGCGATAAAGCATAGCGGAAAAACACAAAAAGAAATTGCTGAAAAAATAGGAATTAAGCAGCCTACGAT
>CAVBZJ010000005.1:0-4198 GCA_963599785.1 Anaerovoracaceae bacterium
GCTTAAAGAAGGCGAAGGCGTATTAAGACTTAAACCGACGTGGGTGCCGAGAAGCTTCTGCCGTCCGGGTAAGAGGATAAAACTTCACCCCGACGATTATTACGTTCTGGGGCTTGAAAAGGGCGGAATAGACGAAAGATGGTTCGCTTCCACGACGTGGGCGGAGAACGGACCGGGAACGCCCGCGGACGAAGGTCTTTCGTACGTCGTTTCCGCAGAGGGCGACGAAAAGGTTCTTCTCCGCGATATGGTTGCGGAATTAAAGGAAGAAATCATCGGCGAGCATTTGTGGAACACATATCACGGCTGGTCAATGTTTTCCAAGTTTTTCGATAATCAGGGACCGCTTCCTCACCACATTCACCATAGGGAACAGCACGCGAGAAGGGTAGGTTCTGCGGGCAAACCCGAAATGTACTTTTTCCCCGCGCAGATGAACAACCACGGCGGCGAATTTCCGTTCACGTTCTTCGGTCTTAACCCCGAATGCACGAAAGAAGAAATAAAGAAATGTCTTGAAAATTTCGAAAAAGGCGACAACAAGCTTCTCGATTATTCGCAGGCTTATAAAATAGAGCTTGATACGGGCTGGGACGTTCCTCCGGGAGTTCTGCACGCCCCCGCGAGCCTTTGTACCTACGAGCCGCAGTTTGCTTCGGACGTATACGCTATGTATCAGTCGGTTTTGTACGGCGGACATTGCGTACCCGTCGATCTCTTGTGGAAGAACTGTCCGCCCGAGGAAAAAGGCAATTTCGATTACCTTATGGATGTTATCGACTGGGAAGCGAACGTAGATCCCGAATTCAAAAAACATCGCTTTATGCGCCCCGTCGTCGCGAGAGAAAGCGCGGCGTATAAGGAAGAATGGATATGCTATAAATCGAAGCTTGCCTGCGCGAAACGCCTTACGGTATATCCGGGGCAGACGGTAACGATTTCGGACGGCGCGCCCTACGGCTTTATTCTTATAGAGGGCAGGGGCAAATTCGGCGTATGGGATATAGAAACGCCCACCTTAATCCGTTACGGCGAGCTTACGAACGACGAATTTTTCGTGACGGCGGACGCGGCGAAAAAAGGCGTAAAGATAACCAACACGAGCAAAACGGAAAATATCGTAATGCTCAAACACTTTGCGGAAAATCCCGATTTGAAGCTATGAACGAAAGAAAACTCGGCAACGTAAAGCAATGCTTTTCGGCGTACGACATAGAGTTTAAGAGCGGCGCGGAAAGCGGCAAAAACTGCGTGCTTGTCACCGCGGGGAAGCTTGAAGCGTTGTTTAACAAGGATAACGCGCTGGATATTTCGCGGGTGCGTTTTTGCGGGGAAAATATTTCTTTTCTTTCCAAAAACGGCATAAACTCGAACTCGGGCGAATTTGCGGAAAAGTTCGAGGGCGGGTTCTTGTATACCTGCGGCACGGACAACGTAAGCTCGTGTGTTGAAGGAAAACCCGTTCACGGCAGTCTGCACTATAAAAAGGCGGAAAACGTATATCATTTTGCGGAAGGCGAAAAGATAGTCGTCGGCGGCGACGTGAGAATTACCGCGTTGTTCGGCGAAGATCTTATATTGCGCCGCCGCTACGAGGTGACGGAGAGCGGTATAACCGTAAGCGACGAGCTTATAAACGAAGGCTATACTTCGGCGAAATACGTTCTTTTATATCATACGAATTTCGGTTATCCGTTCCTCGATGAAAATCTCGCGCTCGATATTCCCGCAAAAACGAGCGAAGGGCTTACCGATTACGCGAAGTCGCGCGCTTCGTTCAGACTGAAAATAACCGAGCCGATTGACGGCGGCGACGAAGAGGTTTTCTATAACTATCTTTCGCGCGGAGAGGTAAAGCTCGAAAACGCCGAACTTGGTATTGCGGTCAAAATGCGGTACGATGCGGAAAGCTTTCCCGTCACGCTGTTGTGGAAGAGTATGATAAGCGGCGACTACGCGCTCGGGGTTGAACCCGCGACCACTCGTTTCGACGAGTTTGTGCCGAGGAATTTACCGCCGAAAGCTGCAAAACGCTACGAGATTGAATACGAATTTATAAAAAATAAATAATTCAAAAATATAAAGGGGAGATACCTTCGGGTTTTCTTCCTTTTTTATCCGCAAAATCGCGGGGCAGAAGCGCGGCGCAAAATCGCGGGCTAAAAAACAAAGTCAAGCCGAGCGTGAAAAGGCGGCATGCGGAGAAAAAGGCGGGGAGTGCGGAAAACCTTTAAAAAAAGATTGTCACGGGGCGGCGGTTTGTGGTACAATATTAAAAATACAAAGAAGAAACTTTATTCGTGCGCTGTTTGGCGGATACAAACGAGAGCGGATAAAAGAATGGAATACGGAGGGGTATGCTATGAAGAATTTTTTTGAAGAACTTTCTCGTTACGATGCGGACGTGGCGGCGGCTTGCGAAAAGGAGCTTAACCGTCAGCGCGGCAATATAGAGCTTATCGCTTCCGAAAACATAGTAAGCCGAGCGGTGCTTCTCGCGGCGGGCGGAGTTTTAACTAACAAATACGCGGAGGGTTATCCCGAAAAAAGGTATTACGGCGGTTGCGAATACGTCGATATAGTAGAGGATATAGCGAGGGAACGGGCTAAAAAGCTGTTCGGCGCGGAATACGCAAACGTTCAGCCGCACAGCGGGGCGAACGCCAACCTTGCGGTGTTTTTCGCGTTCTTGCAGCCGCATGACGCCGTTATGGGTATGAATCTTTCGCAGGGCGGACATCTTTCGCACGGCTCGCCCGTAAACATTTCGGGCAAATATTTCAACGTAGTTCCGTACGGCGTTTCGCCTGTGACCGAAAGAATAGATTACGACGAAATGGAGCGGATAGCGAAGGAATGTAAGCCGAAGCTTATAGTCGTCGGCGCGTCCGCTTATTCGAGAATAATAGATTTCAAGCGTTGCCGAGAGATAGCGGACGAGGTCGGGGCGATTTTAATGGTAGATATGGCGCATATTGCTGGACTCGTGGCGGCGGGGCTTCATCCTTCGCCCGTGCCGTATGCGGACGTCGTTACCACCACGACGCACAAAACGCTTCGCGGACCGCGCGGCGGAATGATTCTCTGCAAAGAAAAGTACGGTAAGCTCATTGATAAAGCTGTGTTTCCGGGAACGCAGGGCGGACCTCTTATGCACATAATCGCGGCGAAAGCCGTCGCGCTCGGAGAAGCTCTTACCCCCGAATTCAAGGAATATCAGAAGCAGATAGTGCTTAACGCGGCGGCTCTTGCGAAAGGACTTACCGCGCGCGGGGTAGACCTCGTTTCGGGCGGCACGGATAACCACCTGATGCTGTTAAAGCTTATGAAGTTCGGCGTTACGGGCAAGGAGCTTGAAACGCGGCTCGATAAAGTGCATATCACTGCGAACAAAAACACCGTGCCGAACGATCCGCAAAGCCCGTTCGTCACGAGCGGACTCAGGATAGGTACTCCCGCCGTCACCTCGCGCGGGTTTAAGGAAGCGGAAATGGAGCTTATCGCGGACTGGATATACCGCGCGATAACCGATTTCGACGGCTCGAAGGACGATATAGAGGCAGGGGTAAAAATGCTTTGCGAAAAGTTCCCCGTATACGAATAAAACGATTTTAAGCGCGGCATAAAAGTTGTCGCGCCCGTTTTTAATATTTTGATTATCGTCGCGTCGCGTAATGCCGCGGAAAAAGGAGGGAGTAAGGAATGCTTACCGATATAGAAATAGCGCAAAAATGCGATATAAAGCCTATTTACGAAATAGCGAAAAAGGCGAAAATCGACGAAAAGTATATAGAACCTTACGGCAAATATAAGGCTAAAATAGACGTAAACGCGTTTTACGCCGATTTGAAAAACGGGAAAAGTCGCATAAAGGCGAAAAAAGACGGAAAACTCGTTCTCGTGACGGCGATAAACCCCACGCCCGCGGGAGAAGGAAAAACCACGACCTCGATAGGGCTTGCGGACGGGCTTAACCGTTTAGGCAAAAACGCGGTGCTTGCGCTTCGCGAGCCGTCACTCGGACCTGTGTTCGGGGTGAAGGGCGGCGCGGCGGGCGGCGGCTACGCGCAGGTCGTTCCTATGGAAGACATAAACCTGCATTTTACGGGCGACTTCCACGCGATAGGTGCGGCGAACAACCTTCTTGCGGCGATGCTCGACAATCATATCCATCAGGGTAACGCGCTCGGGATAGATA
>CAVBZJ010000005.1:4208-7780 GCA_963599785.1 Anaerovoracaceae bacterium
GATACGCGCAATATCGTGTGGAAAAGGTGCGTGGATATGAACGACCGCCAGCTTCGTTTTATAGTGGACGGGCTTGGCGGAAGAACGAACGGCGTTCCGAGAGAGGACGGCTTCGATATAACCGTCGCGAGCGAAATTATGGCGATTTTCTGTCTTGCGGAAAATCTCGCAGATCTCAAAGCAAGATTAAAAAGAATAGTCGTTGCGTACGACTTTGACGGAAAACCCGTCACCTGCGGGGATTTAAAAGCGGAAGGCGCGCTGACCGCTCTTCTAAAAGACGCGATAAAGCCGAATCTCGTGCAGACCTTGGAGGGAACGCCCGCGCTGGTACACGGCGGACCTTTTGCGAATATCGCGCACGGCTGTAATTCGGTGACAGCAACCCGTCTCGCGCTTAAACTCGGCGATTACGCCGTTACCGAAGCGGGCTTCGGCGCGGACCTCGGTGCGGAAAAATTCCTCGATATAAAATGCAGACTCGCGGGGCTGAAACCCTCCGCGGTAGTTATCGTGGCAACCCTTCGCGCGCTGAAAATGCACGGCGGCGCGAGCAAAGAAACGTGCGGAAAAAGAGACGACGAAGCGTTGAGAAAAGGCATTCCGAATCTTCTCCGCCACGTCGATAATATAAAAACGGTGTATAAGCTCCCGTGTGTGGTCGCGATAAACAGATTCCCGACCGACGAGGAGGAAGAAATAAAGCTTCTGTCCGAAGAATGCGGAAAGCTCGGGGTGAAAACCGTGCTTTCGGAGGTTTGGGCGAAAGGCGGCGCGGGCGGCGAAGAGCTTGCGAAAGAAGTCGTGCGGCTTTGCGAAGAGGAGGGAAACGACGAATTTTCTTTTTCCTATCCGCTTGAAGGCACGATGGAGGAAAAAATTTCTTTGATAGCGAAAAGAATTTACGGCGGCGACGGCGCGGTTTTCACTCCCGCGGCAAAGAAGCAAGCAGAAAAGCTGCAAAGCCTCGGCTTCGGCAATCTCCCCGTGTGTATAGCGAAAACTCAATACAGCTTTTCGGATAACCCCTCGCTCCTCGGCGCGCCGAAAAACTTTACCATAACCGTAAAAAGCGTGAAGGTTTCCGCAGGCGCGGGCTTCGTGGTTGCGCTCACGGGCGACGTTATGACTATGCCGGGGCTACCCAAAATTCCCGCGGCGGAAAGAATAGACGTGGACGAAAACGGCGTTATTACGGGGCTTTTCTGAAAAAACAAGCGGTTTCACGCATTTATAAAAAGACTATAAATCGACAAAACGCGCGAAAAATCGGAAAACCTTGAAATAAAAATCGGCTAAATTTCACGAAATACTTAAAAACTGCCGCGACAAAAATTATACAAAGCGACAAAAACGGCAAAACACGGCGTTTATTAGCGAAAAATAGAAAAAATATCTTATCAGAAGGAGAATATATATGGCGAAATACATCAACGAACCCTCTCATACCTTTAACGAATATCTGCTCATTCCGGGGTATTCTTCGGCGGAAGCGATTCCCGCGAACGTGAGTCTTAAAACCCCGCTCGTAAAATATAAACGGGGCGAAGAATGTCCTCTTACTATGAATATCCCTATGGTTTCGGCGATAATGCAATCGGTCTCGGGCGACAGGCTCGCGATTGCGCTTGCGACGGAGGGCGGCGTTTCGTTCATATACGGTTCGCAAAGCATAGATGACGAGGCGGCGATGGTCGCGAGAGCGAAAAATCATAAGGCGGGTTTCGTGAAAAGCGATTCAAACGTTTCGCCCGAGGACACTCTCGCGGACGTTATCGCGCTTAAAGAAAGAACGGGACACTCTACCGTCGCGGTAACAGAGGACGGCACGGCGGAAGGCAATCTCGTCGGCATAGTCACGAGCCGCGATTACAGAGTCAGCCGTATGAGTCCCGACCTTAAAGTCAAGGAATTTATGACGCCGTTCGATAAGCTTATCACCGCAAAAGAAGGGGTAAGCCTTAAAGAAGCGAACGACATTATATGGGATAACAAGCTCAATTCTCTGCCTATCATAAGCGAGGAAGGAAGACTTCTTTATTTCGTGTTCAGAAAGGACTACGATTCGCATAAAAACAACCCGAACGAGCTTCTGGACGGGAAAAAAAGATACGTCGTCGGCGCGGGCATAAACACGAGAGATTACGAGGAGAGAATCCCCGCTCTTCTTGCGGCAGGTGCGGACGTGCTTTGCATAGACTCTTCCGAGGGCTTTTCGGAATGGCAGAAGAGAACGCTCGCGTGGGTTAGAAAAACTTACGGCGACACGGTCAAGGTCGGCGCGGGCAACGTCGTGGACGCGGAAGGTTTCAGATTCCTCGCGGACTGCGGCGCGGATTTCGTCAAGGTCGGCATCGGCGGCGGTTCTATCTGCATAACCCGCGAAACGAAGGGTATCGGCAGAGGTCAGGCGACCGCGCTTATCGAGGTGTGCGCCGCCCGCGATGAGTATTATAAGGAAACGGGGGTATACGTTCCCGTATGCTCGGACGGCGGCATCGTATACGACCACCACATAACCCTTGCGCTCGCTATGGGCGCGGATTTCGTTATGCTCGGCAGGTACTTTGCACGCTTTGACGAAAGCCCTACGAACAAAGTTATGATAGGCGGCAACTATTTTAAGGAATACTGGGGCGAAGGCTCGGCAAGGGCGAGAAACTGGCAGAGATACGACCTCGGCGGGGACAAAAAGCTTTCCTTCGAGGAAGGCGTAGATTCTTACGTTCCGTACGCGGGCAAGCTTAAAGATAACGTGGGGCTGTCGCTTTCCAAGGTTCGCTCCACGATGTGCAACTGCGGCGCGCTCACTATAAAGGAATTGCAGGAAAAAGCAAAGCTCACGCTCGTTTCGGCAACGAGTATAGTAGAGGGCGGCGCGCACGACGTTATTCCCAAAGAAAAAACGCAGACAATAAAATAAACGGTATTCAGGCGTTTTGGTAAATTTCGCCCCGCGTAAACGTATGCGCGGGGCGTTAAAAATTAAAAAACGGCAGAAAAAGCCGCGGCAAGAAAACTCGTTTTTGAATAAAACACGCAAAAACTTACAAAGCGTGAACGCGCTTTTTTGATAAAAATACAAAAATGTACTATAAAATAACCAACGGCTCGGTGGCGTTCGGCGCGGACGTGATATTAGAGCGGATAGATATAGAAATAAAAAACGGCGAGAAAATTGCGGTAGTCGGCAGAAACGGCTGCGGCAAGACCACGCTTTTAAAAGCCATCGTGGGCGAAGTGCCTATGGAAGAAGGCACGGGCGAAACGGCTTTTTCGGTCACGCGCGCGGATAATCCCGTCATCGGCTACTTAAAACAGATAGATTTCGAGGACGAAACGAGAAGTCTGAAAGATGAAATTCTCACCGTATTCGCGCCGATTTTCGCGTGTGAGGAAAGAATTGAAAGACTTCGCGAAAAGCTTGAAACCTGTCACGACGAAAGAACGGTAAAGGCTTATTCCTCCGCGTGCGAGGAGTTCGAGCGGCTCGGCGGGTATACTTATAAAAAGGAATATGCGGTTATGGTAAAAAGCTTCGGTTTTACCGCGGCGGACGAGGAGAAAGCCGT
>CAVBZJ010000005.1:7790-37076 GCA_963599785.1 Anaerovoracaceae bacterium
AAGCCGTGTCGGAATTTTCGGGCGGGCAGCGTACGAAGATTTCGTTTATCAAGCTTCTTTTATCGAAGCCCGACCTTTTGCTTTTGGACGAGCCGACGAACCACCTCGATTTATCCACCGTCAAATGGCTCGAAGATTATCTGAAAAGCTATAAATCGGCGATAGTCGTTGTGTCTCACGACCGAATGTTTATAAACCGCGTCGTGAATAAGGTTTATGAAATAGAGTACGGCGAAACGCATTTATACAAGGGCAATTACGGGGATTTCGAGCGGCAGAAACGAATAAATCACGAAAAGCAGAAAAAGGATCACGAGCTTCAACGCGCGGAAATAGAGAGACTGACGAGGCTTATAGAACGCTTCCGTTATAAGGCGTCGAAAGCGAAAATGGTACAGTCCAAAATCAAACTGCTCGACAGAATGAAGATTATAGACGCGCCCGATCGCTACGATTTGAGAACGTTCCATGCCGATTTTCAGCCGATAACCGAAACGGGCAGGGAAGTGCTTAAAACCGCCGCGCTCGAAATAGGCTACGAGAAAGGCGAGCCGCTTGCAAAAATAGACCTTGCGCTGTTTAAGGGCGACAGGCTGGGCGTTATCGGCGACAACGGTATCGGTAAGTCCACGTTCTTAAAAACGATAGACGGTATTTTGCCGCCGATTTCGGGAAGCTTTACCTTCGGCGCGAACGTGCAGATAGGGTATTTCGATCAGGAAATGGCGCACGTTATGGGCGAAGAAACCGTTTTCGAGAACTTTCAGAACGCGTTTCCGAAGATGAACGACGGGGCGGTGCGTTCCGCGCTCGGAGCGTTCAATTTTTCGGGCGAGGACGTGTATAAAAAGACCTCGGAGCTTTCGGGCGGAGAGAGAGTGCGGCTCGCGCTGTGCAAAATTTTCCGCACGCGCCCGAACGTGCTTATATTAGACGAGCCTACAAACCACCTCGATATAGTCGGGAAAGAAACTCTGGAAAATATGCTTTCGGAATATTCGGGAACGCTTATTTTCGTTTCGCACGACAGATATTTCGTCGGAAAGCTCGCGACTAAACTCCTTATATTCAAGGGCGAAAAGGGAAAGGAAGCGACGGTGACGTTTTTCCCGTACGGGTACGAGGAGCTTGAAATAAAAGAAAAAGAAGCCGCCGAATTTGAAAAGGGCGGCGCGGAAGCGGATAAAACCGAAAAAGCAGGGGCGAATAAGTCCGAAAACAAAACCGCCATTTTGCAGACGGCGGAAAGCGATGAAAAGAAGAGCGGTAAGAAAGGTTTTACCACGCCGCTGAAAGAAAAGGCTAAACGGCAGAAAAGGTTGGAAAAGCTTGAAAAGCTTTCCGCGGAGACGGATAAAAGAATTGCGGAAATAGAGAAAGAGCTTTCCGAACCCGAAGTATATTCGGACTATAAAAAGTGTGAGGAACTGCAAAGCGAAGCGGAAAAGCTCCGCGCACTTTCGGAAGAATACGCTACCGAGTGGCTCATTCTTTCGGAAGAAGAATAGCGGAAAATAAAAAAATTAGCGGGCGGAAAGGAAAGTCTTTCCGCCCGCTATTCTTTGTATCGTTTTTTGTTTCTCGGTTTTCCCGTTCTGCTTCTTGCCGTTCTGCGGTTTTCGCTCGGCAATTTTTCGTTGCGGCAAAGCGCGCCCTTTTCAGCCGTTTCGCTCCGCCTGTTTTCTATGCGCGTTTCGCCCCGCCCGTTTTCTATGCGTGTTTCACCCCGCCCGCGCCGCGCGGCGTTAAAAATAATTTAAAAAATACTTTCCTCGGGGGCGAGGATGGTGCAACCCGCCTCCGTAATTTTTTTATAATATTCGTCCGTCGGCTTTTTGTCGGTGATAAGATAATCGACCTCGCCGAACTTGAAATCGGTACACATAAACGTTTTTCCGAACTTCGTGGAGTCGCAGAGCATCGCGACCTTCGCGGAGTTTTTTCTCATCTGCTGTTTTAATTTGGATTGTTCTATGTCCGCGTCGGTAAAGCCCGAAGAAATATCCACGCCCGAGCAGGAAACGAACGCCACGTCGGCGTGAATACGCGAAATATAGTCGATGGTGTCCGAGCCGGTTATGGAGTTGGAATGGTTGGAAATCTGTCCGCCCGCGATATAAATTTTAACGTTGTTCGTCTGCGAAAGAAGAAGGGCGTTTCTGAGTCCTATCGTCGTCACCGAAAGATATTTGAGGTTATTAAGGAGCGGAATTAAAAAACCCGTCGTCGTGCTGGAATCGAGGAATATCGAATGTCCGTTTTTGACGAGTCTGAACGCGAGCGTGGCGATGGTTCTTTTCGCCGCGGTGTTCTCTTGTTCGCGCAGAGCGAACGCCGATTCCTCCGCGGTGGAGCGGAATGGAATCGCGCCGCCGTGAGACCTTCTTATAAGCCCTTGTTTTTCCATTGCGGAAAGGTCTCGCCGTATCGTTGCGCCCGAAACGAACAGTTCCGCCGCGAGTTCCTCTACCGTAGCTTGTTTATTTTTGTTCAAAATCTCTAAAATTTCTTCCTGTCTTCTTATCGTGAGCATATTTTAACCTCTTTTCGTGCCGCGAAACCCGCGAGCTATGCGCATTCGTGCGCGTTTATGTTCATATCTTATCATAAAAAAATTCTTTTTGCAACTTATTTTCATACGGCTCCATTATAAAGTATTTGTGATAGAATATAATAGGCTTTTAAGGGGCGAAAAACTCCGCGTACACGCTTGCGAAAACGCGTTTGAAAAGACGGCGAAAAACGGGCGCAAAACCCGCGGCTACGGAAACACGGTGCGGAAATTCAAAACGAAAATCCCGCGAAAGCCAAGCAGTTAAAAAATAAAAATAAATTCGGAGGAAAATTTATGAAAACCAAGGCGGTAAGACTTTACGGCGTAAACGATTTAAGGCTGGAAGAATTCGAGCTTCCCGAAATCAAAGACGACGAAATACTCGCTCGCGTAGTATCGGACAGTATCTGTATGTCCAGCTTCAAAGCGGCGGAACAGGGTGCGGCGCATAAACGCGTTCCCAAGGACATCGCGGAAAACCCCGTTATAATCGGTCACGAATTTTGCGGCGACATTATAAAGGTCGGCGCGAAGTGGCAGGGTAAATTCAAAGAAGGGGACAAGTTCGGTATTCAGCCCGCGATAGACTATAAGCCTGTTATGAACGGACTCGGTGCGCCGGGGTATTCTTATCGCTACATAGGCGGAGATTCGCAGTACGTTATAATTCCGAACGAGGTTATGGAAAAAGACTGTCTTATCCCGTACGACGGAGACAGCTATTTCAAGGCTTCGCTCGCAGAACCTATGTCCTGCATAATCGCGGGGTATCACGAAAACTATCATTCGAGATACGAAACGCACACACACGAAATGGGTATAAAAGAGGGCGGCGCGGTAGCCATTCTCGCGGGCGTAGGACCTATGGGACTCGGCTGCGTGGACTACGGCATTCATTGCGACAGAAAGCCTTCTCTTATGGTGGTAACCGATATAGATCAGGCGAGACTCGACAGAGCGGCGACTCTTCTCACCGTGGAGGAAGCGGCGAAAAACGGCGTTAAGCTCATTTACGTCAACACCTCTTCGATAGAAGATCCCGTGGCTTATATGAAAGGGCTTAACGGCGGCAAGGGCTTCGACGACGTGTTCGTATACGCGCCCGTATCCGCGCTCGTCGAGCAGGGCGACGCGCTTCTCGGCGAAGGCGGCTGTCTCAATTTCTTCGCAGGTCCTATAAAATCGGATTTCTCCGCGAAATTCAATTTCTACGACGTGCATTACGCGTTCCACAGAATAACGGGAACTTCGGGCGGGAACAAAAACGACCTTAAAGAAGCTCTTAAACTTGCGGGCGAAGGCAGAATCAATCCTTCCATAATGATTTCGCACGTCGGCGGACTTGACAGTGTTGTGGATACCACGCTCAATCTTCCGAACATCAAGGGCGCGAAAAAGCTCGTTTATACTCATATCTCTATGCCGATGACGGCAATCGCGGATTTCGAGGAGCTCGGCAAAACCGATCCGTTCTTTAAAGACCTTTCCGAAATATGCAAAAAGCATAACGGCATCTGGTCGGCGGAAGCGGAAAAATACGTCCTCGCCAACGCGAAGAAAATATAATCACGAAAACGTAATTTATAAAGACATAAAGGAGAAAACGTAAATGGCAATTCCCGTAACGATGCCGAAGCAGGGCATCACGGTGGAAAGTTGTATACTCACCAAATGGAACGTAAAAGTCGGCGACAGCGTAAAAGTCGGCGACGTGCTGTTCTCATTTGAAACGGATAAGTCCTCGATAGACTATATATCCGAAGTCGAAGGCGAGGTTCTCGCGCTTTTCTGCGAAGAGGGCGACGAAGTACCCGTTCTCACCAACGTTATGGCGATAGGTAAAAAGGGGGAGGACGTCTCCTCGCTCGCTCCGAACGGTTCCGCACCCGCGGCAACCGAGGTTAAAGCGGAAACGCCCGCACCCGCCGCAGAGAAGGCTGCCTCCGCGCCCGTAATTCCCGCAGACATAAAAGCGACGCCCGTGGCGATGCCGAAATCGGGTATCACGGTTGAAAGCTGTATTCTGACGAAATGGAACGTAAAAGTCGGCGATACCGTAAAGGTCGGCGACGTGCTGTTCTCGTACGAAACGGATAAGTCCTCGTTCGACCTTCAATCGGAGGTAGCGGGCGAGGTTCTCGCGACTTTCTTTAACGAAGGCGACGAAATTCCCGTCGGCACTAACGTTCTCGCTATCGGCGAACACGGCGTTGACGCGAGCTGTTTCGCTCCGAACGGTTCTGCTCCCGCGGCGGCAGAGGTCAAAGCTCCGATAGCGGCTGAAACCGCTTCCGCAGAGACCGCGGCTTCCGCAAAGAGCGCGCAGGCGGCGAATAAAGACGGCGACAGAATTTTCGCAAGCCCGAGAGCAAAGAACCTCGCGAATAAACTCGGCGTTTCTCTTGCCGACGCAGAAGCGTCGGGACCTAACGGCAGAATTATAGAAAGAGATATAAGAGCGGCGAGCGTAAACCCGAAATCGCACGAAACGGCGGCGCAACCCGCGGCGCAGACGACCGCCCCCGCAAAGAGCGCGGCGGAAACCGCGGACGTCAAGGCGTATAAAGACGAAAAAATGTCGAATATCAGAAAGGTCATCGCAAAGAATATGGTCGCGAGCCTTTCGACGATGGCGCAGCTCACGCACACGCTTTCGTTCGACTGCACCAACGTTATGGCGTTCAGAAAGTATCTTAAAGACAACGCCGAAAAGCTTAAACTCCCGAACATTACGGTAAACAATATAATAGTATTCGCGGTGTCGAGGGTAATAAAGAATCACAGAGACCTTAACGCGAACCTTATAAACGGCGACACGATGCGCTATTTCGAGCATGTCAACGTGGGAATCGCGACGGATACGCCGAGAGGGCTTCTCGTACCCACGCTGTTCGGCGCGGACCTGATGAGCCTTTCCGAAATCGCGGCGAAGTCCAAAAAGCTTTCGCAGGACGCGATAGACGGCAAAATCGCTCCCGAGCTTCTGACGGGCGGCAGCTTTACGGTCAGTAACGTAGGAACTATGGGTATAGAAAGCTTTACGCCGGTAGTCAACCCGCCGCAAACGGGCATACTCGGCGTCAACACTCTCGAAACCCGCGTGAAGCTCGGCAAGAACGGCGAAATAATTCCGTATACGGCAATGAGTCTTTCGCTTTCGTACGACCACAGAGCGCTCGACGGCGCGCCCGCTTCGAGATTCCTCAAAGAACTCAAAGAGTATCTCGAAAATTTCAGCTTCAATCTGCTTGCGGATTCCAAGTGCATATAAAGAGTGCGTATAGTAAGCGAATAAAAAGCGCGTAACGAAGAAAGTCGCTTTATCGCGGGGCGGAAAACCTCGGGAGAAAAGCGGCTTGCGGAGTGCGTGCGGAAACGGTTTATAACCGTTCTATTATATATAATGTATAAAGGAGAAAAATTTCTATAATGGAAACGTTCGATTTAGTAGTAATAGGCGGCGGTCCTGCGGGGTATCTCGCTTCGGAGCGCGCGGGACACGCGGGGCTTAAAACTCTCGTCATAGAAAAGAGAGAGTTCGGCGGCGTGTGCTTAAACGAAGGCTGCGTTCCTTCCAAAACCTTTCTTAATTCCGCAAAGGTAGCGGACTATGCAAACGAAGCGGCGGCTTTCGGCGTAAAAATAGAGGGGAAACCCGTCGTCGATCAGAAGTTCGTCGTCGAAAGAAAGAATAAGGTCGTAAAAATGCTCGTTTCGGGCATAAAAGGACAGCTCGCCGCAAACAAGGTCGTAACCAAAAAAGCGGAAGCTTATATCGAAGGCAAAGACGCGGAGGGCTATATAGTCCGCGCGGGCGAAGAGAAATTCATAGCGAAACGCCTTCTCATCGCAACGGGTTCCGCGCCCGTAGTTCCGCCGATAACGGGGCTTAAAGAGGGTATCGAGGCAGGACTTGTTCTCACTAACCGCGAGGTTCTCGATTTAACCGAAATTCCCGAAAAATTCGTAATCATCGGCGGCGGCGTAATAGGTCTCGAAATGGCAAGCTATTTCTCTTCGGTCGGCAGTAAAGTCACCGTCGTGGAAATGCTCGATAAAATAGCGGGACCTACCGAAAAGGAAATTTCAAAAATTCTGCAAAAGGCAATGGAGAGAAAGGGCGTAACCTTCGATCTCGGTTGCAAAGTCACCGCCATCGACAAGGACGGCGTCGTGTTCGAGAGAGACGGCAAAACCGAAAAGGTCGCGGCGGATAAGATCCTTCTTTCTATCGGCAGACGCGCGGTCACCAAGGATTTGGGACTTGAAAACATCGGCGTAAATTTAGAGCGCGGCGCGATAGTTACCGACGATGCGATGCGCACCAACGTTGCTAACGTCTACGCGGCGGGCGACGTGAACGGCAAAATAATGCTTGCGCATACCGCTTACAGAGAAGCGGAGGTCGCGGTAAACAATATGCTCGGCAAAAAAGACCGTATGCGCTATAACGTAATACCTTCCGTTATCTACACTCACCCCGAAGCGGCAACGGTAGGCGAAACGGAAGAGAGCGCGAAGGCGAAGGGCTTGGACGTTAAAACGGTATCCATTCCGATGACTTATTCGGGAAGATACGTTGCGGAAAACACCGAGCTTGACGGCGTTTGCAAGCTCGTGGTAAACAAGGCGACCAACACCCTTATCGGCGCGCATATAATCGGCTCTTACGCGGGCGAATTTATAGTTTCGGTATCCGAACTCATCGACCTCGAAGTAGATATAGAGAATATCAAAAAACTCGTATTCCCGCACCCGACCGTTTGCGAAATCGTAAGAGAAGCGGTATTCAAAATTTAAGTAAAAAATAAGGAGAGAAATAAAATGTCCAAACAACTTTTCGTAGATCCCGTAGAAATCAGAAAAGCGGGGAAAATAGCCTTCGACGATATTCTGGTAAACCAGTATAACAAGACTATCGAAGAAGAGAAAAAGAATTTCAAGAAAGACGACTTCGTAAGAATATTCAACGATATAGCCGTCCTCCGCGAATTCGAGAGTATGATAAACTCCATAAAAATCAAGGGCGAATATCAGGGCTTCAAGCACTCCTATCCGGGGCCCGCGCACCTTTCCATCGGTCAGGAAGCGGCGGCGGTAGGACAGGCTTATATCCTCGACCTCGACGATATGACCTTCGGCTCGCACAGAAGCCACAGCGAGGTTCTGGCAAGAGGTCTCGCGTCCATTCATAAGCTCCCCGACGATAAGCTCTATCAGATAATGAAGGACTTTATGGGCGGCGAAACGCTTGCGCCCGTAGAAAAGCTCAACAAAACGGGCAACGTCAAAGACCTTGCGGTAGACTTCCTGCTTTACGGCTTTATGAGCGAAATCTTCGCGCGCAGAACGGGCTTCCACAGAGGAATGGGCGGCTCTATGCACGTTTTCTTCCTGCCTTTCGGAATTTACCCGAACAACGCGATAGTCGGCGGCGCGGCGCCCGTTGCGCTCGGCGCGGCTCTCTATAAAAAGATAAACGACAAACCGGGTATCGTCATCAGTAACGTCGGCGACGGCGCGGTCGGCTGTGGTGTAGTTTACGAATCTATGAACTTCGCTTCTATGGATCAGTTCAGAACCCTTTGGGAAAAGAAGGGCGGACTTCCGATACTCTTTAACTTCTTTAACAATAACTACGGTATGGGCGGACAGACGCGCGGCGAAACGATGGCGTACGACTTCCTTGCTCGTCTCGGCGCGGGCGTAACTCCCTCACAGATGTACGCGGAAAGGGTAGACGGCTTCAATCCTCTCGCGGTAATCGAAGCGATGAAGAGAAAGAAACAGCTTCTCGTGGAAGGCAAAGGACCGGTTATGCTCGACGTGGTAACTTATCGTTACGGCGGACATTCGCCTTCGGACGCGATGAGCTATCGTACCCCCGAAGAGGTGGAAGCGTGGAGAGAGTACGATCCTATCGTTACTTACAGAAAAGCGCTCGTAGACGCTAAAATCGAAAAGGACGCGAAGTTCGACGAGATACTCGCAAGCATTTCGGAGAGAATGTTAAAGCTCTGCAAGCTCGCGGCGGATCCCGTGGAATCGCCCTATCTCGATTTCAAAAAAGATCCCTATTACGTCGAGAACCTTATGTTCAGCAACGGAGCGGTGGAAAAAATGGAAGACCGTCCCGTAGACGTAAAGATGCCTATGGAAGAAAATCCGAGAGTCAAGCAGATAGCGGGCAAATCCCGTTACGCGTTCGACGAAAAAGGTCAGCTCGTTTCCAATATGAAGCGTTTCAATATCCGCGACGCGCTTTTCGAGGCGATTATCGACAGATATTATAAAGATCCGACCTTGACTTCTTACGGCGAGGACGTCCGCGACTGGGGCGGCGCGTTTGCGGTTTATAAAGGACTTACCGAAGCGCTTCCTTATCACAGACTTTTCAACTCTCCCATTTCGGAAGCGGCAATCGTATCTTCGGCTGTCGGTTACGGGCTTTGCGGCGGCAGAGTTATAGTAGAGCTTATGTACGCCGACTTTATGGGCAGAGCGGGCGACGAAATATTCAACCAGCTCGCGAAATGGCAGGCGATGAGCAGCGGTATACTTAAAATGCCCGTTGTGCTTCGCGTTTCCGTCGGCAGCAAATACGGCGCGCAGCATTCGCAGGACTGGGTTGCGCTTCCCGCGCACGTTCCGGGGCTTAAAGTATGCTTCCCCGCAACGCCTTACGACGCGAAAGGTCTTATGAACGCCGCGCTTAACGGTACCGATCCCGTAATCTTCTTCGAGTCGCAGAGAATTTACGACAAGGGCGAAGAATTCAGAAAAGAGGGCGTACCCGAAGGCTATTACGAGATTCCGCTCGGCGAACCCGACGTTAAGAGAGTCGGTAAAGACGTTACAATACTTACCATCGGCGCGACGCTTTATAAAGCGGTCGAAGCGGCGAAGATACTCGAAGAGAAATACGGCGTAGAAGCGGAAATCATCGACGCGAGAAGCATCGTTCCGTTCAACTACGAAAAGGTTGTGGAATCCGTCAAGAAGACGGGCAGAATCATTCTCGCATCCGACGCTTGTTCGAGAGGCTCTATACTCAACGATTTTGCGAGAAACATTTCCGAGCTTTGCTTCGATTATTTAGACGCACCCGCGGTCGTCTGCGGCGCGCAGAACTGGATAACTCCTCCGTACGAATTCGACGCGGAATTCTTCCCGCAGCCCGAATGGATCGTGGACTATATCAACGACAAGATTTTGCCGCTTAAAGGTCACGTTTCCACAATCAACACCTCGGACGCGGAGATTATGCGCAAAGCGAAGAAGGGCGTTTAAGCTTACCGATTAAATCAAAAAAGCAACACGCGCCAAAAGAAAAAGTTCTTTCGGCGCGGTTTGTTGCCGAAAAAAGCGGTGTGTTACCGCAAGATTAAGAAAAAAACGGCTTATCGCCGCAGAAAACGGGAATGGCAGATTTTTTATTTATAACGCACGATAATCACGATCCGTACTTCAATCTCGCTTCCGAAGAGTATCTTTTAAGGCAAAAGGGCGGGTATTACATTTACCTTTGGGTAAACGCGCCCGCGGTGATAGTGGGAATAAACCAGAACACGATAGAAGAGGTGAATCTCGGCTACACCGAAGAACACGGTATAAAAGTAGTTCGCCGCCAGACGGGCGGCGGAGCGGTTTATCACGACCTTAACAATATTTGTTATACCGTCATCGCTCCGTACGACGAAAACGCGGACAATTACAGAAAATTTACCGCGCCCGTCATAGAATATCTCAATTCGATAGGGGTAAAGGCGGAATTTTCCGGCAGAAACGACATAACCGTGGACGGTAAGAAGATTTCGGGCAACGCGCAGACCGTCGTGGACGGCAGAATTATGCACCACGGCACTCTTCTTTTTCATACGGATATGTCCGTATTGTCTTCCGCATTAAAGCCTAACAAGCTTAAAATGGAAAGTAAGGGCATAAAGTCCGTCCGCGCGCGGGTGGGGAATATTTACGATTTCCTGCCGCAGAAAAACACGGCGGCGGAATTTCTGAAAGGGCTTTCGGAATATTTCAAAAAGTCCTGTGAAGAGTACGTTTTAAGCGAAGAGGATATTGCGGCGATAAATAAGCTCGTAAAAGAAAAATATTCAAAATACGAGTGGAACGTCGGCAGGTCGCCCAAGGCGGAAAATTCGTTTGAAGCGCGTTTTCCGTTCGGCACTCTCCGTATGGATTTTGACACCGTGAACGGACTTATGCAGAACGTAAGGATAACGGGCGATTTCTTTTCGGTAAAGCCGATAGAGGAGCTTGAAAGAAAGCTCGAAGGCACGCGGTTCGATAAAAAGGATTTTACGCGCGCGACCGAAAATTTGTCCGAATATATCGTGAACGCCGGCGGCGCGGAGCTTGCTGACAAGGTTTTTGAGTAAATTGCCGAAACTAAAAAAGAAAACAGGGAATTTTAATATAACGCCGCGGGGAGCAGAAAATAATTTCTGCTCCCCGCGGCTGTTTTACAGGGCGGGGGGCTTGCTCCATATTCTTCCGATTTTTACCGTTTTCCGTTCTCTTGCGGCAAGGGTTTTGGTTTTATAGTTAGCCTTCGGCGAACTTTACCAAAAACACGGGTAAAAAGCGAAAATGTGAAATTTTCGTCATATTTTATGGCAAAAAACGGGTAAAAATCGTACAAATTCCGTATAAACGAAAGATTTTTTTGGTATAAACTTGTTGACATAATTTCGCGATTCGGGTATAATAATATAGCAAGTCGAACGGTCTGATACAAAAAATCGCGGTGGTTCGGTGAAACGCGGCTTAAATACGTCGCTTCCGAACGAAAAAATAAGGACGAAATAGACGATCTTGCGGATGGGGTAAGCCATCGAAAAACGAAAATATAACATTCGTAGAGTAACCGGCTACCTTTCATAGGGGCGGTTTTTTATTTTTTCAGGGGGGAAACTTAAAGAGTTTCGCAAAATTTCGTGGCGAAGAATCTTTTAAGTTGTTTTTTGGTATTATTTTTTCGTAAAATTCAAAATAAGTCAATATCGCCGGAAAACGGCGAAACGATAAAAAATTAAAGGACGGAGAGGCAATTATGGAATATCGTATCGAAAAAGACACGATGGGCGAAGTTAAAGTCCCTGCGGACAAATACTGGGCGGCGCAGACTGAACGCAGTCACGAGAATTTCAGGATAGGCGTAGAGGTTATGCCGCGCGAAATCACTCACGCATTCGGCATACTGAAAAAAGCGGCGGCGATAGCTAACTTTAAGCTCGGCAAGCTTACCGAGGAAAAGAAGGACGCGATAGTCGCGGCTGCCGACGAGGTTATTTCGGGCAAGCTCAACGAGCATTTCCCGCTCGTCGTATGGCAGACGGGCAGCGGCACGCAGTCTAATATGAACGCCAACGAGGTTATAGCCAACCGCGGCAACGAAATTGCGGGCAAAAAGCTTCTTCACCCCAACGACGATATAAACAAGAGCCAAAGCTCCAACGACACGTTCCCCACGGCTATGCACATAGCGGCGGTAATCGCGATAGAGGATAAGCTTTTCCCCGCGATGGACAAGCTTATAGAAACGTTCCGCCGTCTCGAAAAGGAGAACGAGGGAATCGTAAAGAGCGGCAGAACTCATTTACAAGACGCCGTTCCGATCGCGTTCTCGCAGGAAATCAGCGGCTGGCGTTCTATGATAGAAACGACCAAAGAACAGCTTAAACTTTCCCTTAAAGGCTTAAAGGAACTCGCGCTCGGCGGCACGGCGGTCGGCACGGGCTTGAACGCTCCCGCGGGCTTCGACGTTCAGGTTGCGGAAGAGGTTTCCGCGCTTACGGGCAAAACCTTCGTGACGGCGGAAAACAAATATCATTCGCTCACTTCCAAGGATGCGCTGGTGTTTGCTCACGGCGCGATGAAGGCTCTCGCCGCAAACCTTATGAAGATAGCGAACGACGTGCGCTGGCTGGCTTCCGGTCCGCGCGACGGTCTCGGCGAAATTTTCATTCCCGAAAACGAACCGGGTTCTTCCATAATGCCGGGCAAGGTAAACCCCACGCAGTGCGAATCTATGACTATGGTAGCCGTTCAGGTTATGGCGAACGACGTCGCGGTCGGAATGGGCGCGTCGCAGGGTAACTTCGAGCTGAACGTGTTTATGCCCGTAATCATTTATAACTTCCTGCAATCGGCAAGACTTTTGTCTGACGGCATAATTTCCTTCGAGAAGAACTGCGTTACGGGGATAAAGGCGAACAAGGAAAAAATGAGACATAACCTTTACAATTCGCTTATGCTCGTCACCGCGCTCAATCCCTATATCGGTTACGAAAACTCGGCTAAAACTGCCAAAAAGGCGTATAAAGAAAACATTTCCTTAAAGGAAGCGTGCGTAGAACTCGGCTTCTTGACGGCGGAAAAGTTCGACGAAGTGTTTAAGCCCGAAGCTATGGCGTATCCCCACGGCGAAAAGAACTGAAAATACTTTTGCTCCCATAAAAACGATAAATAAAGGTGCATATATGAAGATTTGTTATTACCCCGGCTGTACGCTTAAAACAAAAGCAAAAGAGCTGGACGAATACGCGAGGAAGTCCGCGGCGGCTCTCGGCGTCGAAATGGAGGAGATAGAGGGTTGGCAGTGTTGCGGCGCGGTCTATCCCACGGCGCGGGACGAAATCGCGAACAAGCTTTCCGCGGTGCGCGCTCTGGACTACGCGAAAAATCACGGCGGCAAGCTGCTGACTCTTTGTTCCGCCTGCCACAACGTGATAAAGCGCGTGAACGACGATATGAAAAACGATAATAATATCCGCACGAAGGCGAACAATTACCTCGCTCTCGAAGAGCCTTATACGGGCGAAACGGAAGTTATCCATTATCTCGAAATGCTTAAAAACGTAGTCGGCTTCGATAATATCAAAAAAGCGGTCGTGAACCCGATAAACCGCAAAATCGGCGCGTATTACGGATGTCTTTTATTAAGACCGAGCGGCGTTCTCGCAATGGATAACCCCGAAAATCCGACCATAATAGAGGATTTTATATCGGCAATCGGCGGCACGCCCGTCAAGTATCCTATGAGGAACGAGTGCTGCGGCGCGTACGTCGGGCTTAAAAACGCGGAGCTTCCCAAAAAGCGCAGCGAAAAAGTGCTTAATTCCGCCAAAGAAAAAGGCGCGGAAGAGGTGATAACCGCGTGTCCTTTGTGCTTATACAACTTAAAGGTGAACGGCGGCGGAATACTTCCCGTAACCTACTTTACCGAATTGCTTGCGGAAGCGTTAGGAGTTAAATAATGGATAACAAAGATTATACCGAGCTTATAAAAGAAATTTCGGGAACGAACGTAAGAAAGTGCATGAAATGCGGCAAATGCTCGGGGCGTTGTCCCGCGTATAACGATATGGACATAAAGCCGCACCAGTTCGTGTCTATGCTCGAAAAGGGCAGAGTGGAAGAGCTTCTTTCCTCGAAAGCGATATATAATTGTCTTTCGTGTATGGCTTGCGTAGAGCGTTGTCCGAGAGGCGTCGCGCCCGCGCAGGTGATAGAAGCGGTGAGAACCACTTTCGCGAGAATGCAGGGTAACAACGGGATAAAAGCGGAAGACATTCCGCCGATAGTAGACGAAAACGTACCGCAACAGCTTTTCGTTTCGGCTTACAGAAAGTATAACAAATGATTTTAATAGGTGAGAAAATCAAATGCAAAGAATAGGTGTATTTATTTGTTGGTGCGGCAGTAACATCGCCGCGACGGTAGACGTCGAAAGGGTGGCGGAGGTCATCAAAGCCGAACCCAACGTCGTATACTCTGCGAACTATCAGTATATGTGTTCGGAAAACGGACAACAGCTTATCAAAAACGCCATAAAGGAGCATAATCTTACGGGCGTGGTCATAGGCTCGTGTTCTCCGAGAATGCACGAGGCGACGTTCAGAAAAGCGGCGGAAGAAGCGGGACTTAACCCGTATATGTTAGAGGTCGCGAATATCAGAGAACAATGCTCGTGGATTCATAAGGACAGGGAAGAAGCTACCGAAAAGGCGCTTATCCTTATCCGTACCGCAATCGCGAAGGTAAGACTGAACGCGCCGCTCACCGCGGGCGAAAGTCCCGTAACCAAACGCGCGCTCGTAATCGGCGGCGGTATCGCGGGTATACAGGCGGCTCTCGACATAGCGGAAGCGGGCTTCCCCGTGGATATCGTGGAAAAGAACCCCACCATCGGCGGCAGAATGGCTCAGCTCGACAAAACGTTCCCGACGCTCGACTGTTCGGCGTGTATATTGACGCCTAAAATGGTCGATTGCGCGCAGAGCGACAAAATAGACATACTTTCTTATTCCGAAATAGAAGAAGTGAAAGGCTTCGTCGGCAATTTCAAGGTAAAAATAAGAAGGAAAGCGAGATTCGTAGACGAGAAAAAGTGTACGGGCTGTAAGGTTTGTATGGAAAAATGCCCCTCGAAGAAGGGACTTAACGAGTTCAATATGAACCTCAATAACCGCACCGCGATATACATTCCGTTCGCGCAGGCGATACCTAACGTGGCGGTCATCGATCCCGAACAGTGCTTAAAGCTTAAAACGGGCAAGTGCGGAATTTGTAGCAAATTCTGCGGCGCGGGCGCGATAAACTACGAAATGAAAGACGAGTTCGTGGAACGCGAGTACGGCGCGATAGTCGTCGCCACGGGTTTCCGCCCGATCAACATAGACGCGTTCAACGAATACGGATACAGCGACAACGCGGACGTCATAACCTCTTTGGAGCTTGAAAGACTTATGAACGCGGCAGGTCCTACGAACGGCGTGCTTCTCCGTCCGTCCGACAAAACTCACCCCAAGGTCATCACCTTTATTCAGTGCGTAGGTTCGAGAGACACTTCGGGCTGCGGCAAACCGTATTGCTCCAAGATATGCTGTATGTATACCGCGAAGCACGCGATGCTTATCCGCGAAAAATACCCCGATACCGAGGTTCACGTTTTCTATATAGACGTGCGTACCCCCGGAAAGAACTACGACGAGTTCTACCGCCGCGCGGTCGAGCAGTACGGCGTGGACTATATCAAGGGTATGGTCGGCAAGGTATATAACGAAAACGGCAAGCTTATGGTTCAGGGATCTAACCTTATAGACAACGAGCAGGTGGTGATACCCTCCGACCTCGTGGTTCTCGCGGTTGCGATTGAACCCGAACCCTCGGTGAGAAAGATAGCGACGCTTCTTACTGCAAGCATAGATACGAACAACTTCCTTAACGAATCTCATCCGAAGCTTCGTCCTGTGGAAAGCCCGACGGCGGGCGTGTTCCTCGCGGGCGTGTGCCAAGGACCGAAGGATATACCCGAAACGGTTTCGCAGGCTTCGGCGTGCGCGGCGAAGGTTATCGGACTTCTCGTCAAGGATAAGCTTAAAACCAACCCGTGCATAGCTCACGTCAACGAGAATATGTGTAACGGATGCAGTCAGTGCGCGAACGTCTGCGCATACGGCGCGATAACGTACGTCGATAAGGAATTCCGTATCGGCGGCGGAAAGACGGAAACGAGAAGAGTATCTTCCGTGAACCCCGCGGTATGTCAGGGTTGCGGCGCGTGTACCGTTACCTGCCCCTCGGGAGCTATGGACTTGTCGGGCTTTGCAACTAAACAGATTATGTCGGAGGTCGAAGCGATATGCAAGAGATAAAAGAGCAAGAAAACGGAAAATTCGTTCCGAATATCGTAGCGTTTTGCTGCAACTGGTGTTCATACGCGGGCGCGGACCTCGCGGGATCGGGGAGACTTTCTTATCCCGCGAACGTCAAGATAATCCGCGTTCCCTGTTCTTGCAGAGTGAACCCGACCTTTATACTGAAAGCGTTTCAGCAGGGCGCGGACGGCGTGATACTTTGCGGTTGTCATCCGGGGGATTGCCATTACGTTACGGGCAATTACTACACGAGAAGAAGAATGGCTATGCTGTTTGATTTCCTGAATTACCTCGGCATAGAAAAAGAGCGTACCCGCGTGGAATGGGTATCCGCGGCGGAAGGCGCGCGTTTTTCTGCGGTAATGAACGATTTCGTGGCAAAAATCACCGAGCTTGGCGAAAACAAGCGCATAACCGATTTGAGGGTAAAGGAGCAATAATATGTCCGAATTAGAAAACCGTATCGTAAAAAAAGCGGAAGAGCTTCTTGAAGGCGGAGAAATTAAAAGGGTTATCGGCTGGAAAAAGGGCGAGTTTTGTTTCGATCCCTCTCCCGCGACCTTCGAGACGAAGGAAGCTCTCAAAGATTTCGTATACAACCCCTTCTGCGGCGCGAACCTTTCCAAATATCTGATAGAGCAGAGCAAAAAAGAAGGGAAGACCGCGGTATTTTTGAAGCCGTGCGACACTTACAGCTTTAACGAACTCGTTAAAGAACACCGTATCGTGAGAGAAAACGTATACGTCGTGGGTATAGAGTGCCAAGGCAAGCTCGATATAGAAAAAATCAAGGCGCAGGGAGTCGCGGCGGTTGAAAGCGCGGAGGATCTCGGCGACAAAGTGAAAGTGACTTCGGTTTACGGCGAAAAAGAGTTCGACAGAAACGATTTGCTTCTTATAAAATGCAGAACCTGCAAGAGCAAAAAGTTTGCGGTCGCGGACGAAACGATAGTCGTAAACGAGATGAAGGAAGCCCCCGAAAACAGGTTCGATATGGTCGAAAAGCTTGAAGCCATGACCGAAAACGAGCGTTTCGCGTTCTGGCGCGGCGAGCTTTCCAAGTGCATAAGATGCAACGCGTGCAGAAACGTCTGTCCCGCCTGCTCCTGCCTTAACTGCGTGTTCGACAATCCGCAGTCGGGGATTTCGGGAAAAGCCAACGCGGACAGCTTCGAGGAACAGCTCTATCACGTTATCCGCGCGTTTCACGTCGCGGGGCGTTGTACGGACTGCGGCGAGTGCAGCAGAGTTTGCCCGCAGAACATACCGCTTCATCTGCTTAACAGAAAGTTTATAAAGGATATAGACGTCAACTACGGCGAATTTCAGGCGGGAGAAACGGCGGAAGGCAAAACTCCGCTCACCGAGTACACAACCTCGGATATAGAGCCCAACGCGATTACGAGAGGAGGCGCGAATAAATGATAAAGCTTAAAAGAAGCGATTTGAGCGAGCTGCTCAGAAGAATTTCGGAAAAATATCCGCTTTATCTTCCCGTTAAAAAGGCGGGCGAGGTGAACTACGGCGCATACGAAGAGGGCGCGGAGGTTTCGCTCGATACCTTAAAAACGGTAAGGTCGGCAAAGGACTTTTTCTTCCCGCAGAGTGAAACGATGATGAAGTTTAAGCTCGAAGGCAAGAATATAGAAATAGACGACATAAGAGGAGAGGTCGCGCCGTTCGTGCTGTTCGGCGTGCGCGCGTGCGATTATCGTTCGTTTTCCGTTCTCGATAAGGTTTTTCTTTCCGAACCGGTAGATACCTATTATAAAGCGAGAAGAGAAGCGGGAATAATCGTCACAATGAGCTGTACCGCTCCCGAAGAAAGCTGCTTCTGCACGGTGTTCGGCATAGATCCCGCAGAGCCGCAGGGAGACGCTACCTGCCATATCGTCGGCGAAAACGTGTATTTAACGTTCAATACCGAAAAGGCGGCGGAGCTTAAAAAGCTTGCGGAAGAGCTCGGCAAAAACGCGGAAGCGAAAGACGAAGAGGAGCTTAAAGCGGCAAAGGAAAATACCCGCGAAATAATGAAAAAGCTTCCTTTCACGAACCTCGACCTTTCGCGCTTTAAACACGAGAACTTAAACGAGCTGTTCAACGCGCCCGAATGGAAAGACCTTTCGGAAGCCTGCCTCGGTTGCGGAACGTGTACGTTCGTATGCCCGACCTGTCAGTGCTTCGATATTCGCGATTTCAAAACGAATAAAGGCGTAATGCGTTTCCGTTGCTGGGATTCATGTATGTACAAGGATTTCACGCAGATGGCGGCGGCAAACAGCAGAACCACCCAGCTTCAACGTTATCGTCAGAGATTTATGCACAAGCTCGTGTATTTCCCCTCACAGTACGAAGGAACGTATTCGTGCGTAGGCTGCGGCAGATGCGTAAACAAATGCCCGCAAAAGCTCAATATCGTTAAGGTTATCAAACGTTTGGGAGAAGAAAAGAAATGATAAACGAACAACTTATACCGAGAATCGGAGTAATAACCGATATAAGAAAGGACACGCCGGACGTAAAAACCTTCCGCGTAGTCGGCACGGACGGAAAGAAGCTGTTCGAGCATAAACCGGGGCAGTGCGCTATGGTATCCGTTCCGGGCGTCGGCGAAGCTATGTTTTCCATAACCTCTTCGCCCACGAACGAAGAATTTATGGAGTTTTCCATAAAGAAATGCGGCTGCCTTACGGAAGTGCTTCACTCGCTCGAAGAAGGTCAGCAGGTAACGGTGAGAGGACCTTACGGCAGAAACTTCCCCGTAGATACCGATTTCAAGGGTAAAGACCTTCTCTTTATCGCAGGCGGTATCGGTCTCGCGCCTTTAAGAAGCGTTATAAACTACGTCCGTCATTACAGAAAGAACTACGGCAAGGTAGTAGTCGTTTACGGTTCGAGAAGTATGGACGACCTCGTTGACATAAACGAGATAAGAAACGAATGGATGAACGAACCCGATTTCGAGGTTTATCTCACGATAGACCGCCCGCAGGAGGGTTGGGAAGGACACGTCGGTTTCGTACCCGCGTACGTCAAAGAACTCGGACTTGATCCGAATATGACTGCAATTCTCTGCGGTCCGCCCATAATGATAAAGTTCACGCTTCAAGGGCTTCTGGAACTCGGCTTCGATAAATCCCGCGTGTACACGACTTTGGAGCTTCGTATGAAATGCGGTATCGGCAAATGCGGCAGATGCAACGTCGGCGATAAATTCGTATGTAAAGACGGTCCGGTATTCAGAATGGACGAGCTGGACGAGCTTCCGCCCGAATATTAAGAGAAGGAGAGAACGAAAATGGAAAAATTCGTAAACGTATATTTTTTCGGTAAGAAATACAGCGTTCCCGAAAGCCTTACCATAATGAAGGCCATGGAATACGCGGGGTATCGCCTCGTTCGCGGTTGCGGTTGCAGAAACGGCTTCTGCGGCGCGTGCGCGACTCTCTATCGTATTCACGGCAAGCAGGAGCTTCACGCGTGCCTCGCTTGCCAGACGCAGGTGGAAGAGGGTATGTACGTCGCGACGCTCCCGTTCTTCCCGCTCGTCAAGCAAGTTTACGATATAGAAAAGGTTAAACCTACCGAGCAGATTATGATGCAGCTCTATCCCGAAATTTATTCGTGCATAGGCTGTAACGCCTGCACCAAGAGCTGTACGCAGGGGCTTAACGTTATGCAGTATATCGCGTACGCCCAGCGCGGCGAATACGAAAAGTGCGCGGAAGAAAGTTTCGACTGCGTTATGTGCGGCGTATGTTCTTCGCGTTGTCCCGCGGGCATATCGCATCCGCAGGTCGCGGAGCTTGCGAGAAGGCTTTACGGCAAGTATATCGCACCCGAATCCAAGCACCTTACAAAGAGGGTGGAGGAAATCAATCGCGGCGATTACGTCAAGCTTATAGAAGATTTGATGAACAAGCCCGTAGAAGAGCTTAAAGAGCTTTATAACCACAGAGATATAGAGAAATAAGGAGAGATTTTATGTATCATTATACCGAAGAGCAGATACAGTCGATGAAAAAGGTAGAGGCGACTCGTGCCGAACGCCTTAAAAATCTCTATCCGAGAATGACCGCGGAAGAAAAAGACGAGGTATTAAAGGAAAATCACCCCGACTATATCGAAAGCGCGTACGAAAACCTTAAAATGGGACCGAATAAGGGCGATAAGGTTCTTCACGAGCTTGCGGATTTGTTACAGGGCGAGCCTCGCGTTCTCGATTATAAAGACAAGGTTCATCTCGATAAGCCCGACTACGACGTAGACGTACTAGTTATCGGCGGCGGCGGCGCGGGATCTTCTGCGGCTATAACCGCACACGCGGCGGGCGCGAACGTTATGATAGTAACGAAGCTCCGTATCGGCGACGCCAACACGATGATGGCGGAAGGCGGAATTCAGGCTGCGGATAAAGAGAACGACAGCCCCGCGATTCACTATTTAGACGCGTTCGGCGGCGGACACTTCGCGGCGAAGCACGAACTGCTTTATAAACTCGTAAACGAAGCACCCGACGCGATAAAGTGGCTTAACGACCTCGGCGTAATGTTCGACAAAGCGCCCGACGGAACGATGATAACCACGCACGGCGGCGGCACTTCGAGAAAGAGAATGCACGCTTGTAAAGACTATTCGGGCGCGGAAATTATGAGAACGCTCCGCGACGAGGTTCTTAACAGAAAAATCCCCGTGGTAGACTTTACCGCGGCGATAGAGATAATAAAGGACGACGAAGGCAAGGCTTGCGGCGCGGTTCTTCTCAATATGGAGACCGACGAAATTCTCGTCGCGAAGGCTAAAACCGTTATTATAGCGACGGGCGGCGCGGGCAGACTTCATTATCAGGGGTTCCCGACCAGCAACCACTACGGCGCGACGGCGGACGGACTTATCCTCGCGTATCGCGCGGGTGCAAAGCTTCTTTATGCCGATACCCTTCAATATCATCCCACGGGCGTTGCGGAGCCGACGCAGATATTCGGCGCGCTCGTTACCGAAAAGGTGAGATCCTTGGGCGCACAGCTCGTAAATGCAGACGGAAGCGCGTTCGTGTATTCCTTGGAAACGCGCGACGTGACCGCTTCTACTATAATCAGAGAGTGCAATAAGCGCGGCAAAGGCGTTAAGACGACGGACGGCGTAGGCGTATGGCTCGACACCCCGATGATAGAACAGCTCGGCGGCGAAGGTACTATCGAAAAGCGTATCCCCGCAATGATGAGAATGTTCGGTAAATACGGCATAGACATCAGAAAAGAGCCTATCCTCGTATATCCGACGCTTCACTATCAGAACGGCGGCATTGATATTTCCGCGAACGGCGAGAGCGGCGTGAAAGACCTTTTCGTCGCGGGCGAGGCTGTCGGGGGAATACACGGCAGAAACAGACTTATGGGCAATTCGCTTCTCGATATAATCGTGTTCGGCAGAAACGCGGGTAAATACGCGGCGGAACGCGCGAAGAGCGTCAAGGTCGGCAAGATGAGCCTTTCTCACGTCGATGAATTTGTCGCGGAAGAGAAGGCGGCGGGAATCACCCCGAGCGTTAAATCGCCGAGGATTCTTCCCGATTACAGAAGAAAAGATATGTAAGCTTAAATTTACGGCGGCAGAGGGATAAAACGCTTTGCCGCCGATAAAGCGTATTTTAAGAGAGTTTTTTGGAGTTAATTGAATATAATGGAAAACGAAAAAGTTACGGCGTGTTCCGAAAGTTCCGAAGTTGAAAACAAGGAACTGCAAGAGGAACGGACCGCGGATTTTTCCGCGACCTTTGAAAGTAATAACGGCGGAAAAGACGGAAAGAACGGCAAAAAGAGCCTTAAATGGCTGTGGATTTCTATCGCGCTCGCGATAGTGGCGGCACTTGCCGCTTGGTGTATAGTCGGCTTGACTAAGGCAGAAGACGTAGAAAAAGTAACAGGCGTTAATCTTGTGGTTGCGCTCCTTTTCGGCATATTTCTGGTAGCCGCTCTCGGCTACCTTCTCGGCAGTATTTCCATAAAGGGCGTCTCGCTCGGTACGGCGGGCGTATTCCTTGTGGCGATTGTTTTCGGTTGCGTATGTACGATAGAGGGACTCGGGAATATTCCGATTTTAAAAAACTTTTATATAAAAGACAGCAGCGCGATTCTCTACAAATATTACGGAAGTATAGTTCAGAACATAGGACTCGTACTGTTCGTTGCTTCCGTCGGATTTATCGCAGGTCCGAGCTTTTTTAAAAACCTTAAAAAGAACGCGAAATCTTACGTTCTTTTGGGCGTAATAATCATTCTGGTCGGAGCGGTATGCTCGGTAGCTTTCACGTTCATTCTCGGCGAAGACTACGGCGGCGCGGATTTTGCTATCGGCGTTCTGTCGGGCGCGCTCACGACTACTCCGGGGTATTCCGCCGCGCTCGAAGCGGCAAGTTCGGAAGCCGCGAAATCTATGATAACGTTGGGTCACGCGATAGCGTATCCGTTCGGCGTGGTAGGCGTGGTTTTGTTCGTTCAGCTCGTTCCTAAATTTATGAAAGCGGATATGGAAAAAGAACGCGGCTACTTAAAGCTCGGTTTGGACGAGAAGGTTAAGCTCGAAGGCGGCTTTTTCAAAGCGGACGAGTTCGGCGTTATGCCGTTCGCGCTTGCCGCAATCTGCGGACTTATTCTCGGCGCAATCAAAATTCCGCTCACCTCGAAAGGCTATAACGGAACCTGCTTTTCTTTGGGAACGACGGGCGGCGTGCTTATAATGTGTCTTATATTCGGGCATTTCGGGCATTTCGGCAGACTTTCTTTGGAAATTCCCGATAAAACCGCAAAGGTGTTCCGTGAATTCGGACTTATGCTGTTCTTAATCGGCGCGGGCGTCGCGGGCGGCGCACAGCTCGTTACGCAGATAAGCAAATACGGCGGAATAATTATTCTTTACGGCTTCCTCGGCGGCGTGGTTATGACGACTCTTCCGATGATAGTCGGCTTCTTCGTCGCGAAGAAGGGGCTTAAACTTCCGCTTCTCAATAACCTCGGTTCGATAACCGGCGGTATGACGAGTACCCCCGCGCTCGGCACGCTTATAAGCGTTGCGGGGACGGACGACGTGGCTTCCGCTTACGCGGCAACCTATCCTATGGCGCTCGTTTCGATAGTTCTCGTTTCGCAGTTCGTGGTAACGTTGTTGTAGTATAAGGCTTGCAAAACTGAATTTCGCGAAACACGGGTTTAACGGTTTTTTAGGGGAAAATCGAGAGGCTAAACTATAAAAAATAAAGGTGTATTATGAGAAAATTCGATACAAAAGTTCAGCATCTTAAATACAAGGTCTTGCGCGAAGTCGCGAGAGAGGCGTGGGAAGGCAGACTTCCGATGTCCGCCTTCGATATTCCCAAAACCATAGTTCCGGGCAAAATTCCCACTATGCGTTGTTGCGTGTATAAAGAGCGCGCGATTCTTGCGGAACGCGTTAAGCTCGCAATGAGCGACGTTTCCGAAGAGGGCAACGTTATAAAGGTTATAGATATAGCCTGCGACGAGTGTCCCGCGAGCGGATTTGCCGTGACGGACGCTTGCCGCGGCTGTCTTGCGCACCGTTGCGAAGACGTTTGCAAGGCACACGCGATAACCTTCGACGAGCATCAGAAAGCGCATATAGATAAAACCAAGTGTCTCGAATGCGGAATGTGCTCCAAGGTCTGCCCGTACAGCGCGATAAGAAACTATAAACGTCCTTGTCAGAACGCCTGCAAGATAAAGGCGATTTCTATGAACGAGGATCTTTCCGCAAAAATCGACGACAGCAAGTGTATTTCGTGCGGCGCGTGCGTTTATCAATGCCCGTTCGGCGCGATTACCGATAAATCGTATATCCTTAACGTTATAGATATATTAAAGGGCAGCGAAAACAATACGAAATATAAAACGTACGCGGTCGTCGCGCCTTCTATTTCCAGCCAGTTTTCGTACGCGAATTTAGGTCAGGTCGTGACGGGTATCAAAAACCTCGGCTTCGACACGGTTATGGAAGCGGCTCTCGGCGCGGATATGGTCGCACAGGCGGAATCCAAAGAGCTTGCGGAAAAAGGCTTTTTGACAAGCTCCTGCTGTCCCGCGTTTGTTTCCTACGTCAAGAAGAATTTCCCCGACCTTGTGGAAAACGTTTCTTCAAATCTCTCGCCGATGGCGACGATAGGCAGGTTTATAAAAGAGCGCGTGCCTGACGCGAAGGTCGTGTTTATAGGACCTTGTACCGCGAAAAAGATGGAGATAAAACAGGAAAACGTCAAGCCGTACGTTGACGTGGCGATGACTTTCGAGGAATTGCAGGCGCTTCTGGACAGCCGCGATATAGATATTACGTCGCTTCCCGAAAGCGAGCTTGATAACGCCTCCTATTTCGGCAGAATATTCGCGCGTTGCGGCGGACTTGCGGACGCGGTTGCGGAAGGGCTTAAAGAGCAGGGAATAGAGAATTTCGAGTTGAAGCCCGTTTCCTGCGACGGCATAGAAGCGTGCAAAATCGCCCTGCTTAAAAAGAGCAAAAATTTATCCGACGCAAACTTTATAGAAGGTATGGCGTGTACGGGCGGTTGCGTAGGCGGCGCGGGCTGTCTCACTCACAGCGAGAAAAACCGTCTGGAAGTAGAAAAATACAGTATGAAGGCGAAGGATAAAAAGATTATCGACGCGGTCGTCGCGGCGGAGAAAAAATAATTTTATTTTTGTCGATAACATTATCCGATATTTACGATAAAAACCATAACCTCCTGCAAAAGTCTTTTTTTGTGGGAGTTTTTTGCTTGACGAAAAGGAAAAACTTGTAGCATAGTGTGATTTTTTTGCTTGTTCGCTATTGACAAAAGTTTGCAAATTTCGTATAATAATACAAATAGCCTAAAATATTCGGAGTCGAGGGTATTCAGGGCAGGGAAAGAAAACAAAAATCGAAAAAAGATATTGAAAGGAGAAAGAATGGCGAAAGAAATCGAGAGCGCGAAAGTAGACGCAATCTGCCGCGGATTTTTGATTCGGGGCGAATACAGAGGCTTTGAAAAGGTCTCTTACGGACATATAAATCTCACGTTAAAAGTGTTTTATTTCAGAGACGGAGAGATAAAAACGTATATTCTGCAAAGGATAAACACATACGTTTTCAAACGCCCCGAAGAGATTATGTATAACGTCGTGGGCGTTACCGAGTACATAAGAAAGAAAATCAAGGAAATTTACCCGACCGCGAAGAGAGACGTTCTGCACTATCAGCACACCGAGAACGGCGATTATTTTTTGTATGACGATGAGGGCGGGTTTTGGCGTTGCTATCGGTTTATAGACGATTCCGAGGCTGTCAATTACACCGACGACCTTAATATGATAAGAGAAATGGGTAAGGCGTTCGGCGATTTTCAGAACTATCTTGCGGATTATCCCGCGGAAAAGCTTTATATAGTTATACCGCATTTCCACAACACCGTAAACCGCTACGAAATTTTCAGAAAAGCAGTGGAGGCAGACGAGGTTAAGCGTGCGGCGGGCGTAAAAAGCGAGATAGACGATTATTTTTCGCTCGAAGATATTGCGACAAAAATGTATAAAATGCAGGTTGCGGGCGAGCTTCCGCTCCGAGTGACTCATAACGACACGAAGAGTAATAACGTGCTTTTCGATATAAAAACGCACGCGCACCTTGCGGTCATAGACCTCGATACGGTTATGCCGGGACTTGTCGGCTTCGATTTCGGCGACGCGATAAGGTTTACCGCGAACACCGCCGCAGAGGACGAAAAGGACCTTACGAAAGTGCGGCTCGACCTCGATAAATTCCGCGCGTTTGCGGAGGGCTTCGTCGGCTCGGTAGGGAAATCTCTTACGGAAGCCGAAAAAGATACTCTCGCTCTCGGCGCGATCACGATGACGGTCGAGTGCGGAACGAGATTTTTGACCGACTATCTCGAAGGCGACAAATATTTCGGCGTTCACTACGAGGGGCAGAACCTCGACAGAGCGCGTTGCCAGCTTGCGCTTGCCAAGGATATGGTTAAGCACTATGACGAAATGAAAGAAATAGTTAAAGAATATCTGTAAAAAGGAAAAAGCTCTTCGCCCCGCGGCGGGGAGCTTTTATAAAAAATTCGCGCGGCTAAAAAACGCAACAAAAATGCGAAAGAGGCGGTTATGGAAAAGAAATTCACAGAGTTTGCGGCGACGGAAAACAATCCGAAGTATTCCGAATTGATAAAGCGGGAAAGCTCGTTGTACGGCGAAAATTCGGGCGATTATCGCACGCCGTTCGAGCGCGATTATACGCGTATTCTCCATTCGCAGGCGTACAGAAGGCTCAAACATAAAACGCAGGTGTTTTATAATATAGAAAGCGACCATATCTGCACGCGTATGGAACACGTTCTGCACGTCGAATCCGCGAGCTATACGATAGCGAAAAGGCTGGGGCTTAACGAGGAGCTTACCCGCGCGATCGCTATGGGACACGATATAGGTCACGCGCCGTTCGGTCACGAAGGCGAAAAGATTATAGAAGGACTGTGTAAAAAATTTCTCGGAGAAGAGGCGCGGTTCTGGCACGAAAAGAACGGCTTATATTTTGCGGACGACGTAGAGCTTCTGCCAGACAGAAAGAACGTTTACAGAAATCTTAATCTCACCTACGCCGTGCGAGACGGGATAATTTCGCATTGCGGCGAGGCGGACGAAAAGGGGCTGTTCCCGAGGAAAGTGCTTATCGACCTTAAAGATTTTACCGAAACGGGAATGTATGCTCCCGCAACCTACGAGGGGTGTGCGGTCAAGCTTTCGGATAAAATCGCGTATCTCGGGCGGGATATAGAGGACGCCATAAATCTCGGCTTTCTGACGACAAACGATTTAAAAGAGCTTTCGGAAATAGCGGAGATACGCGGCGGTGAAGCTGTGAATACGGGCGCGATTATGAGCGAATTTATCGCCGACATATGCGAAACGAGTTCGCCCGAGCGCGGCATAACGCTTTCCGACGCGAATTACCGTAAGCTCACCGCGATAAAGACATTCAACTACGATAAAATTTATAAAAACGAACGGTTCGAGCCGTTCAAGCATTATGCGTGTCTCGTCATAAACGAGCTGTTTTCCGCGTTATATTCCTGTGTGAACGGCGGGGAGATTTTTGAGAACTTAAACGAAAAAGAGAAATTTTATCCGAAACTTATAAAAGATTTCAAGGGGTACATAGCGAAATATATAGATGAAAAAACGCTTGAAAAAAGCGGCTGTAAATTAACGGAAAAGTACGAAAACAAGAAAATTTACGGCGCGCTCGCGGACGAAAAAACGTACGCGAAAGCCGTTCTCGATTTTATTTCGGGAATGACGGACAGATACGCCGTGAGCAGCTTTAACGAGCTTATAACCTATTAAATCGAAAAAATTAAAAGAAGCCCTTGCGCGGCGTGTTATCCGCCGCGCAAGGGCTTCTCCTTTTATCCGCTTTTATACGCGGCAGTTCGTTTTCGTAAAAAAGCGTATTTATTACTTTCGCCGAAAAGTCTTTTTTATAAATCTCCCGAATATACTTTTTTTATGAAGCCGTTAAGAATATTATCGGGCGCGGTGCTTGCCGCGGCGATGCTTTTTACCGCGTTTTTCGGCGCGGATAAAATTTCCGAAAAGAAGAGTTTTGTGGAAGAAAAGCCGTATAAAGGCGTTATAACCGTCTGGCAGATAGATACGTTCGAGGGCGGAACGGGTTCGAGGAAGAATTTTCTTTTGTCCGCGGCGCGCGGCTATGAGAGAAAGGAAAACGGCGTTCTCGTTATGGTGATTTCTCATACCGAAGAAAGTGCAAAAGAGGCGTTCGGTAAAGGGGAAACGCCCGACGCCGTGTCTTATGGAACGGGCTTTCCCGTGACGGGCGCAAAAAAGCTTTCGGTAAAAGTTTCGTCTTCGGAGCTTGCTGGCGGCAAAATAGGCGACGACGTTTACGCCGTTCCTTGGTGCAGGGGCGGCTACGTTTTAATAGAAAATCCTTCGGTGAAAAGCGAACGGACTGGGCAAACGAAATCCAAAACCGAATTGCCCGATTTATCGGAAGAAACGCTTCTCGTCTCCGAGGGTGAGCATACCGCGCCGCTCTGCGCCGCCGCGCTTTCGGGATTAAAAATAAAGTCGGCGGAAATTCTTTCGCCTATGGAAGCTTACGTCAGGTTTACGGAAGGCAAAACTCGGTATTTTTTGGGTACGCAAAGAGACGTCGTGCGGCTTACCCGTCGCGAAATGAGCTTTAAGGTCTATCCGCTATCGGGGTATAACGACCTGTATCAGTATATTTCGCTGACCTCTTCGTCGCCCGAAAAGTCCGTTTACGCCGAGCGGTTTATAGAATATCTTTTAAATGAAAGCGTGCAGAAAACGCTCGGCAAAATATGTATGTTTTCGACGTCTTTAAGGGCGGAGCAGGAGAGCGAAGCCCTGACCGAAATGCAGAAAATAAGCGCGGCTTCGACCGTTCCGTTTTTTATCGACGGGAAAAGCTTTGCGGAATTAAAGGCATTGTCTCGCTCCGCCGCAACGGGGAACGAAAACGATTTGCATAAAATTAAAAATTTTCTCGCGTAGCCTTGAAAAAAAACGAAAAATATAGTAGAATGATAAAAGGAGATTTATGGATTTTCTCGAAGAGCTTGCGGGTATAGAAGGACTCGCCCTTAAAAGAGAAGAACCTATGAAAAAACACACGACCGCAGGACTCGGCGGCAACGCTCGTTTCTATGCGGAAGCGGAAAGCTTATATTCTCTCTCCGCCGCGCTGAACGCCGCAAAACGGCACGCGGCAAAATACAAAGTCGTCGGCAACGGGAGTAATCTGCTCGTTTCGGACGAGGGCTTCGACGGACTTATAATCTCCACGGCGCGGCTTAAAGACGCGTTTATTACGAAGGACGGGCTTCGCGTCGGCGCGGGGCTTACCTTGTCGGCTTTAACGCAATTCGCGCTTCGTCTGGGACTCGGCGGCGCGGAAGAGCTTGTCGGTATTCCGGGGACGGTCGGCGGCGCGATAAAAACCAACGCGGGTGCG
>CAVBZJ010000006.1:0-36431 GCA_963599785.1 Anaerovoracaceae bacterium
CATCGCCATCGCCTGCGCGGTTTGAGTTTCGCAAGCTACGACGGAATTATTTATATGAATTTTCTTAAAATTTTCGGTAAGTTTTGTTTCCAGCAAGCGCGCTTTTTCCGCCGCGGCGGCGTTTTCGACAAGCGTTTGTATTTCTTCCGCTTTTCGCATAAGTTCGATACTCGTAAGCGTGTCGGTAATTTCCACGGGCGTGGAATATCTGTCGGGCGAAGGCGCGCCCGCTTCCAGCCAGTCGCCCAAGCCGAAGCCTATCAGCCCGTTTTCGTTTACCCGAGTATAAAGATAATCGACGTATTTTTCAATCGCCGCGGCGTTCTCTTCCAAAACCTCGCGACCGCCGCCGAAACGATACAACTGATAAGCAAGCTCAATCAACACGCCGTCCCAAGCCGGACCGTTGCCCCATTCAAAGCCCCAGCCGCCCGTAGGCACTATCCCCGGCAACGCGCCGTTGTCGCGTTGGGTTTTGCGGATATTCGCAAGCCATTCGCGTAAAGAAGCTTCGCAATCGAAATTATACAAAAGCTGTTCCGCGGAAAGCGCGGCGTCGCCCGTCCAGCCGTTTTTCTCGCGGTGCGGACAGTCGGTAGGGAAATAGTGAAAGTTCGACAAGTCGCTTCTCACCGTACATTCCTGAATTTTATTAAGCGTATCGTTGCCGCAAGAAAATTTCCCGCGCGGCGGAACGTCCGAGTGCAATACTATATATGTAAGCAGCTCTTTTTTCGCCTGTTTTTCGGTAATTCCCTGAACGTAAACGTACCTGAAACCGTGGTATGTAAAAGAAGGAATATAAGTCTGCACGCCCTGTTTACAAATATACGCGTCGTGCTGAACGTACCCCTCGCGGCTTCTCCCGCCGAATATGAAATTGCGTATGTCGAGTTCACCTTTTTGCAACACTTCGCCGAAGGTCAGGTCAATCCTTTGCCCTTCCTCGCCGCAAATATTAAGCTCTGCAACGCCCGCAAAATTAACCCCGAAATCGTAAACGTAACCGCCCTTTACGGCATTTACGGAAACGGGTTTTATACGCTCGAAAGGTTTAATCGCCTGCGCTTCGCACTTTCTTTCTTCTCCCCTCGGAGGATTGACAAGTAAAGGCTTCCGCAGGTTTTTCCCCGAAAAAAGACCGTTACACTCCTTTCCTTCCTCGCGCGCGTCGTAACGCTCGCCGCAGCGATAGTCGTCGAACAAAATCGGAGAATCGCAAACCTCGAAGTTTTCGTCCGAACACAGCAGCTTTTCGCCGTTCGAGACGATTTCAAGACTGAATTTCGGCGCGGAGCGATAGGCAGCCGTTTCAAAATCCCACACGCCGCCGTCGATAGAATTCGCAAAACCGTTGCCGAGCAGTACGAAAAGCTCGTTTTCGCCGTTTTTCAAAGCGTTTTCGAGAACGTATTCGTCATAATACACAAGCTCGTCGGGATTAGCGATATAAGGCGCGAAATACCCCTTCGTAAGCTCTTTACCGTTCAGAAACAAACGATAAAAGCCCGTAGCGTAAATTCTTAAAACCGCCGTTCCGACAGACGATTTCAAGCAAAATTTTCTTCTGAAAACCGGCGCGCAAACGTGGTTTTCGGGCGTATTAAACTCCGCGCTTCCCGCAATATATTGTTTTGTCATAGCTTTTCTCCCGCGCCGAACACCACTTTCAGGCGCAACTTTTTCAAATCGCTTTCCGAATAAGAGGTTATATCGGGCATTTCCGTCAGCGTTAAGCTTTCGGAATCGTTTTCGTTATAGTCTTCGCCCGCGCAAAGCAGGTGGTCGCCGCGGAAATATCTGCCCGCTTCGTCGCGGGTTATTTCCTTGTCGTCGTCGCTGTCTTTAAACAAAATTTCCGCGAACTTCGATATGTGGTATAAGCCTTCTGCATATCTCATCGAACAGCAAAACTCGGCTTCGTACATTTTTATACCGAAATACGGTTGAGTCTTCGTAACGCAGGCATTAGGACCTGCGCCGCCGTTCTGCCGCTGTCCCATACAAAAACCGTTGAAATAAATGCGCCGCGCAAGCGTCAGATATTCGCTCTTTCCCGTTTCTTTATAAAGATACAACGCAACGATAAGACTGTCCGTTACGGCGCAAGGCTCGGTCCAAGTATCTTCCCTGCAAAACCAATTGAAATTTTCGTATGTGAGCGTCATTCCGTAGTTCGCATATAAATCGAACAATTCTTCCGCGGCGGCAAGATACTTCTTTTCCGAAGTGATAAAATACATTCTCAAAATCGCGCGGCATACCGTAAGCGTGGCGTGCGTCTGCATTTTGCATTTCAGCTTATCAAGCCGCATAAACTGTTCTGTTCTTTCGGAAATAAAGGCTTTCAGCCGCTCGGTACGCAGAATTTTATATGCGGCGGTCAATCCGTCGAGCGCGATGAACGCACAGCCTACGTCGCTCGAAAGCTTCCAGCCGTCCGAATCGCCGTCTATCGTATTCCCGCTCACCCCGCCGAAGCTCCCTCTTTCGCCTTCGGGATAGCGGCGATATAAATTTTCGCTTTTAAGATAAAGATTTTCTACGATGCTCGTAATCAAAGATAAAATTTCCCGATCGCCCGTATCTTCAAAATACTCGCAAAGCCCGCGCAAATACCAGCCGTTACCCGAAAGCTGCTGTTCAAAAGCCGTTTTGCCGTCCGCAACCCTTCCGAAATATCCGTATTCGTTGGTATGCTCTTTTAAGTGCGACAGCTCGTAACGTAGAGTCGGGTTTTCTCTGCCCGTAAGCCGCTTTAAGCACACGAACGCAAGCAATGCGCGCCCTTCCCAGTCGCCTTCCCAGTCGTATTCTTTTTCGCGAAAAACGCGTTCGTTACGATACGTTTCGCCGTTTAAGCGAGATTCGCTTAATTCAACGCGCCGCAAAAAATCGTCGTAGTATTTTTTTACCATAATAATTTTCTACACTCCGCACAAGCTTTTATGCGCTTTTAATCGTCGGGGAAAAGTATTTTTAACGCGTGCATTAAAGAGTCCGCGCGCGCCGAACACAATTCGCCAAGCCCCGAGGCTTCGATATTGCCCGAAGTAAGCCCTATCACCGCATACCCCGCAAGCCGCGCCGATAAAACGCCGCTCGCCGAGTCCTCTATCACAACGGCGTTTCCCCTTTCCGCGCAGTTAAGCCCGTTTACGACCAGCTCCTTATACAGCCACGGGTGAGGCTTTGCCGCCAGCTCGCCGAGAGTGGAATACTTGCCCTTTTCTTTTTCCACGCCGCCCGTTATTATCGAGTCGTAAAAATCGAGCGGACTGCCGAGCTTCATCTCCCTGAACGCCGTTTCGATTTCGGGAATCGCTTTATAAAACAAGCCGCTCGTGGCAAGCCCTATCTTTACGCCGCGGCTTTTCAGCGCAAGCAGAAATTCTTTCAGTCCGTCGCTTAAACGAATCTGTTCGGTTTCGCCGTTCAAAGCGTTTTCAAGCTCTCTGCGGCTGACTTCGAGAAATTTTTCGGAAGCGTTTACGACTTCCGAACCGCCGTATTTTTTCAGCGCGTAGTCAAGGTGTTCCGCCGTGGTATGCCCCGATACGAAGGGAATATCTTCCGCGGAAAACGTTACCTCTTTGCCGAGCAGCTCGCAGACCGTCTTTCTGATACATTCGATAGAGAAATCTTCGCTTTCTACACTCGTGCCGTCAAGGTCCATAATCACGCACTTCGGAACGGAGGGAAGTTCTGCGGGATACAGCGGATAAATCGCGCTTTGTCCGCTGCAACTTTCTATTCCGCAAAGCGTCGTTCCCGCATAGTCTATAAAATGGGTTTTCTCGTCCGCCATAGAAGCGATCTCGCGCACGCCGTTTTCGCCCGTACGGAACAGACCGCCCAAACATTCGTTACGTCTTTTTAATTTCGATAATTTTTCTTTCACTGCCGTTTTTCCTCCGAAACATATGCGGCATAATCGGTAATTTTAATATTCCGAGCTTCTTTTACGGGTACGTTTGAAATTTTTACCCGCGCGGAATTTTCGGGCGTTACGTCGAACCAGTCGTTATCGACGGCGCAGCCTTCGGGTACTGATAAATGTACGAGCCGAGCATATTCTTTTGCCGTAATTTCTATTTCGACGTCGCAAAGCTCGCCGCGCGTTTCTACGATTTTTTGTTCCGTCGTATAATCCGAAGCGAACGAAAGCTCTTTGAACGGTTTGAAAAACGTTACGCTTTCATAGCTTTCGCGATTTTCGCGGTCTTCGCCGTTTATCGTAAGAACAACCCGCACGAAATCTCCGCTCGGCGTAATCTGACCGAGTAATTTCGACTCGCAGCCGCCTGCAACAAGGCGATAAACCTGTTTTTTGTCGTATTCCCCGCGCAACGTGCCGCATTCGCACGCGATTTCAACCGAAATTTTCTCCGCGTTGTCGTTTATAACGTATAAGAAATAGTTGCCGTCGCCATCAGAGATAACCTCCGCTATTATCGGCGCGTAAGCGCGCTTCAATGCGTAATACGCTATTTTCGGCTTGCAATCGTAATCTATGATCGACCACGTTCCCGTGTACCAGACGTCGGAAAACATCCAGTTCATTATCCCGCCGCAAACGGCACGGTTTTTACGCATATTTACGACTTCGGTTTTAAGGACCTCCGCCTGAACCGCCATAGATTTTACGGCGAACTCGTCTATTCCCCGCGCCTCGCCGAACATTAAAGCCACGGCTTTTTCCTGCCGTTTCACAAAGGACATCAGGTCTCCGTAAGGATTGTCGCAGAATCTGTCCTCGTAAATTTCGCCGAGCGGCCACAGCTCGTCTTCCGGCACGAATTTCCGATAGGTTTCAGGCACGCACGACCCCATAACCGCGCACTCGCTTACAAACGACACCTTTCTGTTAAACGCTGTTCTTAAAAAATCGTTATAATCTTCGAGGTGAATAATATCGAACGACGTGCCGTGCGTTTCGCCGCTTTCAAAATCGTTGCCGACGTCGGTAAGCGAATACGGGCTTTGTCTGACGTACGGGCGCGTACCGTCGTAATGCCCGACTATTCCCCTGATTATAACGTCCACGAGGTGGTCGCCGTATCTTTTCAGAAGTCCGCAGCTGCCCGTTTTTTCGTTTCCGCCGCACCAGTATACGAGCGACGGATGATTGCGCAATCTTTTCACCTGATAAACGCATTCTTCTTCGACGTTATGTACGAAATCGGCGTCAGTTTCGGGAATATCCGCGCAGGCGAACATAAAATCCTGCCACACCATAATCCCTTGTTCGTCGCAAAGGCGGTAAAAAATATCCTTTTCGTAAATTCCGCCGCCCCATACCCGAAGCATATTTATTCCCGCGTTCTTCGCCATAGAAATAAGCTCGCGGTATTTTTCCTCTCTCGTTTCTCCCGTAAAGCATTCGCAAGGCACCCAGTTACTGCCCTTTACGAACACGTCCTTGCCGTTTATGAAAAGCCGAAAGCTCATACGATCGCCGCCGATCGGCTCTTCTATGAGTTCGGTCGTGCGGAATCCGAGCTTACCCGTTTTACAGTCCAGAACCTTTCCGTTTCTCAATAGCTCGACTTTATACGCGTAAAGCGCGGGAACGCCGTAGCCTACGGGATACCAAAGCTCCGCGTTTTCTATTTTCAGCGTGCCGAAATTTTTCGCGCCGCCGACGGAAAATTCCGCCGCGACTACGTCTTTTTCGCCCGCGTTCGGCGTGCGTTCCAAGGTATAGCGCAATATATCCGTATCGGCAAAGCGTTTATACTCGTCCGTCCGCACGTTGTAGCTTAGCTCCGCAAAAAACGTGGCGTTGCCGCTCAAATCGGTTTTTACGCGAATATCCTCTATTCGGCATTCGGGACGGTAGGATAAAACCACGTCGTCCCAGATACCGTACCCCGGCAAATCGGGCGCCCAGTCCCAACCGAAACAGCATTGCTCCTTGCGGATAAAAATGCGTTCCTTGTTGAAGCACCCGAAATACCCCTCCGCGTCGATGGTTTTCATACGGTTCAGCACCGAAAACATCTTTACGCAAAGCACGTTGTCCTTTTCAATCAAATCCGTTACGTCGTACTCGTATTTCAGAAACATATTCTGCGTTTTGCCGAGCAACGTACCGTTAAGCTTAATCTCGGAAAAGGTATCTATACCCTTAAACGAGATAAATACGCGCATATTATCCTGCGGCTTTTCCGCGCCGAATTCAAGGCGGTATTCGTAGTCGTTTTCCAGAATATACCGCGCTTTTTTATAATTCATTCCGAACTTCGGATCGGGGATTTCGCCCGCGCGGTAAAAGTCCTCCGTAATATCGCCGGGGACCTTCGCCGCTATAACGCTTCCCGTAGCCGCGTTTATAAGTTTCCACGTTCCGTTTAAGGATTTTTCCATTTTTCTTTTCTCTCTGAAAGCCCTTTTTGTAAGTAAAATTATTCGCCCTTTCTCTTTTTCACGACGTACGCCGCGCCGAATACGGCAGCCGCGGTCAGCGCGCCGATTCCGGAAGAAACGGAGCTGCCGCAACCGCTCTTTTCCTCTTCCTTTTTCGGCGGCACTTTTCCGTCCGAATAAGCTATCGAAAAGCTGTTCATTTTAACGGTATAATTCTCGAAATCTTTGTCGCCGTTATAGCAATATATCGAAACGAAGCCTTCCGTGCCGCGCTTATCCAGCGGATAATCCATACCGAGGTAATCGGAAATAAAGGGCATTTCGTCTATTACCGTAAGGCAAAGCTCGCCGTCGAAGGTTACGTCGATTTTTATCGCGTCGTACTCGTCGCCGTTCGCTTTATACAGGCTTTTAACTTCGATCGAAACGCTATGCGCTTTCCCGTCGAAAGCCGTGTCTACCGTGACGGGTTTGGAAAACGCGGGGATTTTGCTTTCGTACGGGTTTCCCGCGTTATTGAAATATGTATCGTCAGTGGGATTAACCGTACTCCATTTGGTAAAGTCGTGTCCGCCGTCCGCTTTATAACGGCGCAGCGTAAGCCCGAGCTGCGAGAATTGCGCTTCGTTGTTTTCCTTTAAGGTTTGCGGCTCGTTATCGAACGCCACCATATACGGAAAACCGCCGATGGTATCGAAAGGCACTGCAAGCGTACTCGAAGGAGTGGTGACTCCTTCGGGCGAATTCAGAAAGGTAACGCCGAAAAACGAAGGATAATCGCCCGCGTTTGCCGCTTTGAACGGCGCGTCGCCCAAATCGAGCAAATCCTGCGGATATTCGACCTGATAATTAAACGAAATAGTTCCGTCGCCCATCATTTCGGAATACGTCGCTCCCTGCGTGCGGATAGGCGTAAACGAAGCCGTTCTCGAAGAGAACTTTATATCTCCCCCGCTCGGGTTCAAACGCCAGTCCGATTCGTATAAAATATTATCCGCTTCGTCTGCTTTTACCGAAGCCGTGCCGAAGCCGAACGAGAACGCGAAAATCGCAACGAATGCTACCGCGCAAAATTTTATCGCGCTTTTAAGATGTTTTTTCATTTTAACCGTCTCCATAATCAGAATTTGAAATTTTTTCTCGACGCCGTTTCGCGTTCAAACTCGCTCGTCCAGTGCGAAACAAGGGCGTCTATTTGTCCGCCTTTCAGCATACCGCGCATCTCTTCAAACATACTCGCTATCGTTTTTCCGTTCGGGAGAGGAGCGATAGACCAAGCGTAACCTCTCACGCTCGTATAAACGTTGGAAAGCGAGCTGCTTTGCTTGCTCAATACTCTGTCGTTCGCGGGCGTGCCTACGAGGTTTATTCCTTCGTCCGTAAAACCGTTGTGCGGCCAAGACTTAAAGGAGAAAATTTCCGTAACTCTGTTCCATTCCGATTCGGTATAATCTGCGTATAAACGGTCCGAAAGGAAAACGTTGGAAAGCAAGCAATATACTCCCGAGTAAGAGGGCTTTTCCTCGTAAGCCGCTTTCTTATCCGCGGGGTAAGCATAGGTTTCGTAGCCGTCCTTCGTTTCGCCTTTTACCCAGTCCTCGCCCTCTATTCCGTGCTTTGCAAGCTCGTAATTCTCTTTATCGGAATACATCCAGTTCATAAATTTCATCAAAAGCTCGGTATTGTTTCCGTTTTTGGGAATTACCATACCGATAAAAGCGGAAGCCATTCTCTGATTGCCGTTCGCTTCTGTATCGGCGTTTCTTTTAAGCGGCGCGATAACCACGCAATCGTCGCCCGTAGAAGCTTTAAGCTTGCGCGCTACGGTGATTTGAGAGGTCGCTTCCGGCCAGTTCATATACACCGCGCTTTTGCCCGCGTAAAAATCTCTTACCGCGGCGGCGGAATCCGCAGGGTTTTCGTACCACAGCTTATCTTCCTGCAAGCCCCTTTCAAATTCGAGTACGTCAGAATAATTTTCCTTTAAGTATGCGGGAATACACTTGCCGTCCTCGTAAACGTAGTGATTATACCCCTCGTCCTCGAATACGGGCGAAACGAAATAATCGACTTCCCACGGCGCGCCGACGAGCGGGCGCATCGTTTCTCCCTTATGCCCGTCCTCGTAAGCCTTTTTCATCTCTTTCAGCATCTGCACGAACTCGTCTATCGTAAACGACTTGTAATTTTCGTTCGCGACGTCGTATTCTTCGGGATTAAAGGACGTCGTCGCCATCAGCCGCTTGTTTATAAGCATTCCGAAACAGGAATTTCTCTCGATTGAGGACAATCCGTACAATTTCCCGTTGTACATTCCCTTATGCAGCGCGAGATTGTTCGGATCGCTTTCCTCGTTATACATAGCGAGCAGGTTCGGCGCATAGGTTTTCGCTATTTCCGTAAGGTCTTTAAGCTCCACCTCTTTCGTAATCATTTCGGTTATCATAGAATCGGTGCTGTAATGCGAAAACACCGCGTCGATTCTCTCGCCCGAGCCTATGCCGTTGGTAACCTTCTGACCTATCGAGCTTGTGGAACACAGCTCCATTATCAGGTCGATGGATTCGCCCGTATCGCGCTTGAATTTTTCTTCCAGAGCCTTCTCGACTTTATCGTCGTTCTGATACCCCAGACCGTTGTATTCGACGTAGATAACCACGCTGTTTTCACCGTAGCTTTCTTTTCCGCAAGCCGCCGAAACGCACAGCGCGGACGATAAAACGAGCATAGTCGCAAAAAATATAGAAATCTTTTTTCTCATAATGTCTTCCTTTTTATCATAGTTTTATTCTTTTACGCCGCCGAGCATCATACCCGAAATGAAATACTTCTGCATAAACGGATATATCATAATAATGGGCAGCGTGGAAATGACGATCGTCGCCATCTTGAACGTTTCCGAATACCCCGAGCCTACCGAACCGCCCGAAGGATTTATGTTTTCCTGCAACATTTCTTGAAGCAGCGCGGTGAGCGAATACATATATCTGTGCTGGGTATTGAAATATAAGAGGAAACCCGCCCAACCGTTCCAGTTAGACACCGCGGAAAACAAGACTATGCTTGCGAGCGTCGGTATGCACATAGGAACGGCAACGTGCAGAAATACCGTAAAGTTATTTCCGCCGTCTATTTTCATCGCTTCTTCCAGAGACGGAGAAACGGTCATAAAGTTACTGCGGATTAAAATCACGTTCCACGGCGCGATTAACCCCGGCAACCACAACGCCCAGTATGTATTTTTCAGTCCGAGCGAAATAATCAGCATATACGTCGGAACAAGCCCGCCCGAAAAGAGCATACAGAACATCAGAATCATCATAAGCACGCGCCGTCCCACAAGATTGCGCTTGCTTAACGCGTATGCCGTGAACGTGGTGACGACTATGCTCGAAAGCGTGCCGCCGACCGTTACCACGACCGAATTCCACAGCGAGCGGATAATCGCGCTGTCCTCGAACAATTTTATGTAGTTGCCGAAATTAAAGCCGTAAGGTATTAAAGAATATCCGTGCGAAAGATACTGTTCCTCCGACATAAGCGAAGCGGAAACTATCAGCAGACTCGGCAATAAGAACATAATACCCAAAAACGAAAGAAACGCGATATTACATATGTTAAAAGCTTTTCTCGAAGCAGATCTTACCATTTTATCACCACAGACTTTCCTGTCCCATTTTTTTAGCAACTTTGTTTGAAATAGTTACAAGTAAAAGCGATACGATACTTTGAACAAGTCCCATAGCCGTAGCCTGCGGATACAAGGAATACCTTCCCTGCTGCGCATACTGATATACCTTCGTCGATATTACCGCGGTCGTTTCTTCGAGAGCGTCGTTCGTGCCAACGAGCGCGTATATCTGCTCGAAGTCGTCGAAAAAAATCTTGCCTACGGACAGAACCAAGGTGATGGATACGATGCCCGCGATACCGGGGAGCGTGATGCTCCACGCCTGACGAAGCCTGCCCGCGCCGTCTATTTCCGCCGCTTCGTATAACGTGGGATCTATGGAGGTCATTGCCGCAAGATACATAATCGTACCCCAGCCGAGTCCCTTCCAGAGGTTCGTTATTACCAGAACCCCGTACCATTTGGAAGGATCGGAATACCAGTTTACGGGCGTGCCGCCGAACCATACTATAATTTTGTTGAGTATTCCCGCGTCGCTGTTCAAAAACAACGTAAGCATACCCGAAACTATAACCCACGAAATAAAGTTAGGCAAATACGAGATGGTCTGAAAGGATTTCTTGAACCATTTCGATTCCAGCTCGTTGATAAGCAACGCGAGAATGATTGTCAGCGGAAAATTCGTAACGAGCTTCAAGCAGGACAAAATCAACGTATTTCTTATCATTTTCCATAACAGCGGTTCTTGAAAAATCAGCTCGAAATTCAGCCAGCCGACGTTTACCGATTTCCATATGGATACCGAAGGCGTATAGTCGATAAAAGCCATATACAGTCCGAACATCGGCAAAATCGAAAACACTATAAGCGCGGCGTACCCCGGTATCAGCATCAGATACAGTCCGTAGTTGCCTTTAACCCACGCCCACGCCTTTTTGCGCGAGGACGGCGGCAGGTACTTCCCCTGCGGCGAGCGTTTTTCCCCGACCGACGCGTTCGCCGAACGATTGTTATTCATAATCACCTCATATTTTTTCGGCGTTTCCGAGCAGAGAAACGCCGAAAAACTCACTTATTTCTACGATTATTTTCTTTCGGCAGTTGCCTCGGACGACGCGGCTTCTATATACAATTCTTCTATGAAAACCTTGGAAAGATCCGCGCCCGTGCCGTATTCGTATCCCGAGCAGGTAAACCAACCCGCGGTTAAAATTTCGGGATTCCTTTTAATGAACGAAGACTCGAAAACGCGACCGCTTTCGGGCGTAACCAAAACGTCGTTAAGCCACATTTTCACGACTACGCTCGTAACGTTTCCGTTATCGTCGATAACGTCGGTCGCCTGCACCGTAACGGTCAGACCTTCGGCAACGAGTTCGCCGAGATTTTTGCCGAATACCGAGGGAATTGCGAATTCCTGCTGATTCTGGTCGTGTCCGCCGTAATTTATAGCGACGTTGCCGTTCGCGCCGAGCGCGCAACTGATTTTGATTACCAAGCCCGAATTCCAGTCGAGGTCGAGATTGTTCGGCTCGTTAAGGTTTTTGCCGCCGCGAATGTTTATATAAATAAACGAGCCTACAAGGTCGCCCTTTATTTTAAAGGTGATTTTTTCGTCGTACAGTTTTTGCCCCGCAAGCTTACCGGTATGCTTCGCCGTGATGCCGTTTTCGGTGTAAATTCCGTCGTTTTGGCTTAAATAGGTATTCCTTTCGGCAAGGTTCGTTTCCTTTGAATACAAGCCTTCGACGTTCACGATAAGCTCTTTTTCGCCCGTCAGCGCGCTGTCGTCCGTAGCGGAATAGCGAATAATATGCTTGCCCGCCGCATACAGCGTGACCTCGCTCTTACCCGTAACGTCTATTTTCTCTCTGCCCGTCAGCTCTACTTTAAGTCTCGAATAAATATCCGCGCCCTGTTCGTCCGTAACGCTTTTCGGCATAGGCAGCGCGAACGGTTCGCCGACCTTCGCGTTTATGGTTTCGGATACGCCGTCGTCGAAAACAATCGTCGGCGCTTTCGTGTTGATTACGTTCGTTACCGAAAATTCATAAGTCTTTTCCGATTTGTTACCGCTGTAATCGCTTACTCTGTAAATCAGAACGTATTTGCCCGTTTCGGCAGGCGTATATTCGGAGCTTCCAAGCTCCACGCTGTCGCCCGAAGGCGTAACCAAGATGGTTTTTATACGCGAAGTTAAGTCGGAATAAGTATTTTTATCCTCCGCGGTTGCGGTCGGGAACTCGATTTTTTTGTTTACTATATAAGTCGATTCCACCTCTCCGTTCACGTTAAGAATGGGTTCGTTTATATGCTGCTCGCCGTTTACGGAAAGAGCTTTGAGCGTGAGATACCCGTTGCCGTCGCCGCCGTAAGAACCGACGTTAAACCACCCGCCGAATTTTTCCGCGTCGAACATATCTGCAAAGAGTTCGTTGAACTTTTCCGCGCCGTAATGCTCCGACATCTCGGTTTTCGTTACGGTTTTTCCGTAAGTTCTTGCCGCCGCGGGATCGTCGTCAACCCAGATTTCAAAGGTAAGCGCGTCGCCGCTCAACGTCGCGCGCAACGCGATTGTATGGTCCTTTCCGTCGAGAACTTTTTTATCTATGTTGTCGAACGGATAGTTATCGTTGTTGTACGAGCCGAAATACACCTCTATCCTGTTTGCCGAAACTCTCATTGCGAGCATAACGGGAAATCCGTTGTTCGATTCCGTTTCAATCGGCGCGTCGAGCTTATAGCTCGAAGACATACACGCGTTCACCGAATAGAACATTTCCTTGCCGATATTCGAGGAAAATCTGAACGCGACCGTATCGCCGCTCGAAATTTTCTTGCCCGAATACGCGACGGACGTGCCGAATTCCGACTTAACGCGCAGATAATCGTCATCGTCGAATTTGTTTCCGCCCGTCATAGTCCATTTGTCCTTTTCGGAAACGAGCTGGGGAGCAAGCGAAATCGCGCCGATATTATCCGCGACTTTCAGCTCCACCTCTTGCCGAGCGGTTTTGTTTTTGCTGTTCGCAACCTTATAAATTACCGTATAGTCGCCCACCTTTGTCGGCGTAAATTTGTGTTTCGCCGCGCCGTCGCTCGATTCGTAAACCGTAAGCGTATCTCTTGCGAAATACACGGATACCGAAATTTTATCCGTCAAATCGCCGTCCGTATCGTCGGACGCGGAAGCGGAAGGCAGAACGATTTCTTCCGCGAGCTTACCCGAAAGAGCGGTCGTATCCACCGAAATTTTAGGACGGACGGAAACGGGCTGCTCCGGAGTGCCGCCGTCGCCGTTCCCCGTCGAATCGTTTTTCTTGCCGCAACCGCCGAAAGCCGCCGCGAAAAGAAAAACAACGCACATCAAGATTGCGAGTATCGTTTTTTTGTTTCTTAACATCACAGATTCCTCCTGACCGATAAATTTTATTTATGCTTTTCGTCGAACGCGTTATTTACGTCGCGAATTTTTTCGAGCATGATTTTTCCCTTATCCCAACGCTCGTTCCAGCTCCACTCCGTACCCGTCGAATGGTCGGTAGGATCTGCGGAATTATATTCGGGACGGTGGTCGTAATTCCAGAACAGCGTAAGCGGGAAATCCGTTTCGAGCGCGGAGTCCGCGATCATTGCGTATACGCTCGCTTTCGCCGCGGCGTCTAACCCCGCGTCCACGTCGGCTTGCGTAGCGTCGCCGTATACGAAGCCCGTTTCGCCGAGATAAACCGCCTTGTTCATACGTCTGCCTTCCGCCATAAGAAATTCGAGATAAGAAGTCCAGTCGTCGAATAAGCCTATCGCGCTGTTAAGCCCCTTCGGATTTTTCCAGCCCCTCGCGCCGCATTCGGCATAAACGTGCGAGCTTACCGCGGTCATATCCTCTTGCAGATAATCGAGAATTTTTTCATACTGCTCTTTCGTATCGAGCTTCCAGCCGTTGCCCTGCCTTAAATTCCACGCGTACTCGCGTTGAATCGCGTCGCCGTTACAGATTATTCTGCCGTAGGGATCGTTTTCCTTTACGACCTCCGCCCAGAATTTCAGACCGTTGTGATAGTGAGTTGTGGTCATTTTATCGTCGTTCGTACGCGAGGAACGCTTCGTCGTGGCGGGAAGCGGAGAAGGATTCCAATTCGGCAAATCGGAAACGAGGTTTACCTCGTTAGAATATTCCCAACCGTAAATCGCGGGGCTTTCCGCATAGCGTTTCACTACTTTTTCGGTAAATTCGAGCATAAACTCGGTGGTTTTTGAATCCCTCTGCGAATATGCCGTGCCGGACGGCTCGTCTAAATAATCGGACACCGCGCCGTGCGACCAGAAAAAGCTCGGTATCAAGCCTATTTCGAGGTCTTCCGCCTTTTTTACGATTTTGTCGAACGTTTCAAAATATTTATTCTCTAACTTCGTAACGTAATTCCATTCTTCGTACTTATATCCGACGATATTGAACCTGATTACGCGAACGTCGTAGCTCTTTAACGTTTCCAGCGCGGCGAGCGATGGCGAAACATCCCACTTCTGCGAGAACGCGCTGTTTAAGAGGTTGTAATAATTTATTCCGACGCCGTAAAAAGGCTTTCCGTCTTTTTTCATCACGCCCTCTTCGACGTATAAGCCGAGGTGTTCGGGCTTTTCTTGCGTATTACCGCCGCACCCCGCGCCCGCAAACGCGAACATAAAGGCGAATACGGCGCAAAGCGCGAACGCCGCGCGCTTTAAAAAGTTTTTTTTCATAGCTTCGATCTTTCCTGTTTTTTTGTTTTATTCAGAATATTTTCAATACATTAAACGTTTAACATATTAAAAACAGATATACGGCTTCCGCCATAAAGACATTTCGGTTACGATTACCTTCTTTCGACGGATTCCGTATAAACGACTTTTGCTTCCACAACGCTGACGGCTTTGCTTTCTTCTCCCGCGAAATCCGCTTCGAGCCGTTCGCAAATTTTTTCGGCGATTTCCCTTATCGGCTGATAGACAAGGCTGATGTTAGGCGAATAAATTTTGCTTATCTGCCGATTGTCGTAGCCTATAAACGCCACGTCCTCGGGAATTTTCAGTCCCGCTTCTCCTATCGCCATAAGCGAGCTGAGGAACGTACTCGAAGAAAGCGCGAATATCGCGTCAGGTCTTTCGCCCGCCGCGAGCAATTCCCCCACGATCTTATATGCGTTTACGGTATCACCCGTCGTCTGCAAAAAGCGCACCTTGCCTTCCGCTTCGCACGCTTCGATGGCGGCGTTGCAGCCTTTAAGACGCTCCTTCGTCGTGGAATACTTCATACTCGGCAAAATCACGGCGATTTTCTGAAAGCCGCGAGTTAAAAGGCTTTCGAGAACTTCGCGGCACGCCTCGAAGTTGTTCGTCACGACCGCGCCTACCTCGCGATTTTCCAGCCGAGTATCGAAAAACAACACGGGTATTTCGCTGTTTTCGGCTTTTTCCAACGAGGTCTCCGTAAGATTTTCGGGCGCGACCAGAACCGCGTCCACCCTGCGGGAGACGAGAGCCTGAAATTTTGCGTTTTCCTGTCTGGCGTCGTTGTCGTATCCGCTCACGAGCAGGGTGTAACCTTTTTTCGCGAAAATCTTTTCGACCTCCGAAATTACCGCCGAATAGAACGAAGAGGCAAGGTTGGGAATCAACACGCCGATCGTCATAGAACGCTTCAATTTCAGGCTTTTAGCAAAAAAGTTCGCGTTATAGCCGCACTTGTCGATTGCCTCTTTTATTCTGTTTTCGTTCTCCGGTTTTACCCTGACTCCGTTAAGATACTTTGAAACCGTAGCTATGCTTACGCCCGAAAGTCGAGCCACGTCGTGCAATGTTACCGATGCCATTTAATTATCCTCTCTTTCACGCTTTCCCGCGATTTTTCACCGCGAAAAAGCGTAAGTCTTAAAATTTTTCGGTGGGTAAAATTATAACCGTTCCGTCCGTTTTATCGCCGTCGTTATCCCCTTCGTTACCGCCTTTGTTATCGTCTCCCGAAGGCGTTTTATCGCCGTCCTCGTCTTCCGAAGGCGTTTCGCCGCCGTTGCCGCTTTCTTCCTCGCCCGAAGAAGCTCCGCCGCCCTCGTCTTTGTCGTCCGAAGAAGGCGTTTCAATCTGCTTGTCGTCGGAATCGGGCGGTAGCTTTTCTCCGTTTCCCGTACACGCGCCGCAAAACGCCGTAATCAGAAAACAGAGAAAAACCGCCAAAAATTTCTTTTTCCTCTTGGTCATAAAGGCTATTCCCAAGTAGTCCTTGTAAATCTCGAATCGTCTACGGCGTCGAAAGGCTGTTCTTCACCGAAAAACCCGTTGCTTGCCATTATAACGTCTTTATTATTATAACATACAATTATAAAATTTGCTTTTTCATATTCTTTTTTTGCGAAATTCATAATTATTTCTCCTTAACCTTCGATATAAACGCCGCCGATATAGCCTTCGGTATCGGTAATCGCGCCGCCGAGCATCAGGTAACCCGCCTCGAAAATGCAACCGCCCGTTACGCCGTCCGCATCGTAGTCGAGCTTCGTCGCATTATAGCCGCCGCCGTTAATCGCAACGCCGTTCACCCATATGCGGATATTCACCGCGACTACGTTTCCGTCGCCGTCCGTCACGTCGGTAGCCTGCATTTCAAGCGTGATACCCTCCGCAAACAATTCGGAAAGGGTTTTGCCGCAGGTCGCTTTGATTTCTTCGTTCGAGTAAGTAGTATATACCTTCGTTTCGTTACCGTAGCTGAACGCCGCCTCGCCGAGACAGATTCTTATTCCGCCGTCCGCGCTGAACGATACGAATAACCCGCGGCGCATCCAACGCCAGTTGTTTTCCAGCCAGTTATTACCGCGGAAGTATACGCAGAAATCGTCGCCCGACTTAAACGCCGCCTTCGCCGTAATTTTCACCTTCTGGTCTTTTACCTTTTCGCCGTAATAGGTATCGCCCGCTTTCGAGCCGTTCGTTCCGTAATCGGTATAGCTGCGATTCCAGTCCGCGCAAATGTTTTTATTGCTACCCTCATCCGCTGTAACGGTTGCGAATCTCATACCGTTTTCGTTGGTTACGCCCGTTATTATGCCGTCCGAATTCTTCGTATTCCAACCGCTTAAAAGCAGATTAGAAGAGTAGTTAGGAGTATTGAGATAAATTGAATGAACGTAAATGTTTGCTTTCATCCATTCCGTATTCGCGCCGCCTTCGATAAAGAACCAACCCTTGCTCGTAAGCGTAGCCCTGTTATCGTCGGTTAGCGCTATTTCAAAGCCGTTCTCGCCCGTTACGGACAGGTCGCCTATCGCCGCGTTTACTATAACCGCGGTAACCTCGCCGCTCGCGTTCTTTTTATCGGTTACCTGCACGGAAAAATTGAACGATTTTTGCAAAATGTTGTTCCAGTAATCGGTATTTCCCTTAGTATCGGGCATAGTGTCGTCGGTATCGGTCAGCTTTTGCGAACCGTTATAAATCTGTATTCTGCCGCCGCCCGAATTTTCTATTTTTATCCACAAGCCTTTTTCGGTCTCGCTGCCGCCGCGGAGATTAAACGCCATACTGCCGACGAAGCTGTTTACGGACATACCAACGTCCACGCGCTCGTCGTAAATTTGTTTGCCCGTAAATCTGCCTATGCTCTGCGTTCCGCCAACGTTATAATAGAACGTTGCGCCGTAAATTCCGTAAAATCTGTCCGCCGCCGTATCGAGATAATGCGCGTCCGCAAGGTTTACGCCGTCGTAATCGACGTTCACGTTTACGTTAAAGACAGCCACGTTGCCGTGAGAATCCGCAGAATATGTAATCGTGCCGCTCTCATAAAATACCGCGCTGACCGCTTCCGTTTCTTCGCCGTTCACATACACCGTAGTTTTCAAAGCTTCACCCGCCCTGTTCGTGGCGGTCGCCTGCGGAATGATATAAGTCTCGCCCGCTTTCACGGTAACGTTTTCATCGGTAAAAGATATTACGGGCATATAATACCACGTTTCGGAAGCCTTGCCGTAATTCCACAGCGCGCGCGCCAGAGTCGCCATCGGCAAAAGCGTTTCGCTTCCTTCCTCCGTCTTGTTCTGCCAGTAATACACATAAGATTTCAGGCTGTAAGTCGCGGTCTGCGTGTTTTCGTCCTTTGTAAGGCTAACGGTATACACCGCGTCGAAATCTACTGCGTATACATCTATAACGACGGCATATTTGCCTGCGCCCGACTCTTTCAGTCTGTAACCGACCGTCTTGCCGTCCTTCTTCGCCGCGTATGTAATCGCAGAAACGTCGTCCGTTTTATAAATAAAGTATATCTCGTTTTTACCGTCGAAGTAGCAATTCGCGCCGGTAAACGTGGTATTTTCGTCTATCGCGCCCGTAACGCTCAAATCGGTTTCCTCTATTTGCTCGAAGTCCGTGGGAACTCCGGCGTTTTCGGCATTAACGAGCGAATCCGTTTTATACCCTTTATAAGTCTGCGCCGCCGCGCCGTACGCGAGAATGTCCGCGCAAAGAGTTTTCAGGTCGGCGTCGCTTGTATCGTCGGCAATTCTGCCTTTGCAATACTGCTCGACGCTGTAAGTCTGTTCCGCAAGCTTACTTTCGCCCGAATACAGTTCGGCGGTCACTTCGTCGCCTATACATTGCGGAGCTACTTCAAAATCGAAGTATACCTGATTTTCCGCATCGACCTGCGCTTTTACGACGTCGCTCTCCGCTCCGTTCATAGTAAAACGCATAGTGAGCGCGTCGCTCTCGGAAGCGTTCGCATAGTAGCGTATCGCTATACAGTTGCCGAGCGTCAAAGTCGCGCCGGTAATCGCGGCGTCCTCCGCTCTCGCCGTTTTACGATTCGTCATTGCGAATCCTGCCGCCATCACCGATACGCATAACGCGCATACGGCTAAAAGCAATAACATTTTGCTTTTCGTTTTCATTACCTTCCTCCAACCTTAAATTTTTCCATACAAACGAAATTTATTTTTTCATAACGCGCAGAACGTTCGCTTGTGCGCGCTTTCGCGCCTCGCCATTCCCGCACCTTAAACGTTTAATTCTTTACCGTTAAATTTTCCCTGCGCACCGTATATGTTATCTTATGTCATATCAGCCGACAGGGTTAAACGTTTAAGTTTTTATGAAAAAATAAAATTCGCAGATACCGAACTTGTGGATATTGTATCACGAAAAAAACGACTTGTCAATAGTTTTTTGAAAATTATTTTTCTATAAAAATACTTACAGGCTTTTGTTGTGTATAGTTTATTCGGGTTTATCTTCTAAAACCAAATCGAAATCGCCCTGCTTTCTTACCTTAAAGCCGTTCTTCTTGTACTCTTCGTAATCGAACGCTTCGAGTTCGTCTATCGCAAGCTTGTGAAATTCGTAAAAATTATGCCACCACTTCTGATCGCTGCCAAGCTCTGCGGATAAATATGCGTCCGCTATGTCGCAGCCCATTGCCGGCGCAACGTAAAACGCGCCCATCGCGAGAACGTTCACCCCGTTGCCCGTTATGGCTCGTCTCGCCGCGGGAACGCTTTCCACCACCCCCGCGTGGACGTGCGGGCATTTTGATGCCGCAATATGTATTCCCATACCCGTACCGCAGAACAGAAGCGCGCGCTCGTAATTGCCTTCGGATATTTCCGCGCCGACTCTCAGACCGACTCTGTGGAACATAAGGTCGGTATCGTTCGGGTCGCTGTCTCTTTTCACGCCGAGGTCGAGAATTTTCCAACCCTTCTTTTCGAGATGCGCGACGACGGCTTCTTTTAGCGGAAAGCCCGCAAAGTCCGCTCCGACTACCAAATACTTATCTTTTACTTTTTTCATATATTTCCTCCAAATTTTTTTATTTTTATTCTTTTCGCTTTTCGGATATAATATCCCGTTTTTTTACAATTAAAAGGACGGAAAAACCCGAAAAAACGTGCAATTTTTCACCGTTTATGCTATAATATTAAAGGTTTATAAAGGGGGAATTTTCGTGTACGATACTTATTCTTTCACTCAAAAAAGAGATTCGGAATTTATAATCAAGCCTCATTCGCACGATAAATACGAATTCGTTTATTTTTACAGCGGCAAAGGCACTATACGCTACGGCGAAGAAAAATTCGATTTTTCCGCGCGGTCTTATTTTCTTATGGAACCGCACGTCGTACACAGCCACTACTATTCGGAGCAAAGCAACTGTCTTATAGTATGGTTCGAGGCGAAGGATAAACCCGACCTTTCCTCTACCGCGGAAAGCGACACGAGCATAACGATAAGCAATTTATGCAACCGAATCCGCACCGAACTCGAAGAAAAGGCCCTTAATTACGACAAAATGATAAACGCGCTCGCAAACGAGATCATACTCACCTTAATCCGCAACCGCGCCGGCAAAGAAAAGGAGGACGTAAACCTCGATTACCTGCTGCGAAACACCGTCGCTTATATAGACGAATATTTTACCACTCCGCTCAAAATTTACGACCTCGCTTCCTCTTGCGGGTACAGCGCGGATCATTACAGAGTGGTTTTCAAAAAGGCTACCGGCGCAACTCCGAAAGAATATATAATGGAAAAGAGACTGAACCTTGCGGTAGATTTACTTAAAAATTCCGATATGCCCGTACACGAAATAGCCTATCATTGCGGGTTCGAGTACGAATCGCAATTTTCTCGGTATTTTAAGGATAAATTCGGATATTCCCCGAAGGACGTAAGAAAATCGCCCGACAAACGATAACTTTTTTAAGAAAGCTTGCTTACTATAATTTTCAGCTTGCTTTCTTCGGAAAGTCTTCCGCAAAGTATATCCTCCTCTTTTATCTTCGCGAGCAAAATCTCTTTCGCGCTGTTTTCTTCGCGCTGGTTTTTACTGCCGCGCTCTCTGTCGTAAACTATATACAAAAACCCGTCCTTTCCCTCCGCGCAGTCGGGGTAAGAAACTTTATTTCTCTCGTCGAGCAACAGCGAATACGGAAAGGTTTTGCCGTCGTCTTCGGAAAGGAGCGCGGTTAAATTGTTTCTTCCTTTATAATTATAATGGTTTATGAGAAGCACTCGCCCCGAACGCAGTTTTTTTATAAAGAACCGCGAGTTCGGGTTTTTTATTCCGCTTTTTTCGGGTGCGGAAAAAGTTCTTCCGCCGTCCGCGCTTTCCGCTTTTTCTATCTCTCCCGTAGTGCGGATATAAACTTCTACTTTGCCGTCGTTCTTTTCTAAAAACATATGCTCGTCGTAGGAAGGGGCGGAGCTTCTCACCCTGCCGCCGACTTTGAACCTGCCGTTTTTATAAATCACGGCGTAAGCCCCGTCCGCCGCCGTCGCGGGCGAAATCTTCATTTTTTTACAGACCTTAACGGTTTTTTCGCAAAGAGTTTTCTCCCATACGGAAACGGGCAGAAGGGCTTCGCCGCTACTCGTTACGAGCGGCTTGTTAAGCATAATTCCTTCCGCGACGAAAAACGGCTTACCCCAAACGAGTTTATCGGGTTTATCGCAGGGATTTTCGCAAATAACGGCGTAAGTCCGCATTTTCGGCATCGTGGCGAAAAACAGCCAAAGCCTGCCCTTTTCGTCTATCCACAGCGCGGGATCGAAGCATCTGCCGAATCTTCCCGCGTCCGCGGCGGCGATTCCCTTAAAGCCGTTTTTTTCGTCGCCTGCCGAAAGCACGCAAAAGTTTCCGAGCTGCTCGTCTTTTCCGCCGCTGTAAAAGGCTATGTAAACCCTGCCGTTTTCGGTAATCTCCACGCTCGGTATCCCCTGCCACCTTCTTTTTTTCGCGAGGTATTTCCCAAGGCGATAGGTTTTAAATTTTAAGTTCATCGAAAAGCACCTATCTCTGTACCCTGCCCGAGCCGTCGCCGCCGATAAGTCCGTTCACCTCTTTTTCGGTAACAAGGTTAAAGTCGCCCTGAATCGAATGTTTAAGACAGCTTGCCGCAACCGCGAATTCTATGGCAGTATCGGGCGAAAACCCGTTTGCCAACGCGTGAATGAGTCCGCCGCCGAAGCTGTCGCCGCCGCCCACTCTGTCCACGATATGTACGGAATATTTTTTGGAAAAGTACGCTTTACCGCCCGTAAAAAGCATTCCCGACCAGTCGTTGTCGTTTGCGGACTTACTTTCTCTCAACGTTATCGCCACGCCCTTATGCGAAAATTTTTCGGTAAGCTTTCTCGCGACGGAAACGTAACCTTCCGCGTTGAGCTTTCCGCCCGTAATATCGCTGTTCTCCGCTTCTATCCCGAACACGTCCTTCGCGTCCTCTTCGTTGGCGATAAGATAATCCACAAACGGTAAAAGTCCGCCCATAATCTTGCCCGCCTTTTCGCGAGTCCAAAGCTTTTTTCTGTAATTAAGGTCGCAGGAAACGGTTATTCCGCGCTTTTTCGCTTCTTTAACCGCCGCAAGACAAGCTTCGGCAAGTGTATCGGAAAGAGCGGGGGTTATGCCCGTAAAATGAAACCAGTCCGCGCCCTCCAAAATCTTTTCCCAGTCGAAATCCGATTTATCCGCTTCCGCTATCGCGCTGTGCGCCCTGTCGTAAATCACCTTGGAAGGGCGTTGGCTCGCGCCCTTTTCGCAATAATACACGCCGAGTCTTTCGCCGCCGCGCGCGACGTATTTTACGCCCACGCCGTATCTTCTCAAAGCGTTTACCGCCGCCTGACCTATTTCGTGTTCGGGAACTTTGCTCACGAACTCCGCTTCGTCGCCGTAATTTGCAAGCGAAACCGCCACGTTCGCTTCCGCGCCCGCGTAGGTCGCCTCGAAGCTATCCGCCTGCAAAAATCTCAAATACCCCTCCGGCATAAGCCTGAGCATTATTTCGCCGAAAGTTACTATTTTCATATGATTTCTCCTTTTGTTATTACCTTTTAACCCCTCGTCGCGGCAACGAACGCTTTCGCTCTGCGGGTTATCTCTTCAAAATCTCCGCTTTCCGCAAGCTTTGTCGAAACGAGATTGCTCCCGATTCCGAAGCCCGCCGCGCCGACTTTTAAAAACTCCGGAATATTCTCTTCGTTTATTCCGCCCACGCACAAAACGGGAACGTCGGAAAGAGGCGCTTTTATTGCCTTTAAATAGCCGCTGCCGAGGTTGCCCGCGGGGAACAGCTTAACGAAATCCGCGCCCGCGCGCATCGCCGCGCCGCATTCGGACGGCGTCATCGCCCCCGGTATAGACACAAGTCCCGCCGCCTTCGTCGCGCGGATAATCTCCTCGTTTACGTCGGGGGCGAGAATGAACCTTGCGCCCGCCTTTACCGCGAGTTCGAGCTGCGTTAAATTGACGACCGTACCCGCGCCTATAACGGCGTTTTCATGTTCTGCCGAGGCGAGTTCTATTGCCTTTGCGGTATCTTCCCACGGTATTTTACGCGTTTGGTCAAAGGTGATTTCCACGAGATTTATTCCGCCCGCAAGGAGCGCGCCCACGGTTTTTGAAACGCTATCCGAACGCACTCCGCGTATTATCGCTATCAGTTTTTTTTCTTTTATTTCCGTTACGAGATTTTGCATTAAAAGCCTCTTTTTTTCGATTTTTGAGTAAAGGATATTCAGAATACGGCTTTGCCGCATCCCGAATATCCGTTTTTATATTTTATTTCAGTTTTCTTTTTTGCGTTTTAAGAGGAATACGGTAGCAAGCGCGCCCGCCGCAATAACGGCGTAAACGGCAAATTCTCCTCCGCTTATATTTGAACCGCAACCGCCCGTTTTATCTTTGGTATAAATAAGCGTAACGGTTTTGTCGCTGACGAGCGTGACTTTAAGGCTGCCTTCCGATTTCTCGTAAGTATACCCCTCTATCGTTTCCGTTTCGGGATCGATTTCCAGATAATCGCCGTAGAATTTGACTATTATCTTGTCTTCCTTTATAGAGTTGCCCGCTTCGTCCGTATATTTCACGGTTACCTTAATCGCTTTCTTCGTATAAGTAAGCGTTATCGTAAGCGCGCCGTCTGCCGCGCCCGAAAGCGGTTTATCCGCCGAAACGAATTCGTACCCGACGATCGTGGGCGGTTCTATTTCGTACGTCGCGCCCTCGTCCGTATATTCCGCCTGCACGGTGGAAGAAGTTTTTACTATCTTTCCGTTTTCGTCCACGAAATTTAAGGTTATGCTTGCGGCAAGGCGTTTAAGCTCCACCGCCGCAAGGGTTTGCTCCTTATCCGATACCGAGCCGTCCACTATGAAAGAACCCGTTATGGAATGGCTTATATAAACCTTCTTGCCGAGCGAGGGCTTTGCAATGTTTACGTCTGCGGTATCGTCCGCTTCGTCGTAAGAATATTTAAGCGTTGCGGGATCGATAAGCTCTTCCGTGACTATCTTTTCGCCCTTAAAGGAAACCGCCGCTATCGTGCCGATTCCCGTAGGTCTGTCTACGCCCTGCCACGAAGTCGCGCGGGAATCGAGACAGAAATGGAATTTCGTAAACACCGTTTCCCCCGCGACTCTGAGATTGCCTTCGGGCGCGGGTTCGGTGGCGTAAGGCATAGCCGTACCCGTCGTGGTGAGTATTTTCCACGGAATAAACAGCGTACCTTCTATTTCTTTATCCATATTGTAATGGAAGGAATCGTTTTCGAGAACGGATACCGTGCCGTCGGGCAGAATGAACACGTCCTCTCTTAAATACCTTTCTCCGAATTTATACAAAAAGCCGTTTTCGTCCTCTAACAGAAGTCTCGGAATCTGATTGCCCGCCGCGACCGTTCTGTCTATTTTTATAAGCAGTCCGTCCGCGTCCGCGGTGCTGACCGCGCCAAGCTCGAAGGTCGTCATAGAAAGCTCGGCGGTCGCCTTGCCCGTATTCGTGCCGACTATCATAACCGTACCCATCGTGGGGTTTTTGATATTTATTCCGACGAAGTCGCCGTTTTCGTCTTTTATCGCGTCGTAATCCTTTATCGCCGCGGAGTTATAGGTGTAAGTAATAACTCCGTCTTCCGTTATCGCGCCTGAAAGGTCTTTATCTGCGGAAGAATATTTATAGCCGAAAATCTTTTTGGGCGAACATTCGTACTTATATCCCGTTCCGTCCGCAACGACTTTGGCAAGAGTGGAAGCGGCGATTTCGTTGCCCGATTTGTCGAGATACCTTTCGGTAAGCTTAGGTCCTTCCTCCATATCGTAAGCGAGAACCGCTTCCGCGTTGCCGGTTATTTCACCCGTGAGCGCGTCGCTCTTATCCGCGTTGAATTTATAGCCGTTAAGCGTTTTTACCTGCTCCGTAATATCGAACGGGAAAACGCCGCGCGCTTTATCGAAGGGTACTTTTACAACGAAGCTTTCCGCCACCTCGTTTCCGTTGCCGTCCGTGCATAAAACGGTAAGAGCCGCGTCGCTTCTCGTAAATTGAAGCGCGGAAAGCGCGGTTTCGTCCTCGTCGATAACGAAAGTACCCGTGGAGGTGTATTTGCTGTAAATTTTCGTTCCGTTTTTCATATCCGCAAGGTTTACGTCCGCGGTTTTATCTTCCGCGTTTACCGAATAAACGAGAGTCGCGGGATCTAACAGCGAAACAACTTCGGACTTCTCGGGATTATCCGCGTTTTTCCTTACCGAAGCGATTTCGCAAATCGCGGTAGCGCGCGCGGGTTGGAACTGCGAAGCGGTTCTCGTCTGCACGACGAAGTGGAATTTTGTAAACACCGTGCCGCTCGGAACGGCAGTACCCGCCTGCGGAACATCCTCCGCCGCGACTTCCGAATAAGGCATTTTCGTACCCGTTGCGTTCACAGAACCCCAAGGCACGAAAAACGTGCCGTCCGTCTGGCGCGTTGCGGTAAACGTAACGTTCTGCTTCCACGCCGAAGTATCTGTAACTGTGCCGTCCGCCGAAACGTATTTGTCGTTCGCGTTATAAAACAAACGGTACAAAACGCCGTCCGAGCTTTCGAGCAAAAATCTCGGGCTTAAATCCGCGGTGGAAAAGCCTTTATCCACGCGGAACGCCACGCCGTTGGTCACGTTCTTTTCGAGCGAGCCTATCTCGTAAGTCACTACGACGTCTTTTGCGGTCGCTTCCGTTCTGCCGTCGCCAGAAACCACGAGAGAACCGCCCGCCGCGGTAGTTAAATTCACGCCCGCGAATTCCCCCGATTTATCCACGGCAACCGTGTGAGAGTGTTCCGCAAACGCGCTTACCACAGAGGCGAACGAACAACAAGCCGTAAGCGCGAGCGTTAATAACGCCGATATAAATACTTTCTTTTTCATAAATTTCTCCTTTTTTAATCCCTATAAAAATCAGTCGTCGAAGTCCACGGAAGGAAGCTCGAAGTCGGAACGGGGCTTGCTTATCTGCAACACGTCCTCCGCGCCGAAATAAATTATAGCGACTTGTGCTTTTATATACGCCTTTTTCATATTCTGTCCTCCCTTATTTCGCGAAATACGCCGCCGCGCTTTCGCCGTAAACGTACATTGCCTTTACGAGGTTTTTAAGATTTTCGTCGTCGGTCTTTTTCAGCTGCGCCGCGATATACGCGTATGCGTTCAAGGTAACCGTCGCGTCGCCAGCGGTAAACACCTGCTCTTTTTTAAGCTCCGCCGCGGCGATATCCTCTGCGGAAAGCGAATAGTAACCGTCCTCGTATTTTAAAGATACCTCTTTTCCGTTTACGGTAAACCTTGCGGCGGTCGCGTCGAAGCCTTCCTCCGCGGTAAAATAAACGTTCATTTTAGTTCCCGCAAGACATTCGAGCGAGAAGCCCGCAAGTTTAAGCCCCTCGGGGAGCGTGCCTTCGACGGTTTTTACCGCGTTTTCCGCCGTAGCCGATTCGTAGCGCAGTTTGTCTTCTTCGGAAAGGGAAGCGTTTGCAAGATTAGTTTCGTTCTTTCCGAAATAGATTTGCGCGAGCGCGCCGTAATTGAGCGCGTCTTTTACGAGCGTAACGAGGCTTTCGTCCTCGGACTTTAACAGCTCCTTTGCGTACTGAACGAAAGAACGCGTTCTCGCGCTGTCCTTCGTGCCGTTGCCGTTATCGAGAGTGAGCGTGATAACCTCCGTCATCTCCGCCGCGTTTATGCGGTACTCGAAGGTATACGTTTCGTTTTCTTCGTCCGCATACGCCGCGTCCGCAACGGTAAGAACTATATTTTCTTTTCCGTTCCTCGCTATAACGAGCGTGGCGGCGTCTTTCACCTCGTCCGAAATGAAATACTTGAAACGCAAAGCGATGTCGCCTTCGAGCGCCGCGCTCGTGCCTTCCATAGAAGAAGCCGCGCGATAACGGAGAACTACTTCTTCCCCGCCCGTAGCTACGCCCGTGAGCGAAGCGTTCTTTTTATCGAACACGAAGCCGTATGCTAAACGGAAGTTTTTCATATCCGAAAAATCGTAAGGATACCCGCCCGAAGCCGAATCGAACGACAAGGTTTTTACGTCCGCCGTTTTCATCTCTTCGCCGCGCTGGTTAAGATATTTTACGGTAACGGACGCGTCCGCGCGGGAGAAGTTAAGCTGTTCGATTTCCGTACCGTTTTTTATAAAGGTAAGGTTTGCGTTGACGCAATATTTCGCGTAGATTTTTTCTCCCGAGCCTATGTCAGCAAAGTTTATGTCCGCCGTTTTTGCCGCGTCGTTTACCGAAGAGTAATTTTCGGGGTTCAATGCGACCGCGGTCGATTCGGAAGGCGTTTGCTCGTTCAGCTTGACGTAACCGATATACCCCACCGTTATCGGACGGGCGGGGTTAAGAGCCGCCGCAGAAGCGTTCGACCTTAAAACGAAGTGGAACGCGCAAACGGTCGCGTCGTCGGGAATGACGGTGTTTGCAGTCTCTGCCGTCGCGCCCGAATCGGGTATAATTTTTGCCGCCGCCACCACGGAGGTTTTGGGAATATACAGCGTAAAGCTCTGTTTTGCGGGTATGGTATAATTATACCCGCTGCCGTAACCGGTAAGCGCAGCTCCGTTTGCGTTTACCGCAAAATTCCCGTCCGTCTTCACGCGGTAAAGGTTGCCGTCCGTCGTCTGAAAATACATCTGCGCGAATTGATTTCCCGCGGTATTATTGCGTTCGTCTATCTGCACGAAAAACCCGTCCGCTTCCGCAACGCTCGCGTTTTCGAGCGAATAGCTTATAGCGGGCGCGTTGGCGGTCTTTGCCGAAGGCTCAGCTTTTCCCGCAAAGGTAAACGCTCCGTTTACGCCGCTTTTTACGTTAAGCCCGCCGAACGCGCCGCTTGTTTCGACGATTTCGTAATCGAGTTCCGTTTCCGCAAGCACGCCCTCTTTTCTCATTGCGAACGTCGAAAACGCCGCAAAGCACGCCGCAGCCGCCGCAACGAGCGCGACGACGAGCGACAATTTAAATTTTTTGGTCATTTTTTCCTCCTTAAACAGTTCTTTTCCGAAGGGATTTGAACTTTATTTTTTATAGTTTTTAATCTTTGATTTTGCAAGCGCGAGAAAGGACGCGAACAAAGCCGCCGCAAAAAGGCTTGCGAAGGATGCGTCGATTCCGCTTTTACAACCGCTTTCCCCGCCGCTCGTCGAGCTTTTCTCTTTCACTTCCACCTTGAAGTTAAGAAGTCCGAAAGAATCCTGCAACATAAGGTCCTCTTTCTGCGGCAAAGTGGTTCTGAACGTGCCGTTATAAATACCCGCTTTGTTTTTGTCGTAGCCGCTTACGGTATAAGTTCCCGACAAAACGTGAATTTCTCCGTACTCGTCGGTAACGGCTATTTCGGTGGGGAGATTTTTTATAACGTCCTTCGCTTCCGTGCCGAGGGGAACGGAAATTTTTCTGTCGAACGCGCCGTTTACCGAAACTATGTCGGTAAACTCCTTATGTATTTTGGTTATTACGATAAGCTGTTTAGCGTTTTCCGAACAGAACTCGCCCGCCTTTATATCCTCTTCCGTCAGAATGCAAAGCCTTATGCCGCCCTCTCCGTATCTGTTTTTATCGAACAGAATATAAATCGTACCGTCGTCCGTCTGATAAAAATCGGGATAAGAAGTGATATAGTTATCGAGAAGCAGAGAATATCCCCACGTTTTACCGTCGTCCGTGCTTAAATAAGCGGTCATTTTGCGGCGGTTGGTAGAACCCATTCCCTCCGCGTTGGTTATCAGAATAAGCGCGCCGGATTTTAACCTTTTCAAGTCGAACCTGCTGCCGGGGGTAAACAAGGGCTTCGGCAAGTCCGCTTCGCCCTCCGTCCACGTCGCGCCTTTATCGCTTGAAAAATATTGTTCCATACCGCCGTTCGCGGCGTTCTCTAACCTGCGGAGCGCCCAGTACCTGCCGTCCGAAAGCTCCACGACGGTGGATTCCGCGTATCTCTTTGCGTCGAGAGAGGTTACGGAAGAATTAAGCACCGACACGCGCGAAAAGCTGTTGCCGTGGTCGGTGGAGCGATAAAACGCCGCGTTGTTGGTGGAAGAGTCGCCAGAACCCGAAACAAAACCGATGCTCCCGTCCGAAAATATGGTAGGCTTGGTGAAGCTTGAATTTTTTACGCCGATAAAGAACGGTTTTTCGTAATACACTTCGGAAAGGTCGCCGTCCATATTATGGAGAGGTATCGCGTGTACGCCGACGTTCCTGTGGAAAAACAGCAAAAACAACTGTCCGAGGTCGTTATAATAGAACATCGGAACGGTTATCATCACCTCTTCCGGCGGATCTATTATCATAAACGGCTCTATCCACGATTTTCCGCCGTCGGTGCTTGCGGCTACGGTTATGTAGTTATAAGGAGAAGGCTCTTTATCTCCGCCCGTCTGCCACGCCGCGAAAACGTTCTTGCCCGCGACTATTACGGAAGAAACGCCGCACCATTGTCTGTCGGAAGGGTTATACGTTTCGGTAGTTCCTTCCCCGAGCGTTACGTTAAGGTCGGTGGTTTCGTCCACTATCGTGACCGTTTCCGCGCGAAGAGTGTGATTTACCTTCGGTTTGTCTGCGAAAACCTCGTTTTTACCCGTTACCGTAAAAACGGAAAGGCACGCGAATACCGCCGCGCATAACGCGATTGTTCTTAATTTTTTCATATCAGTCACCCGTACTGCCGTAAACCCACGCGGGGAGCGACATATAGTCCGCCGCCGCGCCGAAAAGCTTAACCTCCTGCGGGACGTACGACGGATCGTTTTTGGGGTATGCGAAGGTTATTCCCATTTTTTCTTTATACGCCTTGAAGCACTTGTTTCTGAAAGCGAGCCACTCGCTTGCGCCCTTGTCGTAGCTCTGTCTTAACGCGAGATCGTATACGGAATCGAGTTCCGCTTTGTTTTTTGCCATTATCATTTTTGGCAGAGCCTCTATCCACACCGCTTCTATATCCGCCTGTCTGTCTACATAAGCGTTAAGCTCGTTGCGGTCGGAAGCGTCCGGCGGGAAGCGGAAAGGCGTTCTCGAATATGTGCTGTTAAAATACGTTTTCTTTATTTTATAGCTCGACCAATAATAGGGCGCGACTATGCCCGCATAATCGTCGTATTCCGAAACCATTCTCGCGTACATAGAGTTTACGAGCGGAGAAAGTCTGCCGATACCGAGGGTTATAACGCTTCTGTTGTTGCCTTCCGTAACCGCTTTTTTGAGCTGCGCGGTGGGTTCTATCAGTCCGTAGGTGCTGACCTTGCCCGTTTTGGGATTTATCTCGCCGGGGCGAACCTTATAGGTATACCATTCGCCCTCCGTTTCGCCGTAAATCATTTCGCGCTGACCCTGCTCGCTCATAAGGTAATCGAGAACCTTTATAACTCTGTCCTCGCGCTTGCAGTTTTTGGTAATCATCACGTTATAAAGCCCGCGCCCCGCATAGTCCATAAGGAGCGGCGCGTCGCCCTTTTCGTTGGTGAGCATTATGCTGACGTAATCTTTATCCGCGGAAACGGTGTTGGTCGCCTTGTCGTACCCCGAAGCCTCTCTTTGAGAAAGCTGAACGCGGTTATCCTGATTAGTGCCGATAGAAGCGAACGCCTTGCCGTTTAATATCTGCGTTTTGCAATCGTTTTTGCTGTACGCGAAGTTAGAAGAGGAAACCAGCTTTTCGGTATACAATTCGTTAAGGAAGTACAAAACCTCTTTGAATTCGGGGGTATCGTACTGATAAACGTAATTGCCTTCCGCGTCCTCGTAAGGAACGCCGAAAAACTCGTTAAGCGCGGTAAGACTGTAAGAAATAACGTCGTTTACCGCGGTCTTTTCAAACGGCGAAAGCAAAACCGTGGGATTGGAGTTGGAAAGTCCCTTCGCCTTTTTCACCCACTTGCACATTTCCAAAAATCCCGAAGGCTTCGTTATCTCTTTGTCGGGGTTAAAAGCGGGATTTTCGCTCTTTTTATACGCGATATAATCGTTAAGCCAATCGAGCCTTACGATAACGTCGCAAAGCGAATACTGCTTGCCGCCCATCTCCTCGAATTCTTTCAGATCCGCGTCGTTATAAAAGTTGGAAGCGATCGTGTAGGTGTTGCCGTCGGAGGACTTAAAATAATCCCAATGCTCGTCGGAAACCCTGTTTAAAAGACTCGGCGCATAGCTTTCCGCAAGCTTGTTTATCGCATAGCAATACCCCTCCTCCGCAAGCTGAATACGCAATCTCGTGTTGTTAAGCGATATTATATCGGGAAGCTTGTTGCCCGCTATCGCGGTGTTAAGCTCCGCGTGGTCGTTGTTAAGCGCGGTCTGGAAATTTACTTTTACTCCCGTCCTTTTATAAATGAGATCCTCGTAATTCTGACTCGCCCACGCAAAGTCCATAAGCCACGTTATCTCCACGTCCTCGTCCGCGGGGTCTATCTGCAACCACGAGTCCACGTTTTTATCGTAATTCGTGGGGTAACGGGCATAGTCCGCGTCGCCCGCGGAATCTTCTAATCCGCAGGCGGACAAACAACCTGCCGCAATTATAGCTGCGCCGAAAAGTGCCAAAAGTCTTTTTTTCATATTTTCTCCTTTATTTTTTATAGCTTTTAAGGGTTGCTTCGGTTTTTGGCGAAGACAAAAACCGAAGGGGTATACCCCTTGAAATTTTTTCGTTTTTTGCTCGTTTTATCCTTTTAACGAACCCATCATAATACCCTTGGAAAAGAACTTTGCCACGAACGGATACGCGAGCAGAACGGGAATGGTGGAAATTATAATCGCCGCAAAGGAAAGCGTTCCCGAGCTTACTTCTCCGTAATATTTTCCGTCCACGCCCGAAAGGTCGCCCTCTCTTATAAGGCGCATAAGGTAATATTGAAGCAGCCATATGTCGTTTCTTTTAGAGGTATAAAGCATCGTAGGCATATAAGAATTCCATTTGGAAACCGCTATCCACAGTCCCACCGTCGCGAGGGCGGGCTTTGCAAGCGGCATAAATATTTGCAGCCATATTCTTATTTCACCCGCGCCGTCCACAACCGCCGCTTCGTATAAGCTGTCGTCTATACTCTTAAAGAAGTTGCTCAGGACTATCATATTGAAAACCGAATAGCAGGAGGGTATGACGTACACCCAGAAGCTGTCGTAAAGCCCCGTTAAAACGATAACCATATAAGAGGGAATCATTCCGCCGTGAATGAACATCGTTATGAGATTCGCCAGCCAGAAGAATTTTTTGCACCTTAACCTTTTGTTGCTTACGGCGTACGCGACGCAGCTGGTAAGAAGGAGCGCGATAAAAAGAGTAATCACCGTAGACAAAAATGTATTAAAAAACGAAGAATACAATCTCGAATCGCTTAATACCACCTTATAGCTCGCCCAAGTGAACTTTCTCGGTATCAGCCAGATAGGACCTTTCATCGCGTCCTGCGCGTCGTTAAGGCTGCCCGCTATCGTATACAGAAAAGGATAAAACGCAAGTAGCGCGAAGAGCGAAAGAATTATGTAGTTGACGACGTCGAAGGCGTTGAATTTTTTGCCCGCAAGCCCGCTTTTGACTTTCATTTTAATAAATACCCTCCCCCGTGAGTTTTTTGGCTATCGCGTTGGTAGAGGTAAGCAGTACCAAAGAAATTATCCCTTCGAAAAGGCTGAGCGCGGTAGCGGTGGAATAGTTGCCGTAAGTAAAGCCGAGCGAGTACATATACGTCGCGAGAACGCGCGTCGCGGACTGGTTTGCCGTGGTCTGGAATATGTAAAACTGCTCGAAGGAGTTGTTCATAAGCCTCGACACGTTAAGGAGCAGAAACACCATAATGGTAGGCGTTATCTGCGGAAGAGTAACGTGCCACGCCTGATCCGCGCGGTTTGCGCCGTCTATTATAGCCGCTTCGTACAAAGACTGGTCTATGCCCGAAATGGCGGCGGTATATACGATAGAACCCCAGCCCGTGCCTTTTATTATGCTTACGATGATTATTTTCGGATAGAAATATTGAGCAAGATTCAGATCTACGGGGTTATCCTTGCTCGATAGCCCGAGCGCCTCTAAAATAGGATTTACCACGCCGGTATTCGCGTCGGTCAGCGCAATCACTATTCCGCCGTATACCACCCACGATATAAAGTGCGGGAAGTTGGAAATCATCTGCACCGCTCCGCGGAAGTATTTGTGCTTTACTTCGTTAAGAAGCAGAGCGAAAATTATCGGTATCGGGAAGTTGAATAAAAGCATTAAAAGATTTATTTTTACCGTGTTCCCGAAAACGTGCCAGAAATCCTGATCCGCAAAAAGCGATTTGAAGTTATTAAGAGTCCACTCGGACTTAAACATCGCCTTTATTATGTTCAGCGATTTGTTGCCGTTTTTGAACCCGAAAAGTATGCCCGCCATAGGCAGATACGCAAATACCGCCAAAAACACGAGGCTTACGGAAGCCATACATATAAGGGTTATATCCCTTTCGTTAAGCTTCCGTTTTAATTTTTTCTCTCCCGCAGGAGTATTTTTGATAACCATTTTTCTCCTTTATCCCTTTACGACGTGTTTGCCCGAAAGAAGCGTTTTTTCTTTGCCGAAAGCCTTTACTATTGCCCGCGCGTTGGGCGGTACGGTTATTTCGATAACCCTTTCTTCGTCCGTATTCTTTATTTTTACGCCGATTTTTCCGTAAAGCGAAAGATATTCGGAGCGAACCTCCTTCACCCCCGAAACGAATTGCGGCTCGACAAGAAAGGTTTGCATACCCCGCCCGCCGACTATCGGCTTTATACCCGCAAGGTACTCGTAAAACCAGTAATCGTAGCTCGCGAACATCGGGTGGCAATAGGAGTGCATATTATCTTCCTTTTCGGAAATATTCTTTTCCCATCTTTCCCAGATCGTCGTCGCGCCGTTTTTAAGCATATACCCTATCGACGGGTATTCGTCGTTTTTTAAAAGCTTATAAACGACCTCGTTTTCGCCGTTATCCGCAAGCGCGGCGATAAGGTGACGATAAGACTGGTTGCCGCAGGTCATGTGATACCCGCGCGACTTTATGTCTTCGACTATCGCCTTTATAAGCCGCGGCTTTTCCGATTCCTCGCACAAGCCGAGCGAAACGGCTATCGCGTTCATCGCCTGAACGCCCTTACAGTACCGCGCGTTTTCCCTGTCGTAAAAGCGCGCGTTAAATACCTTTTTAGTCTGCAAAGCAAGCTCGGCGTACCTTTTTTCTTCTTTTTCGTCGCCGATTACCGAAGCGGCAAACTCCGTTTCCTTTAAGTGCCAGAACAGATACGCCGTGGAGATTATCGGGATAGGAACGGCGGGGTTTTTGCGCGTTTCCGTGCCTTCTATCACTATCGCGGGAACCCAGTCGCCGTAAAGCCCGAGCGGCAATATTCCCTCTTCCGTTTTTGAATAAAGATAATCCGTCCAACGCCTGAAATACGGATAATATTTTTCGATAAGCCGCGAATCGCCGTACCTTTCGTACGCGAACCTGCCGAGCAACAGATAAGAAACGGAAACGGGATCGGCTACCTCGCCGCCGATATAATACGGCGCGGTGTCTTTTATCGCGCCGTCCGCGCCCATCGTGCAGGTTATATCCTCCGCGATTTTATCGAGAAAAATTTCCATTCCGAAATTGTTCGCCGTCTGATACAGTCGCGAGGTCATATCGTTAAGCCATTGCATACGCTCGTCGCGCTGCGGGCAATCCGTCAGAAGGGAATGATGATTACATTCCTCTGTACGGAACGCCGCTCGGTGCATAGCGTTAAAATCCTCGTCCGAACACTCGAAGTTCCCCGTAACGCGCGTACCCGTACGAAGCTTTTCCGCAACGACCGAAATAATCTCCGCGCCCTCCGCGGTTATCTCCGCATACCTGAACCCGCGGTAAGAAAATTTAGGCTTATAAACCTCTTCACCCTCGCCCTTTAATATGTAACAATCGGTATTTGCGGCGTTGCGCATACTTTTAACGTTTATTTCGCCGTCTTTTAAAAGCGTTTCCGCAAAACGCATAACGACCTTCGCGCCGCTTTTGCCGCCGACCTTTATTTCCAACCGTCCCGTAAGCTCCGCGCCGAAATCGTATATTTTCTTTCCCCCGACCGTTCTTTCGGAAACGGGTTTTATCCTGTCCGTAACCTCTATCGCGGGGAGCTGCTGAACCTTTAAGCGCATTTCGTCGGGGCGAAGCTTTACCGCCGCGTAATACCAGCCCGCCGTAAGCCCCCATTCGGGGTGGTAATCGCTGAAACCTTCTACGTTTTTTTCGAGCCTTGCGTCGTACGTTTCGCCGTCGAACACCGAGGAGAACGTTACGGGAGATTTTCTCGCCTTCCACCCGCGCTCGTATTCGCCGGAAGTAATGATTTTTTCTTCGCCATCCTTAAACTTAACGTAAAAAATCGCCGCGCACTCCGCAATACCGTTCCAGCCGCCCGACACTATGAGTCCCGCGCCGTTCTTTTCCTTTATATAATCGGTAACGTCGTAAACGTTTATGTACCGAAGCTTGTCGTAATCGCTCTGCGCGGGGTTCAGAAGATTTTCGCCGAGCCTTTTGCCGTTAAAATAAAACTCGTGATACCCTACCGCGCAGACGTATACCCTTGCGCGCTCCGCCGCTTTTCCGCTCGGCAAAGAAAAATCTCTGCGGAACGCAATCGCCGCGCCCGCCGCGGAATAGGGCAAAATCCTGAACGAGGGCATAAAGTCCTCTTCTCCGCAAGCGATTTCAAAATAATTTACGTCGCTTTCCGCTTTTCCCTTCGAGGTGCTTACGAACACTTTAACGTAATACCTTCCGAAGCGTTTCAGCGGCAAACCCGCGTACGAAACGGAAACGCTTTCCTCCGACTTCACCTCTTCGGAATCCCAGAGATCGCCGATACCCGCCGCCGCTTTTTCCGCGTCGTCCGATACTACAACGCGATAGGAAGTCTGCAAAAGCCCGTCTTCCTCTTCGTATTCCCAGCCGAACCGCGGCGCAAAAGTATCTACGTCTATCGGGTTTATACGGTATTCCGTTGTAAATTTTTTAATCCTGCACATTTTTTCAATATCCCAAGGTCGCGAGTATGGTGTGCGCGTATAGTCTTTTAAG
>CAVBZJ010000007.1:0-34270 GCA_963599785.1 Anaerovoracaceae bacterium
CTATCGTAATCTTCGGGGCTTCCAAAGTCAAGGCTCGCAAAATCGGTCACAGGCATTAAAATATTATTCAACCTGTCGTTTTTGCTCGTCGATTCTCTTTCTCCTTGACTTTGCTCACTCCCTCGATTACCCCTTTTGCTCAAAGAAAAAGCAATCGGAGGTCGATAGTGTGTTATTACATTACGCAAAAGGTTTTTATGGCAAACGAACTCGAAAGACAACCGTATATTCGGTCTTTAAGTCGGGACGATCTGGAAAGATTAGTTTCTATTCTTTCCTTTTCGCCTCTTTTCGGCTTACAAGAAAATACACCTCTCACTTTCACCCCTTCGGAGGTGGAGAAAATGCCTAAGACCTTCAAAAAAGAATTTCGTACAGACGGGTGTACGGCTCATATAAGAAAAAGACAATGCGGAAAAAACTCTTATACTTATACCGTTCGATATCGTAAAAACGGATACAATATAGAAATTACAGACAAAAATTTGGACATAGCAAAAAAGAAATTTATCGAAAAACTGAAAACTGCCGAAAAGGTAATAAAGACTAATTCAAAGGCGGGTTCTGTCGTACCGACAACATTTAACGCGTTCTCTATGTATTTCTTTGAAACGTTCCGAATAAAGAAAGTCTCAAAACAAACATATCAATCGGACTTAAACAGATACAAAAAATATTTACTGCCATATTTTAAAGAACGTCCGATGAAACTAATCACTGCCGAACAGTGTCAGAATCTTCTGGACGATATTACCGCAAAAGGAAAAGGCAAAACGGCGGACGAAATATTCTCGCTTATGTCTATAATTTTCAAAGCGGCGATAAGTCACGGAATAATCGCTAAAAACCCGCTCGATATAGTCGTTCACCGCAATCACGAACGTGAACACGGAACGTCTCTCACCAAAGATGAAGAAAGAATTTTGTTATCCGCCCCTAACGAAGAAGAACGACTTATGTTCGCCGTCGCTCTTTACACGGGAATGCGACCGAACGAATACGAAACGGCAAAAACCGACGGAAAATTTATCGTTTGCAAAAACAGCAAACGAAAGAACGGTAAAGTAGAATACAAAAAGATACCTATCACGCCTATGCTCGCGCCTTTTCTTAAAAACGTAAGCGAACTAAAAATTTACAAGCCCTATACAATACGAGAAAAACTCGGAAAAATATTACCGAACCACATACTGTACGATTTACGAACTACCTTCTACTCCCGCTGTAAAGAATGCGGCGTATCCGAATATGCGTTATCCGAATTTATGGGTCACTCCCTCGGCGCGCTCGGCAACGCTTATACCGACTTATCAGATGAATTTTTATTAAAAGAAGGACAAAAAATCAAATACTGAAATGAGGAAGAATTATAACAAATTCTTCCTCGTTTTTATTTGCGGTTTTTACATAGAAAATTCTTTGTCAGCACGCCGAGAATTTTTCAAAATCCTGTCCCAAATTCTGTCCCAAAATACAAGATTTAAAAAATTTTTCTACCCCCGAAAGTGGTCAAAACACCCCCTCGCGAGACTATCCAAGTGGTCAAAGTATAGCAAAAAACAGCCCGTTTCGGACTGTTTTTCGTCATTTTGGTGACCCCTACGGGAATCGAACCCATGATACCACCGTGAAAGGGTGGTGTCTTAACCGCTTGACCAAGGGGCCGCGTTGCTTCCGCGCATCATCGCGCTTCCGCTATTCTATTTTTTCGGCTTCGCGCCGTTTTTGTCTGGTAGCGGCGGTCAGATTCGAACCAACGACCTGCCGGGTATGAACCGGCCGCTATAACCAACTAAGCTACGCCGCCATTTATTACAGCCTTGCTGTAAAATGCTTTGTTATTATATATGAAATTACGAATAATGTCAAACATATTTACCCTCTTTTCCAAAAAAATTTTTATTTTTTTCTTCTCCCCGTTTTTGCCGAAAAATAACCGCATACCCTACCCCTCATCGCGGGTTCGGATATGCGGTTTATCTTGTTCTTTATTCGATTTCTTCCGCCGTTTATCCTTTCAGCGGATAGCAATACAATTCTTCCGTGCCTTCGTAAGGGGTTTCGCCCGTCACGCCTGCGTCGAACTCCAAAAAGCTCTTCTGACTTTCAAACGTCACGTTCTCTCTTACGGGGTAATATCCGAGTTTTTTCAAATACGCCGAAAGCACCTCTGCCGTATCGATATGCGTTTTTATGCTGTTATGGTCGTTCGCGCCGTACGTTCCTCTGCCCGTCACGCCGTAACCCTTCTGCGGAATAACGCACTCGTGCAGATAATCCGCTTCCGCAAGCTCCGCGTCCGCGACAAACGCCTGTGCGGCGTACGTTCCCGCTTTCGATCCCGTGTGCGTCCAGATAATAGTCGCGTTCGGGTAATTTTCGTGCATTTTTTTGACCGTAAGCCCGCAATACTGCTGATAAATTTCTTTCTCAAACCCGCTTGCCGTCGTATCGTTGCCGCCGATATTGAGAATTATCACGTCGGGAATATAATTCGTGCGATCCCACAACGCGGTGGTTTTCGCTTCCGAAACGGTGTTCCCCGGAGTTATTCCCGAATAATCAAGCACTTCGTACATAGATTTCGGATAGCGTACGCCCCAGCCAGACTGCGCCACGAACTGCACGTCCGCGTCGAACATTCTTGCGGTAAGGTAATTGAACGAATGCAAACTGCTGCTGTTCTTTCTCGTTCTGCCGACTCTCCCCGCCGTAGCCGTTTCGCTGTAATAAAGCGAGCCGTGTCCCGAACCGCCCGAAGCGCAAACGAACATAAATTTGAGGGTATCGTTATCCTCCGCCACGTTTCTGTACGCGAATTTGCCGTCCGTTTCAAAGGCGGAAACCGCCGTATAAGCGTCCGCCGCCTCGTCCGTTTTAAGACAGGTAACGGTATGCTCTCCGTCTTTTAGCCCCGAAACGAGGGTTACGCGGCTGACCGTTTCCCCGTCGGGAAGATAAAACCTTCTGCCCGCCGCGGGATTCGGAAGCGTTTCGTCGTCTACCGCGAAATTATAGTAAATATCGCTCGCGCTGTGCAAAAAAGTTACGGTAAGGCTCGTACCCTTAAACGTCACGGTAAAGCCCGTGGCTGTGTTATAAAGCATAACCGCGCCGCCAGCCGTACCGTCGATTTTGGCGGAAGCTTCTTTAACGTACTCGTAACGACCGTTCCATTTGACGAGCGGCTTTTTCGCAACGAGCGTTTCGCCTTTCACTTCGGAAAGCTCCGAAATCTCCTTTTCGTACTCGCCTTTTTCGTAGGGCTTCGGCTGAATTTTTGTACAGCCCGCAAGCCCCGCCGCGCACGAAATCACGCATAACGCCGCGCACAAAGCGGCGGATAAAAGCTTAGTAAATCTTTTCATATTCTGCGCCCTCCTACATCGCTATATAAGACACGGAAGCCGTCATCGTCATTGTGACGAATATCAGACAGCATACTATCGCGCCCAACCACACGTTATGCGTTTTCTTATAGAAAAGCCTGTTCATAATCGGCAGCAGAGCCATCATTATAACGAGCGGGAATACCATATTGATATACAGCCATACCTCGTTGCCCGCGCCCATATAGCCGTAGAACACCGAACCCGTGGTGAAGAAGCAGAAATAATTGATAACGAGTATGAACACGAGTCCCAAGCTGTTCGCAAGCGCGCCCACGAGCAACACCTTCCACTCTTTCCAGCCCTCGAAGCCGATACCGCAGTTCACCCTTATGGAGTTCTGTATATAGAATATAAAGAACAGCGGGAGATACATAAGCACGGTAACGATATACCTCGGCGTAAGCGCGGAAGCGGAAATCAGCATAAAGCGGAAATCTTCGTGGAACACCGCTATCGACAGGTGGTCGAGTCCGTAAAACGTTACCACGAGTATCGCCGCGAGAAGAAGGGTTTTAAGAAGCTGTATTCCGTTTATTTTAAGCGGTTCGAGCTGCGAAAAATCCTTTTCCTTCCTCACGAGGTTCTTTATTAAAACCGTGCCGAAGAATATCGCAAGTCCGACGAGTCCGTTCACGACCGCCCACAAAAGAACGGCGTTGACCATTCTCGCGGGGAAGAAGAACGTGAACGTGTTTGAAGCCGCGTCGGGGAACATATCTATCGAAACGTTCGCGAGCGGGATAAAGTCGAGACACGCGATAACGCCCGAAACTATCATAGACAGCCAGAACGTAATCTTATCCGCGGCGTTCGGTTTTCTCTTCCCTTTGCCCTCTATACGAGCGGCGTATTCGCCGCAAGACAGCGCGTCGTCAACCGCATTGCCGTTATTTTCGCCTTCCGCATAAGCCGCCGCCACGCGTTTGGTGCGCTTCGTGCGGATAGTTTTAAAGAAGGGCGTTTCCATAAGGAAATACGCAAACGCCACGATAAGCGTCATTGCGGAAACGAGCGCGAGACCGTTGAACGCTTCCTTTCCGAACCAAGTCTGCGAGGAAACCTTTATATCCCCGCCGAAACCAAGCGTCTCCGTAAAAAACGAAATACTGTTCGTAATACTTAACGCGTCGTACATTTCAAAGCAGTGATTAGTCTTTTCTCTGTGAATTATACGGTACGTTCCGTCCTCTTTGTTGCCGTAGCCGAAGTCCTCTTTTACGTCGTAAATTTTGCTCGGAACGGCGCAGTTCGACGAGGAATAATAAACCTCGTTCACGAAGCGCGAGGCGATGACCTCGAACGCGGCGGAATCCGACTGATAGCGGTATTCGCCCTCGTCGTAATAAGCGTAAGAAAGTCCCGCGTTACAGCGCAGATTTTTATACCTGTTTGCGGAGGACACCTTTATGTACCCCGAAATATACAAGGATTTTATAATGCTGTCGCCGTAGTTATATCCCGCGAACTGTTCCGCCACGTCCGCGACGTTGCCGCCGCCCGCGGAATGGCCTATCGCGCCGATGCGTTCTCTGTCGATAAAATCGTATTTATCTGTATTCGCGTAAACGTACTGAACGAGATAATCGAGACCGTTCGCGCCGACGGTAGAAGAAATCATACTGCCGTCCTCTTTATACCCCGAATAGGTCGTGCCGCCCTGACAACCGGGGTCTATAACGAACACGACCGCGCCGCGACGAGAATATTCTATCGCGTACTGCGCCATGGTCGTACGGGTTCTCGTGAAGCCCGGCATAACGAATATCACGGGCGCGGGGTTTTCTTTGGTGGCGGTTTTCGGAATATACTCGGTGACGGTATAAGAGAGCGCGTCGTTCTGAATCACCCAGCTTTTGCCGTTCAAAGGCTTCGAGTTATATTCCTCCGTCATCTCCTTGGTAAGCTTAAAATCGTTTACCTTTACGAAAAAGCCAGAGGTCTCGAACAGCATTGCGGAAAAAGACGAGAATATTATCGCCGCAACGCAGATTACCGAAACTATAAAGCTCTTTTTCTTGAAAATCGATTGTTTTTTCGCGGGAGCGTCAGCCGCAGGTTTTTCGGCGGTCTTTCCCTCAGGCGTGCGGTTTTCCGTATTTTCCGCGTTTTTCGGAGCTTCCGTCTCATCGTCTTTATCGGCGAATTTTCCGAAACGCGCGACGAGATATAAAATCGTCGCGGGGAATACTACTATCGAAAGCACGGTATAAACTATAAATCTTATATCGTCCTTTTTATCGAAGCCGTCTTTTTTAAGCCTCGTTTTGAGGGTGGAAGAGCAAAGCCCCGTGCATACCGCGATTATTCCGAACGCGGCGAAAAGATAGTAAATCGCGTTTGAAACCGCAAATTCGCAAGCCGCCGCTAAAAGCCACAGGAACGTGCCGACGTAAAGGCATATTTCGGCGGCGGTAAAAAGTTTTTTCTTAACGTTCATCGTTTGCCTCCTTTAAGCCTTCCAGCAGTCGAAAGCTTCCTGCGTCTGCGCCCACGCGTAAAAGATAGTCGCGGGCGTTTCCATATTCGGATCGGGCGCGGGTATCATCGCGATATAACGCGTTTTACTGCCCATCGGGATATTCCCCTTCTTTTCGTAAACGGTCACGCCGCCCGTCGTGGAAATATTCGCCCCCACGCCGAGAAGCACGTCTACGTCCTCGTCCGCGTTTATGTTCGCGCCGATTGTAGCAACGTCGCCCTCGTAAGCTCTGAACACAATGTCGAGCGTTTCCAACGTTTTTTCGTTCGCGGTCAGGTAGTCGGCGAATTTATCCGCGTTGTTTTTCATATATTCGCGGAAAGCCTTTTCCGTCGCCTCTATCATAGCGGAGTTAAGTCCAGAGGTAGAAGTTTTCGCGTACCAGCCGACCACGAGGTCGGATTTCGGAATTTCCGATTTTGCGATTATCGCGGCGTATAGTTTCGCCACGCCGTTTTCGGCTATTTTCTCCACGTCCGAACGATGCAGAACGGTGCCGACGGTAGGTTTTTCGTCCTTTTTGGAATAAGTCCATTCGGGATCCTCGGACCACCCCATAAACTTATACCCTGCGGGAACGGTTATTCCCGCGGCTTCCGCTTCGGGAGTGAGCTGATTTTTGAATATCGTCACCGTTTTTTCGGCAACGACCTCGCCGTTATAAATAAACTGCACGTCTATCGGTTTTTCGCCGAACACGGAACAACCCGCAAGGGTTATCGCCGCGGTGCAAGATATAAGAGCGGCAAGCAGAATAACGAGAAATTTCTTCATATTTTTTTCCGTTTTACGAAAACAAGCGACTGTTTTAAGGACGCTTGTTTTCGTATTTCAGTTTATTTTTTTATTATGCTTTCGCAGCGGTTAAAATCTTCCAGAGGTCTATCGCGAGCGCGTTTTCGCTTCCCGCGGCAACGGCGATATATCTTGAATCGTTTGCCGCCCAGCCTTCGCCGAGTTTTACCTTCGCGCCGTCGCCCTCGGCGATAACCGCGAAGTCTCCGACATTGTTACCCGCGATAACTACGTCAGCTTTGCCTTCGGTAGCCTTCGTCGCAAATTCCGCAACCTTAACGCCGTCTATATCAATCCAGTTTACTTTCTTATCGGCGTGAGCCGCAACAAACGCCGCTTTCATAGCCGCGGATTCTTCTAACGTGATGTAAGTTTTACTGCCGTTACCGATATAAACGTATACGGTAATATCGAAAGAAGCTACGGAGAACACGGGATAAAGATTTACCGCGCCGTCCTTGACGAGGTTCTTTACAGTGTTATAGGTAATCTCGGTTTCCGCAGATATTTCCGCTTCGGTCGCGTTTTCGGTAGTCGCCCAACCGACGAACGTTTCGCCGCTTTTAACGGGCGCGTCGTATTCTAATTTATCGCCGAGTATGGAAGAAAGCTTGCCCGAAGCAATCACACCTTCCGTTCCATGAAGAGTTACCGTAGCGGTCTCCGAGGTAATGCCCGTAACCATTGTATAAAGGGCAACCGCGTATTCGTTTTCATAATCGAGAAGCGCGGCTTGTCTGCTATCCGCCTTGTATTCGTCTTTCATAGCGGCTTTCGCGACAACGCCCTGAACGCCGCCTTTGCTTACGATGTTGTTGCCCGAGCCGAGTATCACGTCAACGTCGCCCGCCGCGTTTATAGCCGCGCCGAAAAGCTCAACGCTGTCGTAATCTTCGCCCGCGTATTCGCGATAAAGAACGTTTATCTTGCTCTCCTTCGCCGCGAAATCGGTTTTGATTTTCGTGAGATAAGAAGCGTAATCTTCTGCGAAATATTTGCTCCAAACCGCAACGGTAAGGTCTATTTTCTCTATGAATTTAGCGTAAAGCGTCATATCGGAAGTCGGCTTTTCGGTAAACTTAAATTCATTAGTGAAAGCCTCGTCCTTAAACCAACCGTCAAACACGAAATTCGCTTTTGAAGAGGTCGGATCGGAAGGAGGATTAACGTATTTACCCTCTTTAACGGTCTGCGTACCGACGGTTTCGCCTTCCGCAACGAAGGTTATCGTGTAGCTTGTTTCTTCGGGTTCTTCGGTTTTGCCGCAGGCGAACAGCCCCGCGCACGAAAGAGCCAGAATAACCGATAGCAAAGTGACTAACAATTTCTTCGACATAACGTACTCCTTTAAGAACGAGCTTTTCGCCCGTTACTTTCTTTTTTTATCATTTTAACACCGAAAAATACCTTTGTCAATAGGCAAAATCGAAATATTTGACTATTTTTTATTGTATTTTTTACTTATTTCCCCGTAAAATAAAAATTTTTACGAAAACGGCGCAAAGCCTTGACAAACCCGTTTTCCTGTGGTATCATTTCAAAAAACCGAAGAGGAAGAGTGAGTAAGCTTTTTCTGCTTTTCTTACAGAGAGTCGCGGACGGTGGAAGCGCGGCGGAAAAGGTTAAAGCCGAATGGACTTCCGAGGGCGAAAGGAAATTTTTCCGAAAAATTGCGAAATCGCGCGTGAAAAAGCGTTTAGCGACGGCGCGGAAACGACAAGGCGGCGGGCGGCGGCAAAGACTGCGGGCGATTATAACGACCGCGGCGGCTGCGCAAAGCGGCGGCGCGGAAATTGCGATTGAAAAAGCCGACGAGACGGACGGAAAAAGAGTATGCAAGACGGAGCAAGGTTCTCTCCGTAAACAAAAGACCGCGTATGATTGTACGTTAAAGGGCGCAAGGCGGCAAAACGCCTCGCCGAATCAGGGTGGCACCACGGGAATTTTAAACGCTCTCGTCCCTATCTCGGGGACGGGAGCGCGTTTTTTTACTTTTTTTAATATTTCGTCCCCTTAAACGCAAAGAATAATTATATAAAAGGAGAACGAAACAATGGCAAACGAAAAAGAAAAAATTCCGTACAAAATCTATCTCGAAGAAAAAGATATGCCGAAATACTGGTATAATCTCCGCGCGGATATGAAGATTAAGCCCGCGCCGCTTTTAAGTCCCGCAACGTTGAAACCTATGACGGAAGCGGAGCTGTCTCGCGTTTTCTGCAAGGAACTCGTAAAACAGGAGCTTGACGATACCACGCCGTTTATAGAAATTCCCGAAGAAATCCGCGAATTTTATAAAATGTACCGCCCATCCCCCTTGGTTCGCGCTTATTGTCTCGAAAAAAAGCTCGCCACACCCGCGAAGATTTATTATAAATTCGAGGGGAACAACACGAGCGGAAGCCACAAGCTTAACTCCGCAATCGCGCAGGCGTATTACGCGAAAAAAGAGGGGCTTAAAGGCGTCACCACCGAAACGGGCGCGGGACAGTGGGGTACGGCTTTATCTATGGCGTGCGCGTATTTCGGACTTGACTGCAAGGTTTTTATGGTAAAATGCTCTTACGAGCAGAAGCCTTTCCGCCGCGAGGTGATGAGAACCTACGGCGCGTCCGTCACCCCCTCCCCGTCGTTTGAAACGGAAATCGGCAAGAAAATAAACGCCGAATACCCCGAAACTACGGGAAGTCTCGGTTGTGCCATTTCGGAAGCGGTGGAAGCCGCAACCACGCGCGAGGGGTACAGATACGTTTTGGGGAGCGTTCTGAATCAGGTGCTTTTGCATCAGTCGGTGATAGGTCTCGAAACAAAAGCGGCTATGGATAAATACGGCGTAAAACCAGACGTTATAATCGGTTGCGCGGGCGGCGGCTCTAACCTCGGCGGGCTTATCGCGCCGTTTATGGGCGAAAAGCTGAAAGGCAAAGCCGACTACGAATTTATAGCCGTTGAACCCGCTTCCTGCCCGAGCCTTACGCGCGGAAGATACGCATACGACTATTGCGACACGGGAAAGGTATGTCCGCTTGCAAAAATGTACACGTTATCAAGCGGCTTTATCCCCTCCGCAAATCACGCGGGCGGACTGCGCTATCACGGAATGTGTCCTACCCTTTCCGAGCTGTACGACGAAGGGCTTATGAAAGCGGTATCCGTAAAGCAGACGGAGGTTTTCGAGGCGGCGGAGCTTTTTGCGAAGTCGGAAGGCATTTTACCCGCGCCCGAAAGCAGTCACGCGATAAGAGTCGCCGTGGACGAAGCGTTAAAGTGCAAAAAAACGGGCGAAGAAAAGACCATACTTTTCGGGCTTACGGGAACGGGATATTTCGACATGACGGCTTACGCAAAATATAACGACGGCAAAATGTCCGATTATATTCCCACGGACGAGGAGCTTGAAAAAGCTTTTGAAAGCCTGCCTAAATTTTAATTTTTCGGGCTTTTCGGCACATCCGATTTTCGGCATATATTATTTATCGTAATATTATTTAAGGTATATATTATTCGTTTACGCGGGGGTTACGCGTGGGTTTGCGCGGGGCGAATTTTTCGCCCCGCGATTTATTAACGACAAGTTATCCCCGTTCGTATTAAAGTAAATTTTTGGCGCATAATAGCTTCGAGGTAAATTTATATGACTGAAAGAAAATTAAAATTACGAATAGCTTTAATCACAGCCGCCATAGCGATAGTGCTTCTCCTATCGGCTTTTTCGTCGTCCGTTTTCGGCGCGATCGACCTTGCAAATTCGGTAAATGCCGAAACGGCGCAAAGCTCGGAACAAACGTATAAGCCAAAAAAGCCGAACGACGGCAAGCTACCGGAAAGAGAAACGGAATATCTCGGAAGCACTATATTTTCCCGCGCGATCGGCAGAGTTACCGAGGAAGGCGTTTCCGAAGTTATAGTCGTCGGCAACAAGGTAAAGGACGGGGAATACGTCGAAGATATAAGAATTATCGTGCGCGACCTTAAAAACAGAAAAGCGGGAATTACCATAACCCCGAAGGAAAATTCGGGCTATTCCCCCGCGGTCACGCTTGCGGATTTCACGGGCGACGGCATCAAAGAGATTTTTTATCAGGCAAACAGCGGCGGAAGCGGCGCGTTTTCTTATACCTACGTTTATTCGGTAAAGGACGGCGTACCCGAAACGCTTTTCAATTTTGAAAACAGACAAAACGATTTTGTCGCCGAGTACGCGAATTATTATAAAGTAGTCGTAAAAAACACGGCGACGGGCGCGGTATATTATATAGATATAAGCGGCAGAGGCGAAGAGTATCTCGGCGGGCTTTATAACGAGGACGGCACGCTGAAAACGCCCGTAACTGCGGAAGTTTCCGCGGTCAACACCGTTCTCCCCTTCTTTCAGGCGGAAGAAAACAGATACGACCTGCTCGTTTTAAGAAGAATTACGGGATTGTATTCGGCAGATTCGTTCGGCTACACGCAGTAATTTCTGAGCTACGGCGAAAACGGATTTACCCCGTATTTCGAGGGCGTTCTTATAAATCAGAACTGAAAACGACGCTATAATGGGCGCGGCCGACAAAAAATGTCAGCCGCGCTTTTATCAGAGTTTTCAGAATATAACGCTTTCGATTTTATACGCCATATTCGCGGGAATTGCTATGATTGCGGTTTTACCGTTTTTGAACATTACCTCGTATTTAGGTCCGCGATATTGCTTATTCGTACCCATTTTGAACAGCGCGTCCTCTTGCGAAACCTTTGCGGAGTGAATATCGTTTTTGTCAAAGATAAAATCCTCTATCTTTTCACCGTATATCATCAACTTACCTTTCGAGCCGTCGTCGGCTTTTCCGATATACGCATACGGTAAAGAACCGTTTCTGAATCCTGAACCTGTCACGATTCCCCACTGGTTGAAGTTCAATCGCTTGAACATCTTAAAAAAACCTGCCATAATTTTTCTCCTTGTTTTTTGATAATATTATACAAGAAGTTTTCTTCTTTGTCAAGGGTTTTAAGAAGAATTCTTTTATAATTTTTTTGTGAGTATCGGACAAAGAATAAAAGATTTAAGATTAGAAAAAGAACTTTCGCAAATGCAGCTTGCGAAAGAAATTAACGTAAGCCAAAAAGCAATCGATTACTGGGAACGCTCGGTCAATGAACCGAAAGCGAAATATATAATTGCGTTGGTCAAATTTTTTAACCTCTCGTTCGACGAATTTTTTGAAGACGTAGAGTAGCTCGGTAAATTATCCGAAAAACAATGATTTTTTGATTTATATCGAATAATTTTTTGCAAAAAACAAGCATGATAAGGAGAAAGTATAAATGTACGAAGAGATAAGAACCGATTTAAAAAATAACGTCGTTAGGGAATTAAAAAGCCATTTAGAAAACACTCTGACAAATATTCCGGACACCGAAAATATCAAAGCTTTTGAGATTTACGATTTTCTTGAAAAAAACGATTATATCAAAATAACTCCGCCGTCTTGTATCTACTTAATGCCGCCGCCGGAAACAGGAGTAATGTTCAATATTACGCTTGATTCGCTAAAAAATTTCAATAGCGGACGCTCGATAAAACCGGGGAACATACGCCTTAACATTAAAAAGCTTATAAACGCTCTTCCCGATGCGGTATCTCTCGGAATAGGAATGAGTTCCGAAAATCCGATAGTCGTTGTGTGCGGCGCGCTAATCCTTTTGCTCAAACTAAAAGACGTCGCTACGATAAGCATTTCAAAGGAACAAGCCTTCGTGATCGTAGCTTTATGGAAAGCGTGTAACAGCGAAAACAAAATCTTATTAAACGACGGATTTACGGCTACGAACGAACTGCTGAAACAATACGGCGAACCTCAAATTACAATAAAAAAATATAACAATTTAATCGATTCTTTATCAGAGATGCGCTGTATCGAACTATCGGAAGAAACCATTTTATTAAGAGAACAGATTAGTAAAGATTATATTCAAGGCGTATAAAAATAATAAAAGAGACGTCGGATTTTATAAAGAAGCGACGTCTCTTTTTATTTAGACTTAGTTAAACCGTCTTACGTTATTGTTTTTCTCGAATAAACAATTAAATTGTTAAAAACCTTAATATTATAAACTTTAATCTTTTTTTATTGCGGAAATTATTCCCATTCGATGGTTGCCGGCGGTTTGCTGGTTACGTCGTATACCACCCTGTTCACGCCCTTAACTTCGTTTACGATTCTCGAAGATATAAGGCAAAGCGTTCTATGCGGAATTTCCGCCACGTCCGCGGTCATTCCGTCCACGCTCGTCACCGCGCGGAGCGCTACCGTATAACCGTAAGTACGTTCGTCGCCCATAACGCCGACGGATCTCACGCCCGTAAGGAGCGCGAAATACTGCCATATTTTTTTATCGAGTCCCGCTTTCGCGATTTCTTCTCTGAAAATATAGTCCGCTTCCTGCACGATTCTTATTTTGTCGCGCGTGATGTTCCCGAGAATTCTAACCGCAAGCCCAGGTCCCGGGAACGGCTGGCGTTCCACTATGAAATCGGGAAGTCCTAATTCTCTTCCGAGTTCTCTCACTTCGTCTTTAAACAGTCTTCTTAAAGGCTCTATAATCTCCTTGAAATTGACTACGGAAGGAAGCCCGCCCACGTTGTGGTGGCTCTTTATAACCGCGCTCTTACCGAGTCCGCTTTCGATAACGTCGGGATAAATAGTTCCCTGAACGAGGTAATCCACCTCGCCTATTTTGTCCGCTTCCGCCTTAAAAACGTCTATGAACTCTTTTCCGATGATTTTTCTCTTTTTCTCGGGATCTTTAACGCCGCGAAGCGCGGATAAAAACTGCTTGCACGCATCCGCTTTGATAAGGTTCATTCCCATACCGTCTTTAAAGACCTTCATAACCTCGTCCGCTTCGTTTTTGCGGAGAAGTCCGTGGTCTACGAAAATACAGATAAGGTTTTCGCCCGCGGCTTTATGGAGAAGCGTCGCCGCGACCGCGCTGTCTACGCCGCCGCTCATCGCGCACAGAATTTTGCCGTTTCCGACCTTTGCTCTTATCGCTTTTATCTGTTCTTCCGCAAAGTCCTTCATCTTCCAGTCGCCCGCCGCGCCGCATACGTCGAACAGGAAATTACGGAAAATCTCGTTGCCGTTTTCGGTGTGAACGACTTCGGGGTGGAACTGAACGGCGTAAATTCTTCTTTCCGCACTCTCGAAGCCCGCAATTTTGCAAGCCTTGGTATGCGCCGTCGCCTTAAAGCCCTCGGGCAGCTTTTTCACCTCGTCCGTATGACTCATCCAGCAGAAGCCGTTCGGCATATTTTTAAGCACCGTGCCGCCGTCGTATTCTATTTCGCACCTGCCGTACTCTCTCGTAGAAGCCTTTCCGACCTCGCCGCCGAGCATATCCGCGATAAGCTGCATACCGTAGCAGATTCCGAGAACGGGAACGCCGAGATTAAAGATTTCGGGATCTACCTTCGGCGCGCCTTCCGCCGAAACGCTGCACGGTCCGCCGGTAAAGATTATACCGATAGGCGCGTAGCTTTTGATTTTTTCTATCGTGATTTCGTTTGAAACGAGTTCGGCGTAAACGCCCAAAGCCCTCACTCTTCTCACGATAAGCTGATTATACTGTCCGCCGAAGTCTATTACGAGAACGGTCTGATTCTGCATATATTTTTACCTCTTTCGTTTGTGTATTGCGTTTTTACGGAAGCTCCCGAAAACGAAGCGCGTTACGGCTTTTTAAAAACTGCGAAAGCCGAGCAAAGCTCATTCCGAAATTGCGGAAGCCGAAAAAAAGCTCCGTTTCGTCGCCGCCGTTTTCTATCTTTTTTCCGAAAACAATTTTAGCATTATATCCGCCGCTTTGTCAACGGTTTGCTCGGAGGCGAACGCGGTTAATCGGAAACAATATTTGCCGTTTTCGCCGAAGCCCTCCCCCGGAGTGCCTACGATATGCCCTTTTTCGAGCAGGAAGTCGAAAAATTCCCAGCTTTCCATGCCGAACGGACAGGTGAGCCAGATATACGGCGAATTTACTCCGCCCGTATAGCTTACCCCCGCTTTTTTGAGCGCCGCGCTTATCTTTTCGGCGTTTTTTCTGTATACCGCGATATTGCGTTCAAGCTCTTTCTGCCCTTCTTCCGTAAAAGCCGCCGCCGCGCCGCGCTGAACGACGTAGCTTACGCCGTTGAATTTGGTCGTCTGGCGGCGAAGCCAAAGCTTCCTGAGCGATACGCCGTCTGCATCGACAAGAGCTTCGGGAACTATCGTATATCCGCAACGCACGCCCGTAAAGCCCGCGGTTTTGGAGAACGAACAGAATTCTATCGCGCAGTTTTTCGCGCCTTCTATTTCGTAAATGCTTCTTGCAATCTTATCCTCCGAGACGAAGCGTTCGTACGCCGCGTCGAAGAGTATGAGCGCGCCCGTTTTAAGCGCGAAATCCACCCATTCTTTGAGTTCTTTTCTCGAATACGCCGCGCCCGTCGGATTGTTCGGCGAGCAGATATAGATAATATCCGCTTTCACGCTTTCGCTCGGCATAGGCAGAAAGCCGTTTTCCGCAGTCGCTTCCGCGAAAATGATTTTTCTGCCGTCCATAACGTTGGTATCGACGTACACGGGATAAACGGGATCGGGTATCAGCACCGAATTTTCTTTGCCTAATATATCGAGAATATTTCCGAGATCGGATTTCGCACCGTCGGAAACGAAAATTTCGTCCGCTTCGAGAGAAATTCCCCGCCCCGCGTAATAACCCTTTATCGCCTCGCGGAGGAAGGAATACCCCTGTTCGGGACCGTAGCCGCGGAAGGTCTCCTTTTTGCCAAGCTCCGCCGCCGCCTCTTCCATCGCCCTTACGCACGCGGAAGGTATGGGAAGCGTCACGTCGCCGATACCCATTTTAAGTATCTCCGCGCCCTCGTGCGATTCCTTAAAGCGGGCGGTTTTCGCCGCTATTTCGGAAAAAAGGTAGCTTTCTTTAAGCTTTAAGTAATTAGCGTTGACCTTGAACATCTTCCGACCTCTTTGCTTTTATTTGTTTTCTTCTTTGCTTTCGAGCGCGCTTTTAACGAGTCCCGAAAAGAGCGGGTGCGCGCGGTTGGGGCGGCTCTTGAATTCGGGGTGGAACTGCACGCCGATAAAGAACCTGCACGCGGGGTTTTCCACCGTTTCCACGATGTACCCGTCGGGCGAAGTGCCGCCTATAACGAGACCGTTTTCGGTTAAAACGTCTCTGAAATCGTTATTGAATTCGTAACGGTGGCGGTGACGTTCGGAAATTTCGCCCTTGCCGTAGCACTTATGCAAAAGCGTGCCTTCTTTTACGCGGCAGGGATACGCGCCGAGACGGAGCGTGCCGCCTTTATCCACGCCGTCGCTCTGCCCCGGCAGGAAGTCTATTACTTTGTGATGGCTTTCGGGATTGAATTCGCCCGAATCCGCGTCTTTAAGCCCGCAAACGTTTCTCGCAAACTCTATAACCGCCGTCTGCATACCTAAACATATGCCGAGGTAAGGCACGTCGTTTTCGCGCGCGTATTTCGCGGCAATGATTTTGCCCTCTATTCCGCGGTTGCCGAAGCCGCCCGGAACGAGTATTCCGTCCGCGTTTTTAAGAACCTCCGCCACGTTTTCATCGGTTATCGTTTCGCTGTCCGTCCAGAGAACGTTCACCTTTGCGCCGCACCAGTAGCCCGCGTGGCGCAGAGCCTCCGCGACGGAAAGGTACGCGTCGTGAAGAGCGACGTATTTGCCGACTATCGCGATATTCACTTCTTTATGCAAATTTTTGATTTTGGAAACCATTCCGCGCCATTCGGTAAGGTCGGGAGCGGGCGCGTTTATGCCGAGTTCCCTGCAAACGACCTCCGAAAAATGACTTTCTTCGAGCATAAGCGGAGCTTCGTAAAGAATGGGAAGGGTTCTGTTTTCTATAACGCAGTCCTTTTTGACGTTGCAGAAAAGCGAAATTTTATTGAAAATGGATTCTTCGAGCGGGCGGTCGCAACGGAGAATTATGATGTCGGGATTAACGCCCATACCCTGCAATTCCTTTACGGAGTGCTGGGTGGGTTTACTCTTATGCTCGTCGCTGCCCGAAAGGAAGGGTACGAGCGTAACGTGGATAAACAAGCTGTTTTCCCTGCCGACTTCGAGCGAAATCTGACGAATCGCTTCGAGGAAGGGTTGAGATTCTATATCGCCGATAGTGCCGCCCGTTTCCACGATTATTACGTCCGCTTTGGTCTTGTCCGCAAGGCGGTAAACGTAATCCTTTATTTCGTTGGTGACGTGAGGAATTATCTGCACGGTAGAACCGAGATATTCGCCACGGCGTTCTTTATTCAGAACGTTCCAGAACACCTTGCCCGTGGTAAGGTTGGAAAATTTGTTCAGATCCTCGTCGATAAAACGCTCGTAATGACCGAGGTCGAGGTCGGTTTCCGCACCGTCCTCGGTGACGAAAACCTCGCCGTGCTGATACGGACTCATGGTTCCGGGGTCTACGTTTATGTACGGATCGAGCTTTTGCGCCGCGACTTTAAGCCCGCGCGCTTTCAAAAGTCTGCCGAGAGATGCTGCGGTTATGCCCTTGCCGAGTCCCGACACGACGCCGCCCGTTACGAAAATGAATTTTTGCATATATGTTTTTCCTTTAAGTTTTTTTACCGTTTATTATTTTGCCGCACCGTGTGCCGTGCGGTCTGCCGCCGATACGTCGTCCGCTGCCTGCCGCCCGCGCGAATTATTCGCCGAATTATTCGCTGTACGTTTTGATAACGTCTCTCGCGACGACCGCGCGTTTCACGCACCTGTCCATCGCCTGCTTTTCTATATATTTGTGCGCTTCCTCTTCTGTTAAAGAGAGTTTTTGCATAAGCAAAAGCTTTGCCCTCCCCACGAGCTTTATTTCTTCCATTTTGCCCATAAGGTTTTCCGTTTTCTTCGCAAAGCCTTTAAGCCTCTGCGAGGTTGCCGCCGCAAGCCGAACCCCGCCGAGAAACGCGAGCGAGGAAAGCGGCTTCGCTATGCAATGCACGCCTATTTTTTCCATTCCGAAAGAAACGGCGTCCCACGCCTCGGATTTGACGAGCAGAACGATGCCCGCGAAGGAGTCTTTAACCGCTTCCTCCGCGAGATCGGTGCCGTATTCGTCTTTAAGCGGGCAGTTTATCACTATCACGTCGCGCTCGGAATTTGCAAGGATTCTTCTCGCTTCCGCGCCGCTTTTAACTATTTCCGCCGAAAACTCTGCGGAAAGCGCGCCGCGAAAAAATTCCTCGCCCTTATCTCCCGACGAAACGATAAGCACCCGCTCCGCGTTTCTTTCTGCTGCCATAATTTACCGTGTAAACGAACGGAATATCTTTTCCGAAATATACTTTTTAACGAATTTGCCGTTTTTTGCCGCCGCTATCGCGAGATACAGGTTTTCGGGCAAGGTTTTAACCTTCGCGGAGTTATCGAAGGCGTTCCCCTCGTATTCCTCCTGCGGCTGTTCGCCCGCGATAACCCCTTCCGTTCCCGCGTATAAAAGAAGCGCGAACGTAAGGTAAATATTAGCGGAAGGATCGGGAGAACGAAGCTCCATTCTCTTTCCCTCGCCGTTTTCCGCGGGGATTCTTATCAGCGCGGAACGGTTTTCTCTCGCCCAACACACCGCTTTCGGGGCTTTGTATTCCCCGAGCCTTGCGTAAGACTCTTCGGTCGGGTTCAGAAAACAGGTTATCTCCTCTATTCTGTTCAATATTCCCGCCATAAAGCTCCCGAATTTATTGTCGTCGGCATTTAAAAGCGAGATATTTATATGCAAGCCGTTTCCGCTTTTCCCCGCAAGGGGCTTGGGCGAAAACGAAGCGTAAAAGCCGTTTTTATAGGCTATCGTTTCGGTCGCGTTTTTAAAAACGACCGCGTGATCCGCCGCCTTCAAAGCTTCGGCGTACTTAAAATCTATTTCGTTCTGCCCCGGTCCTTCTTCGTGATGAGATGCCTCGGGAGAAAGCCCCATTTCCTCTATCGTAAGGCAGATTTCGCGGCGAACGTTTTCGCCCTTATCGGCGGGAGCTACGTCCATATACCCCGCTTCGTCCGCGGGTTCTTCTGTCGCTTCACCGTTTTCGTCCGTTTTGAAAAGATAAAACTCGAATTCCGTGCCGAAACGCGCCTTAACGCCGTTTTCCGCCGCAAAGCTTACCGCGTTTTTCAAAAGGTTTCTGCAATCGAGTTCGTAAGGCGTTCCGTCCGCTTTCCTTATATCGCAAAAAAGCCTTACGACTCTCCCGCGGGAAGGTCTCCACGGAAGCACCGTAAGGGTATCGGGATCGGGAAAAAGAAACATATCCGATTTTTCCACGCTTTCAAACCCGCGTATCGCGGAAGCGTCGAAGGCTACGCCGCGGGTAAACGCCCTTTCAAGCTCCGCGGGCATTATCGAAAGATTTTTAAGCTTTCCGTGCGCGTCGCAAAAAGCGAGACGGATAAACTTTACGTCCTCCTCGCGGACGTAATCCAAAACGTCTTGTACGGTATAAGCCATAAGCTTCTCCTTATCAGTTCTGAACGTATAATTTTTTATACGGGTTTGCGGAGTTCGGCGTAAGCACGAAAAAGTCGGAAGCCAGAATTTCCTCTTTATTCCTGCCGAAATGCGCGCAAAATTCCGTTATGTATTTTTCTATCTCTTTTTTATCCTCTGCGGTCGCCTTTTTCGCGTTCACCTGCGCGGGAAGGTCTTTCGGCAGATTTTCGGTACGGAGATAAATTTTGCCGCCGTGCATACCCGTTCCGCAAAAATATCCCGTGACGTTCTCTTCTCCGTAAAGCCCCAAAACTATAATATATCCGCCCGCCTGATACTCGCCGAGAAAGCTCCCCGTCGCGCCGCCCACGACTATTGCGGGAATTTTATCCATATAAGCCTTCATATGTATTCCCGCGCGGTAACCGACGTCCTTTTCTATATAAATACTGCCGCCGCGCATAGCGTAACCCGCCGCGTCCTGCGCGCTGCCGTGGATTATCACCGTGCCGTCGTTCATGGTGTCGCCGAGCGCGTCCTGCGCGTTGCCGAAAACCTCTACTCTGCTCCCGTTAAGGTACGCCGCGAGCGCGTTGCCCGCAGTTCCCGTTATTTTAACGCGTTTGCCGCTCGTGCCGTCCGCGAGAAACCGCTGTCCAAGACAGTTGGTTATTTCGGTGTCCGAATTTTCTTTTATAACGCGGTTAAGCTCCGCGTAATCCTTGCCTCTTGCGTCAACTATCATAATTATATCACAAGCCTTTTTGATTTTAAACGATTTTTAAAATAATACTTTTTTATACTTTAAAAAATTTCGGGTTATATTTCGCGGTTTATTCGCCCGCGTGCTTTATTCCCAGAATATCGAGTTCTTTTTGGTTAAGCCCCACGCCGCGGAGCATAAGCCTGTTGCCCTTCAAAGCTTCCACGGAGTTGATGCCCATTCCGCCCATCATCTCTTTTATCTCGTGATTCCACGCCGTCATAAGGTTCACCAGCCGTTTTGCGGCAACCTCGGGAACGAGCCTTTGCGTAAGCTCGGGAACTTGCGTCGCTATGCCCCAGTTGCACTTTCCGCTCTGACAATTTCTGCAAACGTGACAGCCGAACGCGATTAAAGCCGCCGTCGCGACGTATACCGCGTCCGCGCCGAGCGCTATCGCCTTAACGACGTCCGCGCTGTTTCTTATCGAGCCGCCGACGACAAGAGAAACGTCGTCTCTTATGCCCTCCTCGCGAAGTCTCTCGTCCACCGCCGCAAGCGCAAGCTCCACGGGTATTCCCACGTTGTCGCGTATTCTCGTGGGAGCTGCACCCGTGCCGCCCCGAAAACCGTCTATCGCGATTATATCCGCGCCGCTTCTCGCAATGCCGCTCGCTATCGCCGCGATGTTATGCACCGCCGCCACCTTGACGATTACGGGTTTTCTGCCGTCCGTCGCTTCTTTAAGCGAATAAACGAGCTGACGGAGATCCTCTATCGAATAAATATCGTGATGCGGGGCGGGCGAAATCGCGTCCGAGCCTATCGGAATCATACGCGTTCTGCTCACGTCCTCGGTAATCTTCGCGCCGGGGAGATGTCCGCCGATACCGGGCTTTGCGCCCTGCCCCATCTTTATTTCTATCGCCGCGCCCGCGTTAAGATAGTCCTTATGCACCCCAAATCTGCCCGAGGCGACCTGCACTATCGTGTTCGCGCCGTATTCGTAAAAATCCTTGTGAAGTCCGCCCTCGCCCGTGTTGTAATAAGTTCCGAGTTCTCTTGCCGCCGTGGCGAGCGCTTTGTGCGCGTTGTAGCTTATCGAACCGTAACTCATCGCCGAAAACATTACGGGAAGTTCGAGGTCGAGCGCAGGTTGAAGCTCGGGGATAATTTTCCCCGAAGAATCCCTTTTTATCTCGTGCGTGCGTTTGCCGAGCGAAACCCGCGTTTCCATAGGCTCGCGCAGCGGATCTATCGAAGGGTTAGTGACCTGCGAAGCGTTTATGAGAATTTTGTCGAAATACAACGGATAATCCTTCGGACAACCCATAGAGGAAAGAAGCACGCCGCCGCTTTCCGCCTGCTTGTAAATCTCGGTTATATCCGCCTGATTCCAGCTCGCGTTTTCCTTAAAGGTCAGATCGCTTTTAACTATTTTTATCGCGCGGGCGGGGCAGAATTCCACGCAGCGGTGGCAGTTGACGCACTTCGTCTCGTCCGATAAAAGCACCCTTTTACCGTCTTTTTCTTCAAAATAATGCACGCCGTTATAGCATTGCTTAACGCACGCGCCGCAAAGAGTGCAACGCTCTTTATCTCTTTTCACTTCGTATTCCGCGTAAGTATACATAAAGCTTTCACCTCTTTTCCTCGGGCTATACCCTCGCCGCCGCCTCTTTATCGAGTCTCACCACGACGGGTTCGCCGCCCGTCAGCGAACGCAGATTTTCCGCGTTCGGCTCCATTTTTCTTATCGCGCACTCCTCGCTCGCAAAGAAAACCCTGTCGCCCTTTTCGGCGTACACGAGCGAGCGGAGCTTCAATCTGTCGTTCAACGCCATAATGCCGCCCGTAAAGCCCACGAGTATGGAAAACGGTCCGGTTATTAAAAGGCTCGGAAATTCTTTTCTTAAATATTCCGCAATACGCCTTTCGTCCTCGGGCTTATTTTCTATCGTTTTCCAGAACGGAGCGGCTATAATCGCAGCCGCCTCGTTAAGAGTAAGCCCCTTTTTGCGGACGAGATAATCTATGATATAGGTTATGACCTCGGTATCGGTTAAAAGATTGCACTTATATCCGAACATTTCTATAAATCTTCTGTTCGCGTCGTAAGAAGAAATTTCGCCGTTATGCACTATCGAATAATCGAGCATGGAAAACGGGTGCGCGCCGCCCCACCAGCCGGGGGTGTTCGTGGGGTATCTTCCGTGCGCCGTCCATGAGTACCCCTCGTATTCGTCCAGCCGATAATATTCGCCCACGTCCTCGGGGTAGCCCACCGCTTTGAATACGCCCATATTTTTGCCGCTCGAAAAAATGTACGCGCCCTTTATTTCCGAATTAACCCTTATAACCTTTCTCGAAACGTATTCCGCTTCGTCCAAATGACTGTCTCGGAGCGCGTTCTGATCGGGGCTTACGAAATACCGCCATATAAGCGGTTCGCCCGTGATTTTGGGGCTTTTTCTGACGGGAATTTTAGAAAGGTTCACTATCTCGAAAACGGCTTCCAGAAACTTTTCGCACTCCTCGCGCGCGGAAGAATCGTCGTAAAAAACGTGCAGAGCGTAAAGGTCTTTATACTGCGGATAAATTCCGTAGCCCGCAAAGCCGCCGCCCAAGCCGTTGGAGCGGTCGTGCATAGTGGAAATGGCGTCTACTATCGTTCCGCCCGAAATATTCTTTCCGCTTTTATCGAATATCCCCGCAATGGCGCAACCCGCGGGTATTCTTATTTCGCCTTCTCTTTTCATAAAGCACGTCTCCGTTTTTCGTACGGACGGTTTTACTTTTTTAAGCGCGTAAACGCGTGCCGCCTAGTACTTTCAGAATAAAAAATGAAAATAAAAAAGGGCGCGAAGCGTGCGCCGATTATTTCGACGCAAACGGACTCCGTTGCCCTTTTCTTATTCTTTTTTATGAGATTATAGCACCGCGAAAAAGAGTTGTCAACGATTTTTACGCAAAATAAAAAATTTCAAAAAAAATTAAAATTCGACCTTAAAATCGTTGACAATAAGAAAATCGGGCGGTATAATATGCGCAAAAATAGATTTTGGCAAAGGCGTCAAAGAGAAATTCTTTGGTCGCCTTTGTCTTTTTTTATTTTAATTTTCAATTTCGGTACTATCGGGCGAAAAAGGATTAAGCCCCGAAAAAAAGGAGAACGGATATGAGTATCAGCGAATATTTCGGCAAAAACGTGTTCGGCGACGCGGTTATGAAAGCGCGTCTTCCCAAAGACACATATAAAGAAGTGCGCCGCGCTATCGACGAGGGCAAACGCCTCGACATAGAAACGGCTAACGTCGTCGCGAACGCTATGAAGGACTGGGCGGTGGAAAACGGCGCGACGCATTACACGCACTGGTTTCAGCCGATGACGGGCGTCACCGCCGAAAAACACGACAGCTTTATTTCGCCCGAGAAAAACGGCTCGGTCATTATGGAATTTTCGGGAAAAGAACTCGTCCGCGGCGAACCCGACGCTTCGAGCTTTCCGACGGGCGGACTCCGCGCGACGTTCGAGGCTCGCGGCTACACGGCGTGGGATCCCACCTCTTTCGCGTTCATAAAGGACGGCGTTTTGTGTATTCCCACGGCGTTCTGCTCTTACGGCGGAGAAGCTCTCGACAAAAAAACGCCGCTCCTTCGCTCTATGGAAGCCATTAACCGTCAGGCGATGCGCATATTAAAGCTTTTCGGCAACGAAACGGTGACTTCGGTCAAAACGACGGTAGGTCCGGAACAGGAATATTTCCTTATCCCGAAAGAGCTTTTCGACAGAAGAAAAGACCTTATATACACGGGCAGAACGCTTTTCGGCGCGCGCCCGCCGAAAGGTCAGGAAATGGAAGATCACTACTTCGGCGCGATAAAACCCCGCGTGCAGGAGTTTATGAAAGAGCTTAACGACGAACTCTGGAAGCTCGGAGTGCTTGCGAAAACCGAACACAACGAGGTTGCGCCCGCTCAGCACGAGCTTGCGCCGATATTCACCACGACTAATATCGCCACCGACCACAATCAGCTCACTATGGAAATTATGCAGAAGGTGGCAAAAAAGCACGGTATGGTATGCCTTCTGCACGAAAAGCCGTTTGCGGGCGTGAACGGAAGCGGCAAGCATAACAACTGGTCGATTTCCACCGATACGGGCGTAAACCTTTTAGAGCCGGGCGAAACGCCTTACGATAACGCGCAGTTTTTGCTGTTCCTTACCGCGGTCATCAAGGCTGTGGACGAGTATCAGGATTTACTCCGCGTTTCCGCGGCGAGCGCGGGCAACGACCACAGGCTCGGCGCGAACGAAGCTCCCCCCGCCGTCGTTTCTATGTTCCTCGGCGACGAGCTGACCGAGATTTTAGAGGCTATCGAAAAGGATTCGGCGTACGGCAGAAAAGAAAAGGTACAGATGAAAATCGGCGTACACGTTATCCCAAAATTCCCCAAGGACACGACGGACAGGAACAGAACTTCGCCGTTCGCGTTCACGGGCAACAAGTTCGAGTTCCGTATGGTGGGTTCTTCCGCCTCTATCGCGGAAGCGAATATCGTTCTGAATACCGCTGTCGCGGAAGAGCTTAAACAGTTTGCGGATATACTCGAAGGGGCTTCGGACTTTACGGGTGCGTTACACGACCTTATAAAAGACACTATCACCGCGCATAAGCGGATAATCTTCAACGGCAACGGCTACGAGGACGGCTGGATTAAAGAAGCGACCGAAAAGCGCGGACTTTTGAACCTTCGCTCTACCCCCGACTGCGTGCCGTATCTCCTTGCGGAAAAGAACGTTAAGCTCTTTACCGAACACAAGGTTTTAAGCGAAACCGAGCTTCGTTCGAGATACGAAATAATGCTCGAAAACTACTCGAAAACCATTCACATCGAGGGACTTACCATGGTGGATATGGTGAATAAGGATATTCTGCCTGCGATAAGCAGATATATAGGCGAGCTTTCGGATTCGCTTTATAAACGCTGCGCGGTTCTTCCCGACACGAACGGCGGGTTTGAAAAATCAAGAATCGCAGACCTTGCTTCTTATGAAAAATCCATTTACGAAAAGGTTAAGGAGCTGGAAGAAGCCCTCGTTTCCTCCGAAAAGGAAGATTCGCTCGCAACGGCGGTTTATCACAGAAAGGTTATTTTCTCCGCAATGCAGTCGCTCCGCGCGGACGTGGATATGGCGGAACGCATAACCTCCGCGGCGGCGTGGCCTTATCCCTCTTACGGCGAGCTTCTTTTCGGCGTGAGATAGGCGCGTGACGGGCGTGAGATAGGCGTGAAATATGCGAGCGACAGGTGCATGACAGGCGCGGGCAAAAACGAGGGCGCGGGGCGCAAAATTTTCCCCGCCCCGCACAGCGTCTGCCGCCCGCGTTCTCTTAAACTACGGCGCAAGCGGGAAAGAAGACGAGAAATAGGAAAAATTAATTTAAAAGTAGTTGCGGCGGCGGGCGAAAAAATTGCCCGCCGTCGCGGTTATTTTTTATCGAGTTTTTTTCTGATTATACCGAAGGAAATCCGCGCCGTTTATCCGTTGCTTTAATTTTTCCCACGATGACGTCGGAGCATTTTATTATAAGCTCGGACAATTCCTCTTTACTGAAAAGTATGTGAATCTCGTAGCCCTCGCCGCATCTGTACACCTCTTCGTAAAGCCAATACGCGCCGATAATTTTGCCCGACATTTTGGTTATTTCGGCGCTCTTAAATATAATCTTATCGTAGTCGGTAAACCCGCCGTCGTTATCGAAGATCATCGTCGCGTCGGCGTTTTCGATATAGAAATCCGTAACCTCGCAATCGTGAAAGGTGAGTTTGCCTATTCTTTTCGGAAGATTCTCTTCCTTCTGCGCCTTCGTATAGTCGCGAATCACCTTTTCCATCGCCCTCTCGTTAGCTTTTGAAAGTTTTTTTATTTCAGCCAGAAACTCATTAGTACAGTAGCCTAAACTCAAAACGCGCATATCCGCAACTTTATTAACGATTTCTTCCGTAAGGCTTGCGACAAGCCTTTCTTCATTCAACTTCATCGCGCGGGCAAAGTCCTTTTTGACCTTTGCTTCGTCGAAAGGCGGTCTCTTGTCGTAGGCTTTGACGGCGGCTTCAAAGTTTTCCCTTTGACTATCCGATAAAAAAATAAATTCGCGTTTTTCCTCATGACCTTCCTCTTCTATAAACGGCGCGTTTTCGGAATTTATCAGCTCGCGCGGATCGAAGTCGTAAACGTCGCGTTCGAGTTCGACCGTTCTGCGCTCTTCTTTCTTATACAAACTCTCGTACAGCTTCTCGTCTTTAACGCTCGCCCGCTCCTCAACCTTTAAATTGTAATCTAAATTCGTTCTCTGACAAAGCTCGTACCACTCTTTCGTAAAATATTTCATTCGCCCTCCCTCGCATAATTTTTTATAAGCATATTGTACCATACCTTACGACTTTTCAAAAGCCGTTGCGAAAAAAATTTGCAGGTTTTTGAAAATGACTTTTATATAAACGCTCCTTATAGGGGCGTTTTTACATTTCTATAAACCCGCGCTTGACCGCCCCACGCAAACGGTGGTATCATTATTATAGTAACAAAAACGCCCGATAAAACGCGGCGCAAGACAAAATCTTTGAAAAGACTTCGGGAGAAAGCTATGGAAGAAAAGAGCTTGAAATTTTATAAAATGCAAGGCGCGGGCAACGATTATATTTATATAAACTGCCTCGCCTCTCCTGTGGAAAACCCCGAAAGCCTTGCGGTAAAGCTTTCCGACAGACATTTCGGAATAGGCGGAGACGGGCTGGTGCTTATTCTCCCCTCTTCGGTTGCGGACGCGAAAATGCGAATGTTCAACGCCGACGGAAGCGAAGGCAAAATGTGCGGCAACGCGATACGCTGCGTGGGCAAGCTCCTGCACGACGAACTCGGCTTCGATAAAAACGAGCTGACGGTGGAAACTTTAAGCGGCATAAAAACTCTGCGCTTTTTTTTAACGGACGAAAACGCCGTCGAAACCGTTACCGTAAATATGGGAAAAGCGATTTTATCGCCCGAAAAAATCCCCGTTCTTTTAAGCGGCGAAAGCGTTATAAACCGCCGCGTGAAAATAAGCGAAAGCATAGGCGAAGCGACTATAACCTGCGTTTCTACGGGCAATCCGCATTGCGTGACCTTCGATTACGATCCCGATACGCTCGACATAGAAAAAATCGGCAAAGAATTCGAGTTTTCTCCGCTTTTTCCCGAGCGCGTGAACACAGAATTTATAAAAGCACTTTCTCCGAAAGAGCTTAAAATGCGGGTTTGGGAACGCGGCAGCGGAGAAACGCTTGCCTGCGGAACGGGCGCGTGCGCGGCTGTCGTCGCGGCGACCGAATGCGGCTTTTGCCCGCGCGGAGAGGAAATCAAGGTAAAGCTTAAAGGCGGAGAGCTTTTTATCCGCTACGAAAAGGACGGCACGATAATGCTCCGCGGCGGCGCAACCCTCGTTTTCGTCGGCGAAATAAAAATTTAGTTCATAATTTTTCTCCTATTTTATAGAAAACCTCCAAATATCGTAAGCCCGAAGGAAACAATTCCTTCGGGCTTACGACTTTTATGGGGGAAATTTATAATGAAAAAAATTTGTATGCCTTATAGTATGTTTTTTATATCGTACGGTAGCCACGCGGCGTTTCGTTCGCTTTTAGCGGTTTTTCGCTGATTTTCAGACGTTTATCGCCTGATTTTATCGGTTTTCGTCCGCTTTTTAACACAAACTCCGCAAAACCCCTTTTCGCTATTCCGCAAATTTAAGAGCTTCTACCATATCGATCTTTTTGTTCTTTCTCGCGACCAACACGCTGACGACGAAAGATACCGCAAAGGTCATAAGAGTGCTTATAATAATCGTCGCGGCGGAAACCACGAGCTTCATTTCGTATTCGCTTGCTAGCGCGACTATAAGATAGCTCAATAACCCTATCGCGCACGGAATACCTATGATTACGCCGACGAGCGTCACCCAGAGGTTCTGCCCGATTAAAAGTCCCGCGATTTTCTTATCCTTAAAACCGACGACTTTCAGCGTTGCCATTTCTCTGTATCTTTCGGTATAGCTCATAACGCCGAGGTTATAAAGAACCACGAGTCCGAGAACTATCGCCGCGAGCATAAGCACCGTTACGCTGGTTTTAAGCAGCTGCGTAAACGTATCGAACGTTTTTATGATTTCCTTTTTCTCCTGATAGTTTTTAATCGCCGTCTTAAAGCCCGAGTTCGCGTTTATTATATTCTCCGTGGTCGTCTTATCCGCCGAGGAATACACCGAACTTATCGTATACGAAATGCCTAATTTTTCGGCGTACGCGGGGGTTATCGCCACGTTTTCGGATACCGAACGCACGACGCCCGCTATTTTAAGCTCATAAGACTTATCCTGTCCGAACGGACTGACGACGAGAGTATCTCCCGCGCCGACGCCGAATTCCCTTGCGATTCTTTCGCAAACGTACGCGCCGTCGTCCGAGAGGGTGACGTACCCGTTCTTTCCGCTTGCGGGGAAGCGTACCTTGTCTTTCGTTACCGAATACACGTCGAGAGACAACGCCTTTTCGCCTATCTCGACCGCAACCGAACCCGAATAATCGCCGTCGAACGCGGTTATTATTTGATCTATTTTATCCTGCTTTACGTCGTCCGCAAGATAAATGCGAACGTCGTAGTTCATCGCGTCGTTGTAATAATCGTTCAGGAACGCCTGCATAGTGTCGTTCATACCGAGCGCGCCGATGAGAAGAATTGTACAGCCCACGATTCCGAAAAGGCTCATAAACGTTCTCGATTTGTGACGCATAACGTCGCGCAGATTCCACTTCGTGCCGAAGGAGAATTTTTTCCACAGCTTCGTTTTTTCTATCGCAAGGTTTTTAACCTTTTTCGGCGCGTAAGGACGAAGCGCGTCCGCCGCCGTGCCTTTAAGCATCTGCTTTACGGAAAGATAGCCTATAAACGTCAGCAGGGCGATTATCCCCACTACAATCAGCGCGCAGAACCACGGCATACTTATTTTCCAGTACGGCATATCGAGATAAGTTCCCATCATTCCGTGCGGATTCATAATAACGTACGCGATTCCGTACCCGAGCGCGATGCCGATAGCAGAACCTATCAAACCTATCATCAGCGCGTAAGAGGTGTAATGCACGGTTATGCGCTTATCCTTAAAGCCCAAGGCTTTCAGCGTGCCTATCTGCGTTTTTTCCTTCGCGGTTAAGCGGTGCATTGTCGTTACCATAGTCAGCACGGCGATAAGCAGGAACATTACGGGAAGAATCGAACCCATAGTTCTGCCTTCCTCCACCTCTCCTTGCGGACCTGCGTAAGAGGTCGTTTCGTCTTTGCTTAGAACTATCGTCGTCGTGTCGAGCGCAGCGTTCACCGCCTCTTTCATTTCCTTTTTGCCTAAATCCGAAACAACGTTAATCTGCGAATAAACTTCCGTGCCGCTCTTTTCGCCGTACTGCGCGATGAACATAGCGTTTGCCGTTTCCGCGTAAACGCCGTTTTCGAGCTTTGCATCACGTTCTTCATCCGAAATAACGTCCTTTTCGCTTAGATAAAGCTTTTCGGCAATCGCCGCCCTCAGCCCGTTATCGTATTCCTTTGCATAGGTCGCGGGAGTAACGTACCCGAAGCCGTACGACACGAATTCAGGCATCAGCTGCGACTCGTCTCTCGTACAAATAAGAAATTCGGAAGCCTTCACAAGCCCTTTTACGGTAAGCTTGAACGAAATCATCTGAAAATTAAGCGTCATTTCGTCGCCGACCTTAAAGCCGCCCGCCGAAGCGAACTGATCGGAAAGCCAGATTCCGCCAACGTTTTCCGCGTCGTAAGGCTCGCCCTCGACGAGCATAACGTAAGATATTTCGGGGTTTTCGGTCACCGCAACGGCAACCGTTTTGTCTGCATAACCCGAAACGGCGGTATTAAACGACACGAACCTGCCCGCTTTTTCCACGCCGTCTATCGCGGCGATTTTATCAAGCTCTTCGGTCGAAAAGCCCTTTTCCTTTACCAGCCTGTAATCCGCAAACCCCGTCTCCTCGTAAAAGCGCGCGGTGTTTATCTCAATGCTTTTCCATTCCATATTGAAGCCGACGAATACGCCTATGCCCAAGGCAATCATAATTATCATAGAGATAAATTGCGCCTTGTATAGCCCCATCGTCCGCCAGAGTTTTTTCAGAAGCATATTACCACTCCACCTCGTCTGCGGAAAGGGGTTCGGGCTGAGCTTCTACGGACTTTATCTTGCCGTTTTTAACCCTTATAACCACGTCCGCCATTTTCGCTATGTTCTGATTGTGCGTTACCACGACAATCGTTTTGCCGTATTCCTTCGCCATTTTAAGAAGAAGTTTAAGAACGAGAACGCCCGTAGCCGAGTCGAGCGCGCCCGTCGGCTCGTCGCAGAGAATGATTTTCGGGTTTTTTGCGAGCGCGCGGGCTATCGAAACCCTTTGCTGTTCGCCGCCCGAAAGCTCCGCGGGGAAATTTTTCAGGTGGTCGATAAGCCCCACCTCTTCTATCATCTTTTCCGCGGGGAACGCGTCCGGCGAAATCTCCTTCACCAGCTCCACGTTTTCCTTTACGGTGAGCGTAGGTATCAGGTTATAAAACTGAAACACAAACCCGACCGTCGTCGCGCGGTATTTCGCAAGCTCGTCCGAAGAGAGCTTTGAAATATCCTGTCCGTTCACGGTTATCGTGCCGGAAGTCGGACTGTCAAGCCCGCCGAGCAGATTCAGAAGAGTGCTTTTTCCCGCGCCGCTCGGTCCTAATATGACGACGAACTTTCCCTCTTCAAGTCCGATATTCACGTCGTCCAAGGCTTTCAGCTCGTGGTCGCCGCTTTTATACACGCGGCTAACGTTTTTTAATTCGGCAATATTCATAATCCTTCTCCAAATATGAAACTTTTTTCATATTGCATTATACTACCGCCGTCCTTTTATGTCAACGAAATATATGAACAATTTTTCACGTTTCTATAAAAATTTCTTATAGTTAGTCGGGGTATACGAAACCTCCCGTCGAGCGAAAACGCTCGGCGGGAGGTAAAAAAATTGCAAAAAGAAAAGCGCGTTTGCCTAAAAAGTGTGAAAATTACGCGGGTAATTACGCGAGTGTTGCAAAGAAATTTACACGGGAATTGCGTGGGTAGTGTGCAAAAACGAGAGCCGCCTCGGAAATTGAGCAAGAATTGCGCTAAAAAAGCCGTCTTAACCAAAAAAGTTGCGGACAGTAAGAATAAAAAAGAGAGCCGCCGCGACTAAAAAGTCGCGGCGGCTCGCCTTTAATATCCGTTCACAAATTTTTATCAAAGCAGATTTTCGTATATAGCGCGGACGATTTCGAGATGCTTGCCCGTAAAAACGCTCGGCCAACCGAGAAGGTTCATTCCCATAGCTATGGTCACTCCCGTGTTCGGATCTATAAGAGAATAGCTGCCCGCCGCGCCGTCCCAGCCGAACTCGCCCTTTTTAAGCCCCCACGGCGTATCGACCTTTCTTACTCTCACGCCGAAGCCGTAGCCGTAATCAGCACCCTGCACGCAGGTAAATTCGTTCTTTACGGAAGCGTTGCCGACCTGATCCGTCGATAATTGCTTCAAATATTTTTCGCCTAAAAGCCTTTCGCCGCGCTCCGTAACGCCGCCGCGACCGAGACACCGCACGAATTTAGCATAATCTTCTACCGTGGAAACAAGCCCCGCGCCGCCGCTTTCGTAATTTTTAGTCAGAATAAGCTCGTTTTCTTCCCCGCACGGGCGCATTTCGCCTTTTTCGTTCACGAAATATTTTTGCGGAAAGCTCGCGCTTTGGTTGTCGAAAGAAGAATTTTCCATACCGAGCGGCTCGAAAATATTTTCCTTTACGAACGCGGAAAACTTGGTTTTCGCCGCGACCTCTATAACCGCCGCGAGAACGTCGTAGCACAAGCTGTACTCGAATTTCGTTCCCGCCTCGAACGCCATAGGCGTTGCCACGAACGCGGGTATAAAATCTCTCAAACTCGCGCTCGGATTCTTCTTTTGCAGTTTGAGTACGGGCGCGGTTCGCGTGTTATAGGTAAAGCCCGCGGTCATAGTGAGCAGGTGTCGCACCGTCATTTTGTTTTTCGGCGCAAGCTTGTTTCCACGCTCGTCCGCAAGAAACCGCTCGTTTATTTCGGGCAGAAATTTTTCCACGTCGTCGTCTATTCCGATAAGCCCTCTTTCGATAAGCTGCATCGCCGCGAACGACGTCACGGGCTTACTGCACGAATACATTTGAAGGCTCTCGTTCCCCGTCGCGTTTTCGCCGTAAATAAGCCTCAAAATTTTTTCTTCGCCCTTATAGCAAATAACGTCCGCATACGGCACGCGCGCCGCCGAAAAAATCTCTCTTATCGCCTTCGTCGCCCTTTCAAGCTTCGTTTCTTTTATGCCGTCCATAACCCCTTTCTTCCTTTATACGTTATATTATTTATAAGTTTTTATATCGTCTTATATCGTGCGGATATTTTATACAGCGCGCCATATTATGTGCCGTATTGCGCGCCGTAAAGCCCGCCGCAAACGGTTCAGCGATTCAGTCGTAAATTATAGCAAGCACCTTGCCGCGATATACGTTTATAAAAAACTCGTCCGCCGTCGCAACGTTGCTTATCCCGCGCGTATCCTCTTTGGTCAAAACGAGGTTTTCGAGCGGGTAATACAGCCCGCGACTATCCGTAACCGCCGCTTCGTCGGTATAAGGAATAAGCGAAACGGACGCGCCGCTATGAACGTTGAACGCGCGCTTGCCGCCGACGAGACAAACGGTATAATTATCGCCGCGAATCGCCGCTTTAAGCCCTATTTTTTCGGCAATCGCAAGAAGGGCTATATTGCCGAGAATATGTTCGGGCTTTCCGCCGAACGCCCCGTAAATCGTAATCTCGTCCGCACCGCATTCCTTTGCAAAATGCACCGCCCGCTCGCCGTCGGTAAAATTCTTCTCGCATTCGAGACTTACAAGCCTTTCGTTTTCGGGAGCCGCCCCGAGGGTATCAAAATCGCTGACAACCGCAAGCGTTTTTTTGCCGCCGATAAAAGCCTTGTGCTTATACCCCGCGTCGGCGTAAATAACGTTTTCCTCCGCCACGTTTTTTACAGGTTCGGGCGAATTAAGAATTATCGCTGCTTTCATTTTTATTCTTCTCTCCTCTCGAAGTCGTCTTTTAATTCCGGCCGTTTTCTCACATAGCCGCCGCGGTTTATTTCGACGGCGAATAGATTTTCAAATATTTTTCGGTTATATCCGCCGCAAGTGCGCATATGTCCGAGCAAGGGCGTTTTTTATAGTATTCGGGGGTACGCGCTTCGGGAACGGGCGCGGTGCTTTTCGCCGCAACGGGCGTTCCACGCGAGAGAAGCTCGCCGCAAATAAGCGAACCCATTTCGTTTTTGAACTCGTCGCAGGCTTTCTGAATTATCGCGTAAATTTCGGCTTTGTTTTCGCCGTCGGAAAGGAAATAAGAAAGCACGGCGGTCATTGCGGAAACCGCGCCGCACACGAGCCTTTGTCTGGCGAGACCTCCGCCGAAACCGATAAAGAGCTTTTTTATCGAGTTTTCGGGGAGATTTAATTCGTCCTTAAACGCGAGCGCGACGGACACCGAGCAATTATCGCCCGCAAGAAAGATATTTCTTGCGATTTCGCCTTTCGTCATAAAAACCTCTCTTTTTACGGCGCATACAGTTTGTAACTGTATGACATCGTAGTAATTGTATGCATACCGTAGGGCGGGGACTTGCTCCCGCCGACAAAAATTCTCTACTCAAAATTACAGACTGTCATTCTGAGACTAACTTCTCGCTTCTGCCTACAAAGAATCTTTACGCGAAAGTAACTTTTGAGATTCTTCGCGGGATTGTCTACGATTGCCCATCTCAGAATGACACAATTTACTTTTTTTGCGAGAGGGGAAGAACTGTTTTCCTCACGCAGTGCTGCGCAGCGAAAGCGGAGCAGAAGGAAGCAGTAATTTACACCTATCTCCGCCCTTATAAACTTTATACCTGCGAAGTCCCCTTTAAAATTCAAAAAGCAATAAACTTTGTTTACTGCTTCCTGAATAATATATGATAAGGGGGAAAATGATGAGCTTTTTTATCGTCGCAGGTCGTATCTCCTTTCGACACTAATAATATACTACTTTCGATTTTTTTTGTAAAGTATTTTTCACTCGTTTTTTAAATTTTTTTAGATTTTTTTGAAAATTTTTTTCACTATTTCCCGATTATGGTAATATTTTGTTATAAATTAACACTTTTTGTTGCTATAAATCGTTTTTATTCGACAAAATTTTCAAACTCTCGTTTTAAG